>NZ_JAUSYO010000001.1:2854569-3171743 GCF_030816935.1 Arthrobacter sp. B3I9
AAAATGCAGTGAAAAGTGGCGGAAATTCGCGGCGCGCCCTCCGCCTTGACCCGATTATGTCGCTCCGGGTGGCAGAGTTTCGATTGTTAGTAATGCCAGGGTGGAGGATTTGTATGCAGGATCTACGGCTTGTAGGCGTCCACGACGACGGGAAGCATCTCCTGTTGAGCGGCGCCGGCGGCGAGATGTTCCAGCTGCCGATCGATGAAGCACTGCGGGTGGCAGCCAGCCGGACGCCGGCCAAGGCCGTTGCCGCGGCGACAGCTGCGCCTATTGCCATGTCACCGCGCGATATCCAGGCCCGGATCCGCAACGGTTCAACGGCGGCGGAAGTCGCTGAGCTCTCGGGCATTCCGCTCGCCAAAGTCCAGCGGTACGAAGGTCCGGTACTGGCCGAACGCGAGTACATCGCCCAACAGGCCCGCAAGGTGGAGGTCGCCTCCCCCGGCCCGGGCCAGGACGTATACCGTTCGGCGTTCGGCGACAGCCCGGCCACCCTGAATGACATGGTGGCCCACCGTCTGACGGCGCACGGCATCGATGCCTCGAGCGTCGAGTGGGACTCCTGGCGCCGCACGGACGGCAACTGGAACGTCGTGGCCCGCTTCGACCAGCAGTCCGGCCATGCCGGTATCGGTGAAGAGCCTCCTGCGATGTGGACCTTCAACCCGTCCCGGAAATCGCTGCAGAACGCGAACCGATGGGCCCAGCAGCTCAGCGAACTGGAGCCCCTCGACGGGCCGGTTCCCGCGCGCCGCCTCTCGGCCGTCTCCGACCGCCCCTTCGATTTTGAGACCGACGCCGATGCCACGGCACGGACGGCAACGGCCCAGCAGAACGTGATCCAGCAACTCCAGCCGCAGCAGAACCAGGAAGCCGACGGACTGCTCGACATGCTGCGCTCCCCGCCGCGGCCAACGGCTTGGCGTCGACGAGGACGCAGACGACGCCCTTGCCCGGCTCTTGACCAACGGCGTCCCTGCAGCGCACCCGCGGCCGTCTGAGCTCCCGTCCGATGCACCAGCGGAGGCCGCGGCCGATGAGCCGGCCGAACCCGCCGAGGAGCTTCCCGCCGGCCCGGCAACGGACGGCACGGAAGCAGACGGTACGGAAGCAGACGCCCCGGATGCGCAGGCGGAAGCAGACGAACAGCCGGCAGCAGGCGCGTGGGGACGCCGCGGCGGCGGCCGGCCCTCGATCATGTCCCGCCTCGCTCTGGCCCCGGCGCCGGATGGCCCTGAGGACGACTCCCTCAAACTGCACGACGGCGTGAGCACGGATACGCGGGAGATCACCATCGTGGCGTCGCAGCTCCGTCCCACCGGGCAGCAGGAACCCACACCGAGCAAAGGCCTGGACGAACTCCTCGGCGGCGGAAACCCACGCCGGCAGCAGCGCGACGCCGCAGGGTCCCGAACAGACCGTGAATCGGATCAGCCCGAGCGCCAGCCCGCCAAGCCCAAACGCTCCAGCGTCCCCAGCTGGGACGACATCGTCTTCGGTACCCGCGGAGACTAGCGCCTGTCCTCTGATCATTGCGGCCACAGGATGGTAGTGGCTGCAATGATCTGATCGACGGGTGAAGGCCAGCGGCCGTCGCTGCCTTTCGCGGCGGAGCGGATTTCGGGTCGGATCTTTCCGCGCTGGCGAACCGGAACATGCAGGGCTCCAGGACCTGACGGCTCGAGGGTGCCGCTAGGCCCTGTCGGCCAGGACCGGCTCCGGCCGGACCGTGGAGCGCCCCTGCCGGACTGAGTCGGCGAAGTGTAGATGCACTGGCTATCCCGCTTGCGTCGTTTCTTCTTGTGAGTCGTTCACATACCAATAGCTGGCGGGAAAGCTCATACTAGAAACATGCCGCGACCCATTCTCCGCGTCGTCGACAAGGCCCCCTCTCCCCGGGGATGGGCCGTTAGGGCTGCCGAGGGCCACCCGCCTCTCGCCTACGCCCCGACCAAAGAAGCTGCTATTTCCTTGGCGCGCGCCCAAATTGAAGCCAGCAGAAATGGTGGAACACTAAGGATCTACTTCGCTAACGGCCAGCTGCACCGCACTAGCTCGTTTGTAGGCCGCCCTGCGGACGACCCCGCAGTCAGTCGAAGGACAATAGTTAGTCCAAACGACCTCCCCGCCCGCCCAAGCGGGGATTCCGTCAGAAAGACAATAGAAACTCTGGCCGCCGCGGGCGCACAGAGCCCCGAAACGGTTGCGGCACTTTTGCGAACAATCATGGGGGATGACAAGCTGTCCGTTGACTCCGCGCGCACGTGGGTGCAGCTCGGGCCAACTGCTCGCGAAAGTTTGCTGAGCGAAGTCCGATCTCTCCTGGACAGCAGCCCGATCACGGCCGTCGCCAAGTTCGGGGACCTGCTACTTTCACTTCAAGGCCTGCCGCCGGCAGCATCAACTCTGGTAGCGATCACCCAAGGAATTGTGGGGCGAGATCAGAAGGTAATTGGAAAGCTCGACGATCTCAGAGGCGACCTGCAGAGAGTGGAGGCAAAGCTTGACGAGCATGTACTGGTTACAGCCCGCTCGGCCATTGACCACCTGCTCACAGCGGCTAGGACTTCGGGGGAAATTCTACAAAGTCAGCAGTTGCAGCTGGCGGCAGGAAAATTCACCGAACTGGCAAATTTAGACCCGGCCGCGATGACGAGAGGCTCGTCGGGCGAGGCATCGAACGCTGCCCTTATAGTACTTGGCCGTTGGGGCAAGCACATTTACTTTGAGATGCATGGGGAGCGACGAAGCGCCCTCGAGGAGGCCTATGCCTGTGCCTCGGAATACCCCCTGGAGAGCGTACAACGCTTTGATCAGAGCTACTTCAGCGAGGACTACAGGACCCGGACCGCAAAACTCCTGAAAGCGCTCGCCCCGACGGTCAGCCAAAATCGAGCAAGACAACCAATCTCGGACACGGAAACAAAGAAAGCTGATGTTCTTCGCCGAGGAGGACAGCGCCAGCCAACGAACGCCAGGACCATAACGGCTGCAGCGAAACTCATCGCAGCGTCCGGGTTCGATCCAATCCTGACGGCCACGTTTCTGGCCAAGATGACGCCTGCAGCCAAACTGATCGCGGCGTCCGCGTTCAATCCAGCTTTGACTCCCCCGTTTGTGGCGTGGCCGGAAAGCCCGATACATACAGATCCCGCTCAGGAGCAAGCCCGGCAACTAGGTCTGCTACGCAAGCGAATAGCCGATGAAGCAGCAGCAAAATACCGGACGCTCCAAGCCCTGACGGACTCCGATCTGCAGTCACTCACCGGGGATGCCATGCAGACGTCAACGCGAGGCCTAAAACGCGGATGACAACACATCTGTGCCCAGCCGCGGCTTCGGACCCGGCCCTGCAGGCTCGCCGCTGATCCGCCGGCCGGCGGATCAGCGGCGCGGGGCCCGCGTTCCGTCCGCCTGGAAGCATAGCAGCGGAACCTCGCGTTCGGCTTTGGTCAGGGAGCCGTGCTGGCCCACAACCTCCATGGCCGTCGGCCGCACCCGCCGCGTGTCATAGAAGGCCAGCGCGTCCCGGGCGGCGATCATCACGTCACCGATCCGCGGTCCGACGCCGGACCGCACCTCACCAAAGAGCCCGGCGGCGATGGCCTCTTCCCGTGTGAATGCCCAGATCCGGTCCCCGAAACGGGACCGCCACGCTTCCAGCAACAGGGCGCGTCCGGCGTCGCCGGCCCCGTCCTCCAGATAGAGGTGGACCATGCGCGGCTCCCCCGCGGTATGCCGGACGCCGGCGATGAGGGCCGTGTCCGCGGAATAGTCGATCCGCTGCGATTCCGGCACATCGAGCATGCCGTGGTCTGCGGTGAGCAGGACAGTAGTGCCGGCGGGAAGGGTTGCGGCCAGCCTCCGCACCGTGGCGTCAAGTTCCTCAAGCTGGTGCTCCCACTGGGGCGACTGGCAACCGTGCCGGTGCCCGGCCTTGTCCAGCTCGTTGACGTAGAAATACATCAGGGAGCCCTGCGCGCTGGCCATGGCTTCGACGGCTGCGGCGGTTCTGGCATGCGGAGTGGTGGCCGTGATGTACCGGCCGCCCCGCAGCGCGGCCTGGGTCATTGGAGAGTTGCTGAACTGGGGCAGGCTCACCGTGGTGACGTCCACGTGCTCGGCGGCGCGCTCAAAGACGGTGCGGAACGGCTGCCATTGCCGGGGATCCACCTTGGCGTCCCAGTTGCCGAGCATGTTCACCACCCGGTCCTGGTCCGGGTCAAGCACGTCATAGCCCACCATGCCGTGCTGCCCCGCAGCCAGCCCGGTGCCGAAGCTGGCCAGCGACGCCGCGGTGGTGGAGGGGAAGGCGGAATCCAGCGACACCGGCACCTGCCCCTGGCCCGCCTGCATAACGGAGCGCAGGAACGGGGTGTGGGCGGACTTCTGCTTCAGGAGGTTCCGGCCGAGCCCGTCGGCCAACACCACGCAGATCCGTTTGCCCGCGGGCAAGCCCAGCCGGTTCTCGAAGCCGGGCACGCCGATGCTCGCCGCGGCGCTGCCCAGCACCTCGGCGACGGAGCGGTGGCCGAAGGCCGGCGCGGCCGGCATCGGCGCAGGAAGGGTGTGGGGCCCGGCTGGTGCAGTCGTTACCGGGGATGGCTCGGGAGCGCGGACCGCCGCCATCTCAGCGCTGGTGGCCGCGGCTGAGGCGGTTCCCGAAGACGCCCATGCGGGCGCGCGGGGGCAGGCCCGGGCCGGTGTGCGGAGCGGGGGCCGAGGATCCGGTGTTGACCGCCCGCAGGGCGCGGGCGAACAGCTTGGCGTCCTGGACGGCCTGCAGCCCGTCGGCCTCCGCGCTGATCCGGAGCACGATGTCTTCCTGGGCGATGGTTCCGCTGTAGCCGTGGTCCGCTTCGCACTGCGGGTCCCCGCAGCTGGCCGGACCGACGTCGAGGCGCTGACCGCCCGACCAGGCGATGGAGAGGGTCAGTTCGCGGACCGGGTCCGAGGACTTGTAGTCCTGGGGCTGGGCATAGACATAGCTGAGCACAACGGAGCGGATCTGCGTCACCGGGACGGACTCCGTGGAGACCTGGGCCACGGTCTGCTCGCCGGCGTCGTCGAGTTGCTGGTCGTCCACGTGGGTGATGACAAGCATGTCCTCCGTCAGCACCAGCACGGTGATGTGGCGCCGGACCTCGGCGCGGTCGAAGTGCGTTTCGAGGTGGACCAGGTGGGCCACGCAGTCCCGGCCGTCCAGGGCGTCCGCGACCACGTCCGCCACGAGCCGCGGGTAGAAGCCGGCCTGCTGGAGGGCCCCCTCCAGGCTTTGACCCTGCGCGCTGTGATCATGCAGGCCTTGGTGCTGCGGGCCCTGCCGTCCGGAGACGGGCGCCGGGGAATGGGGTGTTGGAGGCTGGGAGCTCATGGTCTCCATTTTCACAGATCGGCTGGGGACATGCTAACTGCCCTGCCCGGGCAATGCCGGAGCCCCGCGGGGGCCGCGCCTCCGCCCTGCCCGGGCGGCCCCTTGCCGGGCAATAGAGCGCCTGCTGCAGGGCGTCAGCTGCGCATCGCCCGGCGCGCGCTGTCGGTGCGCTGGGCCGCATTGGCGATCCGCACGTCGGCGGAGAGGATCGCGGCGCCGTCGGGTCCCGCCAGGACAGGGTTGAATTCCACGAGGGCGATCTCGGGATGGTTGTCCTTGAGCCGGGTGAGCCGGGCGGCCAGATCCTCGAGCGCCGCTGCGTCCACCGGCGGCAACCCCTGGTAGCCGAAGAGCTTCCGCGAGGCGCGTGGCCCGCGGATGAAGTCGTGGAGATCGGAGCCCGAGAGCGGCGGGACGCGGTGGGCCCAGTCCTCGAGGAGATTCACGGCATCCCCGGCCAGGCCGAAGGAAACCACCGGGCCCAGCAACGGGTCCTCGATGGCGCGGAAGGTGCAGGCCTGTCCCACGGGCGCCATGGTCTGCACTTCCAGCGAGACAGCGCCGTAGCGTTCCAGGGATTTGCGCATCTGCACGATGTTCAACCGCAGCGAGGCGGCGTCCGCAATGTCGAGGCGGACCCCGCCGAGGTCCAGCCGGTGACGGAGCGCCGGGTTGGTGGTCTTCAAGGCCACCGGCCAGCCCAGCCTGTCCGCGGCGGCGACGGCCTCGTCCGGCGACTCGAAGCCTTCGGACGGCAACACCCGGATGCCGTAGTGGCCCAGCAGCCGCGAGGAGGCCGCTTGGTCCAGCCTGCGCAGCTGCTCCCCACCCACACCGCGGAGCAGCTCCTCGAGCTCGGCGCGGGTAGCCTCGGGATCGCAGCCTTCAGGCTCCACGAAAAGTCCCTGGTCCCGGTCCAGCCACTGGGCGTAGCGGACCACGGCGCCGAGGGCCGCGACGGCGGCCCCTGGGTTGGAGTAGCACGGCACGGCGGCTGCGGCAGGCGGCGACCCGCCGGCTGCGGCAGGCGGCGAGCCTCCGGCGTCGGGCCCGCCGACCATTCCCTCCACGTAGACGGAGGGATCAAGGATGCCGCTGAACGCCGCGACCACCGGTTTTCCCGACGCCGCCGAGCATTCGGCCAGCACACCGGCGATCTTCTCCACGGTCAGTCCGCGCGCCGGCAGCAGCGCCACCACGACGGCGTGGACGGCGTTTTCCGCCAGCGTCTCCTGCAGGCTGCGCCTTAGCGCCGGCAACGCCAGGGACATGCCGGCGTCCAGGTCGACGTCGGTGACCAGGCGTTCCACGCCGAGCCCCTGGACGCCGGCACTGTCGGCCACCACCTTTCCCAGGGCGCGGGAGTTGCTGAACACAGCCAGTCCGGACCCCTTGGGCAACGGCTGGCTCGATACGATCTGGGCGACATCCATGAGCTGTTCGATGGTTTCCACCCGGATCACCCCGGCCTGTCGCATCATGGCGTCGACCGCCTCGGAGGGCGCCTGGGTGGTCCGCACCGCATGGCCGGGTGGCAGGTTCAGGCCCATCGCATCGGTGTTGGCCACGATCACCGGCTTCGTCCGCGCCAGCCGGCGGGCCAGACGGGAGAACTTGCGCGGGTTGCCGATCGATTCAAGGTAGAGGCCGACGGCGGTGGTGTCGGCGTCGTCTTCCCAGAACTGCATCAGGTCATTGCCGGAGACGTCCGCCCGGTTCCCGGCGGAAAGGAAGGTGGAGATGCCGACCCGGCGGCGGCTGGCGGCGGCGTACAGCGCCACGCCGATGGCCGCCGACTGGGTGAACAGCCCCAGGCCCCCTCGGCGCGCCAGTGAGGGCGCCATCGAGGCGTTGAGCGACACGCCGGGGTTGGTGTTGACGATGCCCAGCGAGGCCGGGCCGATCACGCGCATCCCGTTGGCACGGGCCTGGCGGACCAGCTCCCGTTGCCGGGCAAGGCCCCGCTCGCCGTCGTCCGCGAAGCCGGCGGTGGCCACCACGATCCCCTTCACCCCGGCGGCGCCGCATTCCTCCACCACCTTGGGCACCTCGTCGTACGGGACGGCGACGATGGCGAGCTTGACGGGGCCGGGAACCTCGGAAAGTCTGGCGAAGGAAAACATCCCGGCGAGCTCCAGGGCCTCCGGGTTGATGGCATACACCGGGCCGGTGAAACCGCCCTCGATGATGTGTTCGAGCAGCTGGTAGCCGACGGTGCCCCACCTGCGGCTTGCCCCGATCACCGCCACGGAGGATGGCGCGAGCAGCTCCTGGATGCTGCGGGCCTCTGCACGGTGCTCACGGGACTCCATGACGGCGCGGGACTTGTCGGTCGGGTCGATGTTGAACTCGAGGCTGACCACACCGTCGTCGAAATGGCGCTTGACGTCGTAGCCGGCGTCGGAGAACACCATGAGCATCTTGCGGTTCTCCGGCAGCACTTCGGCGGTGAACCTGCGGATCCCGTTTTCCCGGGCGGCGGCGGCGAGGTGTTCCAGGAGGATGGACCCGATGCCCCGGCCCTGCTGCGAGTCGGCGATGTTGAAGGCGACTTCGGCCTCTGCCGGGTCGTCCAGCCGGTCATAGCGGCCGATGCCCATGATCTCGCCGCCGATCGTAATCACGAGGGCCACCCGGTCCCGGTAATCAACCTCGGTGAACCGCTTGAGTTCCTTGCTGGAGAGCCGGGCCTTGAACGCGAAGAAGCGCATGTAGATGGACTGTTGCGACTGGCCGACGTGGAAGGCCTGCACAGCGTCCGCATCCGCGGGATGGATGGGCCGCAGATGGGCGGTGCCGCCGTCGCGCAGGACAACATCGGCTTCCCAATATTCCGGATATACGCCGCCCACGGGCTGATCCACCATAGGCTTAGCCTAGTCATAAACTTACGCAGCACTTGCTCAGCACCCCTCAGAAGGACCCACCAGCCTCATGGCACGCCGCCAATCAACGCCCCCGGCAGGGGAAGCCAGCCCAGACTCCGCAGGGAAATTTGTCGAGACGATCGTCGATATCGACGTCACTTCCGAGATGGAAGGCTCGTTCCTGGAGTACGCCTATTCGGTCATCTATTCGAGGGCGCTGCCTGATGCCCGCGATGGCCTGAAACCGGTACAGCGGCGCATCCTCTACATGATGAGCGACATGGGCCTGCGCCCGGACCGCGGCCACGTCAAGAGCGCGCGCGTGGTGGGCGAAGTCATGGGCAAGCTGCATCCGCACGGCGACACCGCCATCTACGACGCGCTGGTCCGCATGGCGCAGGACTTCTCGCTGCGGCTGCCGCTGATCGACGGGCACGGCAACTTCGGCTCGCTCGACGACGGACCGGCGGCCCCGCGCTATACCGAGGCCCGCTTGGCGGCTGCGGCGCTGACGCTGACGGACCACCTCGATGAGGACGTGGTGGACTTCGTCCCCAACTACGACAACCAGCTGACCCAGCCGGACGTGCTGCCGGCCGCGTTCCCGAACCTGCTGGTCAACGGTGCCACCGGCATCGCCGTCGGCATGGCCACCAACATGGCCCCGCACAACCTGGTGGAAGTCATTGCCGCCGCCCGGCACCTGATCGCCAATCCGGATGCCACGCTCGATGAGGTCATGAAGTTCGTCCCGGGCCCGGACCTGCCCACGGGCGGCAGGATCGTGGGACTGGAGGGCATCCGCGACGCCTACGCGACCGGGCGCGGCTCGTTCAAGACCCGCGCCAAGGTGGAAGTCGAGCAGCTGTCCGCCCGCCGCACCGGCCTGGTGGTCACGGAGCTGCCGTACATGGTGGGTCCGGAAAAGGTCATTGAAAAGATCAAGGACGCCGTCAACGGCAAGAAGCTCACCGGCATCAGCGACATCGTGGACCTCACCGACCGCAAGCACGGCCTGCGGCTGGTAATCGAGCTAAAGAACGGATTCAACCCGAACGCCGTGCTCCAGCAGCTGTACCGCTTCACGCCGATGGAGGACTCCTTCGGCATCAACAACGTCACCTTGGTCGACGGCCAGCCGCAGACTCTGGGGCTGCTGCAGCTGCTCTCGGTTTACGTGGACCACCGCATCAACGTGGTGCGCCGCCGCACGGCCTTCCGGCTCGGCAAGAAGAAGGACCGCCTGCACCTCGTGGAGGGCCTCCTGATCGCGATCGTGGACATCGACGAGGTCATCCAGATCATCCGGTCCTCGGACGAGGCGGCAGCGGCCAGGACCCGGCTGATGTCCATCTACGACCTCACCGAGATCCAGGCCAACTACATCCTCGAGCTGCGGCTCCGCCAGCTGACGAAGTACTCCCGCATCGAACTGGAAAAAGAGCAGGACGAACTGCGCCGGGAGATCGCGGAACTGGAAGCCATTTTGGGCTCCGACGAGCTGCTCCGGGCCCTGGTGTCCTCCGAACTGGCAGAGATCGCCGAAAAGTACGGCACCCCGCGCCGCACGGTGCTGCTTGAGTCCGAGGCCGTCTCCCCCACCGTCGCCTCGGCGCTGGCGGCAGCTCCCGGGTCGAAGGGCAAGGCCGCCCCGCTCGCGCTCGAGATCGCGGACGACCCGTGCTGGGCGATCCTCACCGCTTCGGGCCAGATCGCCCGGACCGCGAACCAGGACAGCCTGGCCGAGGCCGGCCCGCGCACCCGGCACGACGTCTTCACGTCGGTGGTCAAGACCTCCGCACGCGGCGAGATCGCCGCCGTCACGTCCCAGGGCCGCATGCTGCGGCTCCAGGTGATGGACATGCCCGTGCTTCCGCCGACGTCGGGCGTCCCGAACCTCGCCGGCGGCGTTCCGGCCAAGGACTTCATCACCCTGCTCAAGGGTGAAGCGCTCGTGGCGTTCGCGCCGCTGGACCAGGTGCTGGCGATCGGCACCGCCCAGGGCGTCGTCAAGCGGGTCCAGCCCGACTATCCGCTGAACCGGGAAGACTGGGAGGTCATCGCGCTCAAGGACAAGGACACCGTGGTGGGCGTTGCGCCCGCGGGGTCCGACGACGTCGACCTCGTCTTCCTGACGCAGCAGGCACAGCTGCTGCGCTTCCCCGCCTCTGCGGTCCGTCCACAGGGTCGCACCGCAGGAGGCATGGCGGGGATCAAGCTGGCCGCCGGCGACAAGGTGCTGTTCTTCGGCGCTGCCGCGCCGGAAGACAATGCCGCCGTCGTCGTCACCATCGCCGGAACCAACGGCGCGCTGCCCGGCACAGCACCCGGCACCGCCAAGGTCACAGCCTTGGCCGAGTACCCGGCAAAGGGCCGCGCGACGGCCGGTGTCCGGGCACACCGCTTCCTGAAGGGTGAGGACACGTTGCTGCTCGCCTGGGCGGGCCACGGCCCGGCAAAGGCGTCATCGCTGGGCGGCGTGGCACGGTCCCTGCCAGTCGAGCACGGCAGGAGGGACGGGTCCGGCATTCCGCTCTCGCAGCCTGTCGACGCGATCGGACCGAGCATGGCCTGGCCCGAGGACGAGGCCGCCCCGGCGGGCGGCTAGGAACGCTCCGGCCAGGAACCCGCCGGGAGCCTAGGGCATCTGGATCAGGCTCAGGATGTTGCCCTCGGTGTCGAGGAACCACGCCGCCCGGCTTCCGTCCGGGTCGGTGGCAATGCCGTCCTCGGTTTTAAGGCCCGGAAAATCGTAGTCCTCGAACGTGATTCCCTTGCCCCGGAGCTCGGAAACCTCGGCGGCAACGTCATCGACAGCCCAGCCCATCTGCGTATTCTTCGCCGACCCGGCATTTGGGGTCTGGTAAAGGAGGAACCCGGTTCCGGAGCCGCACTTGTACCACAGGTTGTCCCCGGCATCTGAGTTCTCGGGTTCGAGCCCGAGCTTGTCGCGGTAAAAGTCCCTCGCCCGGGCGAGGTCCGCGGCCGGCAACACCGCACTCACTTGCTGGTCCTTGAGCATGGCTATTCCTTTCCAGGCCCGCCCCCCGAGAAGAATCCTACTCCTCTGGGAACCGCCTGTACCGGACCTCCGGAACTGGCTACTCCGGGGGCTCCGCCGGGCTTTGCAGCCTCCATCAACGGGTCCGGAAAAATCGCATAGACTGCGGAAATGCCTATCATTCCCGATACCAAGGACTGGACCTGGGTGCTGCAGCGCCCTTGTCCGGAGTGCGGATTCGACGCCTCCACAGCCACCCCCGCCACGGTCCCCGCAACCGTTGCAGGCATGCTTCCGCGGTGGCGGGCCGTCCTGCAGCGTCCGGACGTCCGCGCCCGCCCGGATGAGAACACCTGGTCCGTGCTGGAGTACGCCTGCCATGTCCGCGACGTCTTCATCCTGTTCGACCGGCGGCTGTCCCTCATGTTGACCAACGACGACGCGCGGTTCGATGACTGGGACCAGGACCGGGCGGCCATCGAGAACGACTACGCCAGCGCCGACCCGGCCGTGGTGGCCGAAGAGCTGACGGCGGCGGGCGAGCGGATCGCGGCGTCCTTCGCCGGTGTTCCCGAGGACCGCTGGAGCCGCCGGGGCACCCGCAGCAACGGGTCGGAGTTCACCGTGCTGACGTTCGCCCAGTATTTCCTTCACGACGTCGTCCATCACTTCCACGATGTGGAAAAGTAAACGCGTCGAAAAGTAAGCGCGCGGAAGGGTAGGCGCGCCGGTTAGCTGCCTAACCGCGCGCCAGCACGGGCCCCGCCGCGCCCGGGGCGGTGTCCCGGTCTTCGTCCCGGTCCCAGCCAACGTTCACGTCAAAGTCCCGATCCAGGTGCAAATCCAGGTCCAGGTCCAGGCGGCTGTCCCCCGGGTCAATGTCCTCGGGGTTGTGCGTCACGAGGATCACGGTGCGGTTTTTGAGGCCGTGCCGGAGTTCGGCCAGCAGCGCCCGGCCGGACTCCGCGTCCAGATGCGCCGTGGGCTCGTCGAGCAGGATCACGTCGGCGCCGGTGAGCAGCGTCCGGGCGACCGCCAGCCGCTGCCGTTCCCCGCCGCTCAGGTAGGCGCCGCCGGGGCCGATCCGGGTGTCCAGCCCGCCACCATCGCTGCGCCCCCCGCTAACCGCGGACTTCTCCAGCCTGGCCATCAGCGGGCCGAGACCGACCGCAGCAAGGGCGTCCTGCAGCTGCTGCTCGAGCGCGGGCTGCGGAGCCTCCCGCGGGTCCTCTCCGGCCCGGGCCGGAAGCCCGAGCATCAGGTTGCCGCGGATGGTGGAGTCGAAGAGGTGCGCCTCCTGGGGGCACCAGGCGACCCGGCCGCTGACGGACAACTCCCCGCGGCGGGCCGGCAGAAACCCCATCAGCGTGGCCAGCAGGGTGGATTTTCCGGAGCCGGACGCCCCGGTGACAGCGAGCCAGCGTCCCGGTTCCGCCGTCGCGGTGAGTCCGGTGAAGACGTCCCGACCACCGGGCCATCCCGCGGACAGCGCCCGGAGCCGGATCCCCGGTTGCCCGCCCGGCCGGTCCGGCACCGGAACCAGTCCGTCACTTCCTTCGACGGCCGGTTCCTGGCCGAGCGGGTCCAGGACGCCGGCCTCGCTGATCCGCCGCAGTACCGACCTGAGGGCGGGGTACTGGCGGACCGCCGTCGTGACCGCGCCGTAGGGTTCCACGAGGGCGAGCTGCAACAGCACCACGACGGCAACGATCGCGGGCTCCACGCCGCCGCCTAAGGCAAGCGGGGCCGCCAACGCGGCGCTGGCCAGGGCGGCGGCTCCGCAGGCGAGCACCGTGAGCCCCTGGCCGAGCCCTTCGGCCCACGCGGACCGTTGGGAGGCCGCCGTCGCGGCGCGGTCCGCACTGGTGATGGCCGCGAGGACCGGCGCGGATACCCCGTTGGCGTGGAGTTCGGCGCGGGCATCCAGCGCGGCCGCGACACTCCGGAGCACACCGGAACGCAGCCGCTGCTCGGTGCCGGCGGACATCCGGTCCGCCGCAAGCGCCAGGGCCGGAGCGGCGACGAGGCTCAGCAGCACGGCGGCGGCCATGGCGGGCAGGACCACGGGCAGCAGCAGGCCAGCCGCAGTCAACGCAGCAGCCGCGACGGCCGCGCCCGTCAGCGGAGGCAGGACAACCCGGGGCAGCAGTTCCCGGACTGTGTCCACGTCGTCCACCACGGCGCCCAGGACGTTGCCGCCCTGCAGGAGACGGCGCAGTGACAGCGCACGGCGGCTCAGGGAGTCCCAGAGCCGGCCCCGGAGCCTGGTCAGGGCGGCAAACACGGCGTCGTGCAGCAGCAACCGCTCGGCGTAGCGCAGGGTTGCCCGGCCCACGCCGAAGAAGCGCACCCCCACGATGGCGGTGAGCAGATAGAGGATGGGAGGCTGTTCGCTGGCCCGGATGATCAGCCAGCCGGAGAGTCCGGCGAGGGCAACGGCAAAGAGTGCCGCCAGTGTGCCGACGGCTCCGGCGGCGCCGAACCTCGCCGCCACGGGAGCCAGCAGCCGGCAGAGCTGAACCGTTGCCGAAGACACCGGAGCGGAACCGGTGCGGGCCTCGAGCCGGGATTGCGGCACCGGTGCCGGCCCGGGCTCCGACGATGGCGCCGGCGGCGCTGATTGCGGCGATGGCGCCGGCGGCGCTGCCGGGAGATCCACCTGCCGCAACACCCAACCTGCGGCACTGAAGACCGCGGGGGCAGCCGGCGCAGTTCCCGTTCCGGATGTGACCGGCACCAGGTCATCCGCAAGCCCGCGGGTCTGCGGGTCGTGCGCCACGAGCAGAACAGTCACCTTTCCGCGCAGCGCACAGAGAGCCTGGCTGACCGCGTTGGCGGACTCCCGGTCCAGGTGCGCGGTGGGTTCGTCGAGCAGGAGCACGGTGGCTCCGGCCTCGATCCGGGCCAGGCCACGGGCCAGCGCCACACGGCGCAACTCCCCCGGGCTGAGCTCAGCCGGGTGCTTGGCGGCAAGGTGCTCGGCCGCGCACGCCGCGAGGCACCGGCGGGCAGCGTCATCCGCCTCCTCGTCGCGCTGAGCGGGGGCCGGGCCGGCAGGCTGGCCCAGGTACAGCCGGACTTCGTCCAGCACGGTCGGGGCGACCATCACCGGGTGTTGCGGCACCCAGGCGAGGTCCGCCGGCGTGAATCCCTCCAGCCGCCCGGTGACCGTGGTCCCGCCGCCTGCCCCGATGGTCCCGGCGAGCACGCCGAGGACCGTGCTTTTCCCGGCGCCGCTGGCCCCGGTGAGCGCGGTGATTTTGCCGGGGGCGGCAGTGAAACTCAGCGGCCCGACGGCGGCCTGCGTCCGTCCGCTGTACCGGACGGTGAGCCCGGTGACGGAGACCGCCGGCGGCGCGGCCGTCGGCGTCAGAGCAGCAGCGGAAGCGGTACCCGCGGGCCGTAGCGGCACGGCTTCGGGCGCGCGAAGCACGGCGGTGGTTTCGGCGAGCGCGGCACGGCCCTCATCGCTGGCGTGGTGCGCGGTCCCCAGTTCCCGGAGCGGGAGGTAGCAGTCCGGGGCGAGGATCAGCGCCAGCAGCCCGGCTTCAAGACCCATGTCCCCGTTGACCAGCCGGACGCCGATGAACACCGCCACCACGGCTACGGAAATGGTCGCTATGAGTTCCAGGGCGAGTGCCGAGAGGAACGCTGTGCGCAGCGTTCCCATGGTGCGGGAACGGTATTCCTCGGAAATGTCCTCCAGGGCCTTGCGCTGGTCGCTGGCCCGGCCGAGCCCCACCAGCACGGGCAGGCCCTTGGCAAGCTCGAGCATGTGACCCGACAGCCGGGTGAGTGCCGACTGCGCCTCCCGCACCCGGTCCTCGGTGTAACGCCCGATCAGGACCATGAACAGCGGCACCAAGGGGACGGTCAGCACAATCACCACGGCGCTGATCCAGTCGGCGAACAGGATCCGGGCCCCGAGCAGCAGAGGGACCGCGGCGCAGTTCACCAGGGCCGGCAGGAACTGGGTGTAGTAGTTGTCCAGCGCGTCCAGTCCGCGTGTGGCCAGGATGGCGAGGCCGCCGTCTGACGGTCCCGCCTGCCGGGTCCCGTTGCGCAGGGCACGCAGGAGCAGCTGCGAGCGCAGCTCCTCCTTCACCCCCAGTGCTGCCCGGCGCGAGGCGACCGCCTGGGCCCAGACTGCCAGGGAGCGCAGGACCACACCGGCAAGCCCCCAGGTCAGCTGTTCGCTCCAGGCCGGGTTGTGGTCCATCAGTCCCGCGAGCATGGACGCCGCCGCCTGTCCCATCAGCACGAGGGACAGCGCTTTGAGGGCGGCGAGCAGCCCCAGCAGGTAGAGCGCGGAGCGGGTTGCGGGCCCGGACGGGAAGTTCGGTCTCATGCGGGTCAGTCCTTGGCTGCCAGTGCTTTGGCGGCGATCGCGGGAAGGAAGCTGTGGGCTTCGGGAATGTGGGCGGCGCTCACCCGGCGCCGGAACACCCAGTAGGTCCAGGCCTGGTAGGCCAGCACGAGCGGGAGCCCGACGCCGGCCACAACGCTCATCAGCCCCAGCGTGTAGTCCGAGGAGGAGGCGTTGAAGACCGTCAGGTTGAACCGGGGGTTGAGCGTGGAGGGAAGCACCACGGGGAAGGCGGCGCCGAAGATGGAAGCAGTGCCGAGCAGCAGGAAGGCGCCGAGGGAGACAAACGCCCTGCCCTCCGAACCTTGCCGGGCGAAGTGCCAGGCGAGGGCAGCGGCGGCAACCGCGGCGGCCACCGCTGTCACCGTCCACGCTTCGCCGCTGAGCAGCTGCAGGCTTACCGCCCAGCCGGCGAGCGGCAGCAGCAGCACCGGCAGCAGCCGGACAAACCAGCGGCGGGCGCGGTGACGGACGTCGCCGTCGGTCTTCAGGGACAGGAAGGCGAGGCCGTGCAGGACCGAAAACCCGACGACGGCGAACCCGCCCAGGACGGCATAGGCGTTGAACCAGGCAAACGGTCCGCCCTCCCGGTCGCCGTTGGCGTTCAGCGGAAGCCCGGTGGTGGTGAGCGCCAGCATGGCACCGACGCCGAAGGCCGCGGTGAACGAGCCGGCCGCGATGGCCCGGTCCCAACGGGCACGCCACTGCGGGGTGTCCACCTTGCCGCGGTATTCAAACGCGACGGCGCGGAAGATCAGCGCGACCAGGACCACCAGCAGCGGCAGGTACAGCGCGGAAAACAGGGAGGCGTACCAGAGCGGAAAGGCGGCAAAGGTGGCACCGGCGGCGGTCAGGAGCCAGACCTCGTTTCCATCCCAGACGGGTCCGATCGTGTTGAGCAGGACGCGGCGTTCGGTGTTGTCCCGGGCGAAGCCCTTCATCAGCATGCCGACACCGAGGTCGAAGCCCTCCAGGAAGAGATAGCCCGTCCACAGCACCGCGATGGCAATGAACCAGATGGTCGGAAGCAGTTCCATGCTGAGTATCCTCTGCGTTTCTTGGGTGGTGGATGGCTAGTAGGCGAAGGCCAGGACATCGTCCGGTGAGCCGGAGCCGCCCCGGCCCTGCCCCGGCGTCTTGTCCTCGTTCTCGTCGGCCGGAAGATGGGCGAGTTCCGGCATGGCCGAGACCACGCCGCCGCGGATGTATTTGACCAGGAGCTTGACCTCCACCACGAGCAGCACCGCATACACGGCGGTCAGCACCACCAGGGAGGTCAGAAGCTCGCCGGCGGAGGTGCCGGGCGAGACTGCCGCCGCGGTGAACATGAAGACCTGGTCGATTCCGCTCGGATCGGGGTTCGGCGCGACGACGAAGGGCTGGCGTCCCATCTCGGTGAAGATCCAGCCGGCGGCGTTGGCTCCAAAGGGGGCCAGGATGCCGAACACCGCCAGCCGCATGAGGCCGCGCGACGCCGGTACGGTGCCCTTGCGCGTCACCCATAGCGCCACAAATGCGGCGAGGGCAGCGATGCCGCCGAAGCCGATCATCATCCGGAAGCCCCAGTAGGTCACCTCCATGACGGGCACGTACTGGATCTCCTGGCCGGCGCGCTCCCCGTAGATGGGGTTGTCGGGCAGGTGTGTGCCGTAGTCGGCCTTGTACTGCTCAAGCAGGCTGTTCACTCCCTTGACCTCGGTGGTGAAGTCGCCCTTGGCCAGGAAGGACAGGATGCCGGGGACCTCGATTACGGCCACGATATCGTCGCAGTTCTTGGTGCCGAGGTTGCCGACGCTGAGCACCGAAAAGCCTGTGCCGTCGTGGCAGGCCGCCTCGGCGGCGGCCATCTTCATGGGTTGCTGTTCAAACATGAGCTTGCCCTGCAGGTCGCCGGTGACGGCGGTGCCGGCAAAGGAGATCATGGCGACGACGGCGCCGATCCGCAGCGACCGGATCCAGACGGCGTGGTCCGCCCGGTCCCGCCCCGGCACGGCGGACTCGCCGGGGATGACGCGGCCGTCCGCCCCGACCGTGTCCACCCCGTCGTGGCGTCGGCGCCACAGGTGGTACCAGGCGATCCCGAGCAGGAAGGCGCCGGCGACGGCGAGGGCACCGAAGAGCGTGTGCGGGACGGCAACGAGCGCGGTGTTGTTGGTGAAAACGGCCCAGGCGTCGGTCATGACCGGACGGCCGTTGACCATCTCGACGCCGACGGGGTGCTGCATCCAGCTGTTGGCCACGATGATGAAGTACGCCGAGAACACGGAGCCGACGACGGCGACCCAGAGGCAGGCCAGATGGACGCCGCGCTTGAGCTGCTTCCAGCCGAAGATCCACAGGCCCAGGAAGGTGGATTCCACGAAGAAGGCCAGGAGCGCCTCCATGGCCAGCGGCGCCCCGAACACGTCGCCGACGAAGCGGCTGTATTCGCTCCAGGCCATGCCGAACTGGAACTCCTGCACGATGCCCGTCGCGACGCCCATGATGAAGTTGATCAGGAACAGCTTGCCCCAGAACTTTGTCATCCGGAGGTATTCCGGACGGCCGGTGCGGTACCAGAGCGTCTGGATGACGGCAACCACCAGGCCCAGGCCGATCGTGAGCGGCACCATCATGAAGTGGTAGACGGTGGTGATGCCGAATTGCCAGCGTGCGATTTCCAGGGCGTCCACAGCAGTCCTACTCAGGCTAGGTCCGAACTTCTACGCGTTGTAGAAATCTTTCTTCTACAGAGTGTAGAACAAACAGGGCCCCCGGCGCATCCGGATGAATCGGCGCCGCAACAGGAGCGGCCACTGCCGCTGCGGGCCGGAATGCCGGAAGCGACGCTGCCGGAATATCCGGAAGCGACCCCCGGCCCGCCACGCAGAACGGGCTGTTCTACCGGATGTAGAAAGAAAGTCGGAAACGCGGTAAATTTGAGGTTGAAGCGTAAACACGCCCCCGACAGGCAATCCAGCCACTCCGGGCGGCCGTCAAGAAGGACGTACTCATGGCAAGTCTTGGGGAACTGGAACGGGCAGTGATGGATCTGCTCTGGGCAAGCCAGGAGGCTGCAACGGCCAACACATTGCGGGATCTGCTGGCGCAAAGCACCCGCACGGAGGGTGCCACCCCGGGGCATGAGGGCAAGGACCTGGCCGTCACCACGGTGCTGACTGTACTGTCCCGCCTTGAGCGCAAAGGCCTGGTGGAGAGGGAACGCGGCACCCGTCCGCACCGCTACCAGGCCGTGTCCAGCCGGGCTGACCACACGGCCGAGCTCATGCATGAGGTTTTGGGCTCCGCGCCGGACCGGGAGGCCGTGTTGGCGCGCTTTATTGGTTCTGTCACCGACACGGAAGCGGAAACGCTGCGCAAACTGCTGGGCCGCAGCTAGCGCCCGATGTTCTGGACCTCATGGTTCCTGGCGGTCCTGGCGATAGTCCTGGCATGGCCGGTGCCTATCCTGCTCTCCCGCGCCCAGTGGCCGGCCCGGTCCCCGTTTACCGCCATGGTCCTGTGGCAGGCGATAGCTTTGGCCGGTGGCTTGTCCATGATCGGCGCAATGCTCGCCTACGGACTGGAGCCCGTCGGGGACAACCTGCTGGCGGGCCTGAGGTCCCTGGCCGGCATGGTCCTTTTCAACGCTCCCACCACCGCGCTGGGATTCTGGCACATTTTTGCGCTCTCGGCAGCTGCCCTGCTGACGGCACACCTCGTCTTCACCCTGCTGCTGACCTATTACAAGATCCAGCGGCAGCGCCACCGGCACCGTGAACTGCTCACCCTGCTGGCCTCGCCGTCCGCCGACGGCCCGAAGACCATGGTGCTCAACCTGGATTCGCCGGTGGCATACTGCCTGCCGGGCGGCGCACGATCCGTCACGGTCCTCTCCGACGGGCTGATGGCGGCGCTGGAACCGGCAGAGCTGCGGGCCGTCCTGATCCACGAGAACGCCCATCTCAACCAGCGCCACCATCTGCTGCTCTGGGCCTTCGCCGCCTGGCGCCAGGCGTTGCCGTGGCTGCCGACAACGCGGCTCGCGCAGGAGGCCGTCAATTCGCTGATTGAGATGCTCGCTGACGACGTCGCGCTCAAAACCGAAAGCAAGGCGACACTGATCAGGGCCATCGCGATTGTGGCGAGCGGCTCCCCCGGCTCCCCGGGCACCCCGCTGGCCCTGGGCGGCCCGGACCCGGCCGACGTCGACTCCGGCCAGCCCGGCGCCGTTGGAGGCAGCGGTTCGGCCCGTACCACTGCCTCCCGGGTCAGCCGGCTGCTCTCTGTCCAGCCGCCGCTGCCGGAGCCGTTCCGGGCGGCCGTACTGGCGGCCTGCCTGCTGCTGCTGGCCGTGCCGACGGCGCTGCTGATCGTCCCGGGTCTCCTCGGCTGAGCGGGGAGTGAGCCTACTTCAGCCGGCTGTGTCCCTTGAATTCGAAGTCCGTCATGCCCTTGGCCGTCGCCGCGCCGCCTAGCGGCGATGAAGACTTGGCGAACGTCAGCGTTGCATGCGCAACGGCGTCGGCCATCTGGTCGAGCACCATGGTGTTGACGTTCGCGGTGGTGTCGCAGGCCGCGTGGTAGCAGGCGTCCTGTGCGGCGCCGGCCGTACCGCCGAAGACGGCTACTTCCTCCGGAGTCTTGAGGCCCTCCGCACCGGTGAACAGGCCACCGGCCGGGATTCCGTTCCGGATGAAGCCGGAGTAGTCCGACCGGCCGTCGAACGCTGTCGGCGCGGCGGGCAGGTTCTGGGACGCGAAGTAGTCCAGGAAAACCTTCTCCACGGCGCCAGAGCCGTCCGGGCCCGCTGCGCCAAAGGACGACCCGTCGCCGTCGTAAACGTACCTGACGTAGTTCGGCGAGCCGATCATGTCGAAATTAAGGTTGACCGCGTGGTCCTTGAGCTCAGAGTCCGAAAGCTTCGAAACGTAGTAGTCCGAGCCGATTAGCCCGTCCTCCTCGCCGCCCCAGAAGGCAAACCGCACCTTGTTCCCATGTTTTTGGTGGGTCTCCCTGAGCTGGATTGCAGTCTCCAGGATGGTGCCCACTCCTGTGCCGTTGTCGTTGATGCCGGGCCCCGCGGCGACGGAGTCCAGGTGCGCCCCGACCACAACCTTCCGGTCGGAACTTCCGCCGGTATCGGCCAGGATGTTGAAGGACTTGATCCGGGTGACCGCCGCATCAACGGCGAGGTGCAGGTTCGCGGCGCCGAGGGCCGCAAGTTCCGCGCCGTTGTCAAAGGTCGTGGTGACCACGGGGATCTTGGCCTGGGGAGCGTTCAGTGTTCCGCCGAACAGGCCCACCCGGTCACTTCCCGGAACCGCGTCCCCCTGGTTGAAGATGATGACGCCGGCGGCCCCGGCGGCTACGGCGTTGTCCACCTTGGCCCGGAAACCGCAGGTGCCGCGCTGGATGAGGGCGATGTGGCCGGACGGGAACCCGGCAAAATCAGTTGCCTCGCAGCCGCTCGTTGAACCGCGGCTGCCAGCAAGGTTGACGTCGACGGCGGTTACCGGGGCAGTCACGTCCTTGGCTCCCGAGTAGACCATGTCCAGGAACCCGTCGGGCGCGCCGTAACCATAGGTCCTTGGCGGCGCGGAGACGCGTTCCAGGTGCGCCCCCACGAAGGCGTACCGTTCGTACGTGAACCGCTGGCGGACCGGTTTGTAGCCCGCAGCTTTGAGTTCGTCCTCGATGTAGCGGGCCGATTTCTCGTACCCCCGGGTCCCGACGGCGCGGTTGTTGCCGTTTGCGTCCGCGGCCGCCTGCAACGCCTTGAGGTGGGACATGATGTGCTTGGCCGTCACGGCTTCGCGCAGCTTGGCGGAGTCGGTTCCAGTGTCCGCGGCGGCGGGAACCGCGAATCCGGCCCCCAGCCCCAGGGTGGCCGCGATGGCCGCGGCGCGGATTTTCCGGTGCCTCATGGGAACTCCTGGATTTTGCGGAATCCGGTTCCGGCGTCCGTGTCCGGGATCGGTGACAGAACATTATACGACCGCGGATTGCACGGTAAGGGCCAGAGGCCCTAGCCGGGCGTCAGGCGTCGATCCGTTCGCGGTCCAGGCTGGCCGCGCCGGCGATGATGAAGTCCTTGCGCGGTGCGACGTCGGAACCCATCAGCAGGTCGAAGATTTCCTCGGCCTGTTTGGCGTTCTCGATACCGACCTTGCGGAGAGTCCGGTGCCGGGGGTCCATTGTGGTTTCTGCCAGCTGCTCCGCGTCCATCTCGCCCAGGCCCTTGTAGCGCTGGATCGGCTCCTTGTACCGCTTGCCTTCCTTGGCGAGCCGTGCCAGCAGCACATGCAACTCCGCCTCCGAGTAGGTGTAGATCATCTCGTTGGCCTTCTGGCCGGCGTTGATGACCTCCACGCGGTGCAGCGGCGGAACGGCGGCGAAGACCCTGCCCTCGTCGATCATGGGGCGCATGTAGCGGAAGAACAGGGTCAGCAGGAGGGTCCGGATGTGGGCGCCGTCGACGTCGGCATCCGTCATGAGGATCACCTTGCCGTATCGCGCGGCGCTGATGTCGAAGCTCCGGCCGGAACCGGCTCCGACCACTTGGATCAGCGCGGCGCATTCGGCGTTGGAGAGCATGTCCCCCACCGAGGCCTTCTGGACGTTGAGGATCTTGCCCCGGATGGGCAGCAGCGCCTGGAAATCGGAGGACCGGGCCAGCTTCGCCGTGCCCAGGGCGGAGTCGCCCTCCACGATGAACAGCTCGGAACGGCCGACGTCGTCCGTGCGGCAGTCAGCGAGCTTGGTGGGCATCGAGGACGTCTCCAGCGCGTTCTTGCGGCGCTGGGTTTCCTTGTGCACGCGGGCCGAGATGCGGGACTTCATCTCGCTGACGACCTTTTCCAGCAGCAGCGCGGACTGGGCCTTGTCGTTGCGGTTGGCGGAGTTCAGCTTGGCGTTGATTTCCCGCTCGACGACTTTCGCCACGATCGCGCGGACGGCCGAGGTGCCCAGGATCTCCTTGGTCTGGCCCTCGAACTGCGGTTCGGCCAGGCGCACGGTCAGCACTGCGGTGAGCCCCGCAAAGATGTCGTCCTTTTCGATCTTGTCGTTACCCGCCTTGAGCTTGCGGGCGTTGCTTTCCACGGCCTTGCGGAAGGTCTTGACCAGGGCCTGCTCGAAGCCGGACTGGTGGGTGCCGCCCTTGGGCGTGGAGATGATGTTCACGAAGCTGCGCACGGTGCTGTCGTAACCGATGCCCCAGCGCAGGGCGACGTCCACTTCGCAGTCCCGTTCCACCTCGGCGAGCTGGCTGTGGCCCCGTTCGTCAAGAACGGGGACGGTTTCCTTGAACTTTCCGGCGCCGTGCAGCCGCCAGACGTCGGTCACGGCGGGGTCCGCCGCGAGGAACTCCACGAACTCGGAGATTCCGCCGTCGTGATGGAAGACTTCCTCGTGCGGGCCGCTCTCCCCCGGGGTCCCGGGAATCTTGCGTTCATCCCGCACCGTCAGTTTCAGGCCGGGCACCAGGAAGGAGGTCTGGCGGGCGCGGGCGGCGAGTTCGTCGTACGAGAACTTCGCATCCGGGGTGAAGATCTGCCGGTCGGCCCAGTAACGGATCCTGGTGCCGGTGACACCGCGCTTGGCTTTTCCGACGACATCCAGCACGGAGCCGTCGATGAACGGTTCGAAGACCGTCGATGGGTCCGGCTTGGTGCCGGGGTCCTTGAACCGGCCGGGCTCGCCCCTGCGGAAGGACATCTTGTAGGTCTTGCCGCCGCGGTCCACTTCCACGTCCAGGCGGGAGGACAGGGCGTTGACCACCGAGGCGCCAACGCCGTGCAGCCCGCCAGAGGCGGAATAGGACCCGCCGCCGAACTTTCCGCCGGCGTGGAGCTTGGTGAAGACCACCTCGACGCCGGTCAGGCCGGTTTTCGGCTCGACGTCCACCGGGATGCCGCGGCCGTCGTCGTGGATTTCCACCGAGTTGTCAGCATGCAGGATGATTTTGATGTCATGGCCGAAGCCGGCCAGGGCCTCATCGACCGAGTTGTCGATGATTTCCCAGAGGCAGTGCATGAGTCCGCGGGAGTCCGTGGAGCCGATGTACATGCCCGGGCGCTTGCGGACGGCCTCAAGGCCTTCCAGCACAGAGAGATGCCGGGCGGTGTAATCAGAACTTGGTGCCACGGGTGCGGAAACTCCTTCAGGAACGGGGGTGCTGGGCGTTTTGGCGCTCCTCCTAGCGTAGTCGGAGTGCCGCGCTGATACGGGTTGCCACTCCCTTCCCCCGCCCGGCCGGGGCACCCCCGTTATCGACACGTGATACGCGGACAGCGAAAGTGGCCCATCCTTGCAATGCTTCGGCTGCGAATGCTGGTTATATGGGTATACCGAACTACCAAGGAGGCCGAACATGACAACAGCAGTTGCGAACCGCACGCTGAACACCCTTGACCGGTGCGATCGTTGCGGTGCACAGGCATATGTCCGGGTTGTTCTCGGTGCCTCCGGCGGTGAGCTTCTCTTCTGCGGCCACCACGCGCGCGCCGTTGAAGCGACACTCAGGCCGCTCAGCTCTGACTGGCACGATGAGACCGGACGTCTTCACGAGAAGGCTCCGCTTCCGGTCGACTAGGACCACATGCAGTCAGCTCAACGCCTGGCGGGCCAGATGCCCGGGAGCCAAGACTTGACCTGGGAAGCAGCAGACAAGGGCCCCTCCATTCGGAGGGGCCCTTTTTGTCGTCGGCTTTTGCCGTCGGCCGCGTCGGTGGGGTGTGCCACGGCCGCGCAGCCGGACCGGGCAGGAACGGCGAAGGCCCCCGCCGGATGATGATCCGGCGGGGGCCTTGCTGTGTTGGAGCCGGGAACCTAGTCCAGGTAGTCCCGCAGCACCTGGGACCGTGAAGGGTGCCGCAGCTTGGACATCGTCTTGGATTCGATCTGGCGGATCCGCTCCCGCGTGACGCCGTAGACCTTGCCGATTTCGTCTAAAGTCTTCGGCTGTCCGTCGGTGAGGCCGAAGCGCATGGCCACGACGCCGGCCTCGCGCTCGGAAAGCGTGTCCAGCACGGAGTGCAGCTGTTCCTGCAGCAGCGTGAAGCTCACGGCGTCGGCCGGAACAACGGCCTCGGAGTCCTCGATGAGGTCACCGAATTCGGAGTCGCCGTCCTCGCCCAGCGGAGTGTGCAGGGAGATCGGCTCGCGGCCGTACTTCTGGACTTCGACAACCTTTTCCGGGGTCATGTCCAGCTCGAGGGCCAGTTCCTCCGGCGTAGGTTCGCGTCCGAGGTCCTGCAGCATCTGGCGCTGCACGCGGGCCAGCTTGTTGATGACTTCCACCATGTGCACCGGGATGCGGATGGTGCGCGCCTGGTCGGCCATGGCGCGGGTGATCGCCTGGCGGATCCACCAGGTGGCGTAGGTGGAGAACTTGAAGCCCTTGGTGTAATCGAACTTCTCGACGGCGCGGATCAGCCCGAGGTTGCCCTCCTGGATCAGGTCGAGGAACAGCATGCCGCGGCCGGTGTAGCGCTTGGCCAGCGACACCACAAGGCGGAGGTTGGCCTCCAGCAGGTGGTTCTTGGCACGCTTGCCGTCGTGGATCACGAATTCAAGTTCACGCTTGAGCTTGGGCTCCATGGACCCGTCGTCGGCGGCGATCTTTTCCTCGGCAAAGAGGCCGGCCTCGATGCGCAGGGCGAGGTCGACTTCCTGCTCGGCGTTCAGCAGGGCGACCTTGCCGATCTGCTTCAGGTAGTCCTTGACGGGGTCGGCAGTGGCGCCGGCCGACATGACCTGCTGCACGGGGGCGTCATCGTCGTCGGCGTCGGAGTAGACGAAACCGGAGCCGGTGGTGGCAGCAGCGGCCTTGCCGGAAGCTTCGTCTCCGTCTTCACCGATCTCAACAGCGTCGGCCGGGACATCATCGAGGTCCACGTCGACCTCGATGTCCTCGTCGTCGTCACCGGAGGTGGCGGCACCGGCGGCCTCGGCCGCGGCTTTGGCGCCGGGCTTGGGGCCGCGCTTCTTGGGTTCGGGCTTGCCGGTCGCCGATGGGGTGTCGTCGCCTTCGGTCACGGCGGCGTCTTTGACAGCCTTGTTGGCAGCGCGCGTCGCGGCGCGCTTGGCGTTCGTCGCCGCCTTCTTGTCCTCGGGGGACAAGACGTCGGCGGGTTCCTTCTTCGCGGAAGACGGGGTCACAGAAAACCTTTCTAGCGGCGGTCTGTGGAATCACCATACGGGCAACACCACTATGACCCTGTCAAGTCCGTGATGTTTATCAAGAGCCACCACGACCAGCAGAGCCACTAAGTAGAACTGCTGGGGCGGCCGTAATGTTCCCCGTTTCCGGGTTCACTACCAGCTCTTAATTCACGGACCCAACCGGGTCTCGCCAACCATTGTCTCACGATTTTCTGTTGGGGGGTCCGTTCCCGGGCCGGCCTGCACCATTTGGCGGGGTGCGCCTTCCGTTTGCCGTCACGCCGCGCCGGGTTCGAATCTCTGCCAGGCGGACTCCCTCCGAGCCGCCCATCCGCAGACCGTGCCTCGGTTGACCAGCTCGGCTAGGAGGGCAGCCAGCCGATAGCCCGGGTGTTCCACCTGGGCGCGGTTAAACAAGGCGTCGGCGAAGGAGCCTTTGCCGCGGCACCATTCAATCCAGCCGCGTCCGGTCAGCGCGGCCGCGCCGGCCTCCCCGCCGGACTCCCCCAGCTGCACCAGTATCCGGTCCAGGCTTGCCAGCAGTGCCCAGTCAGGTGTCGACGGTGCCAGCCCAAGCAGCACCTCGCCATACCCGGGGACGGCAGGTGCTCCGGCGCCGGTTCTCCCGCCGGGCTGGCCCGGCCCCTCACTCGCGGTTCCTTCGCCGGTTGCACCGGCGCCGGTTCTCCCGCCGGGTTGGCCCGGCCCCCCGACGTCGGCTCTTCCGTCCCCCGGGAGCAGCGACGGGAACCCGTCCAGCGGCGGTGGCGGAACCGGAGGGGGCGGCGTCTGGGGGCGGAGCCCGGAGCCCGGCTGGACTTCGGTGAACGGGGGCATAGTCCGCAGTGTGCCTGACGCTCCCCCTTGCCGCGCCCGGCTCCCTGGCTGCGCCGGGGCTGACGCACCGGCGGGTCCGAAGCCCGGCACCGAACGGTCGAACATCCCGAACTCCGCTGCGCCTTGTTGCGCGGCGCCCGGGCCGGCGGCTGCCATCACGAGTACGGCGTCGCGCCAGGCAGGGACGCGGAGCGTGGCGCGGAGATAACCGGCGAGTTCCACGGGAAGCCGGGGTGCGGGTGGAGATCGTAAGACAACGGTCCAGACATCCAGCACCTGGGAGAACTGCAGCCGGTTCCGGGCGTGTCCGGACAGCAACCCGAACCATTGCCGCTCCGCTTCGAGCAACTCCGGGTCGACGGGCAGGACTCCCGGGCACGGCGCGTCCGCTCCGGGCGCCGGCCCGACGGTACTGCCCCGGAACACCATTTCTGTGCTGAGCCGGCTGTTTTTGATGTCGTCGATAGGCCTGCCGGGCGGTGTGCAACAGGACGGGTCGGTGCAGTAGGCGTTGCGCCAGTACTCATGGCCGATAAGCCAGGCGTCCCGCACGGGCATCCCGCTCGCGCCGAGGGCATCCTCCAGCTCTTCGAGCAGGCCGGCCCAGTCGGCGCCGGCGCCGGTCAGGTCATGGCCGGTCAGGTCACCGCCGGCGCCGGCCACGTCACTGTCGAGGAAGAACGCCAGTAGGACTCCATCGGCCTTGTCGTCCGCTTCGAGGTAACCTGCCACGGTGCGCGCGAAACGGGCGAAGCCGCCGGGACTGCGGCCGCCGGGGAGGTCGACCCGGAGGGTTGCCCCCAGCCGCTTGCCCTGCATCGTCATGGCGACAAGGCTCTCCGACGGCCAGTAGCCCAGGGAATGCGGAATGAACCCGAGGACGTCTTCGGGGCGGGTTATTTTCAGGTGTTCCGGTGCTGTCATAGCGCCAGCATGGCGGCCCGGCGCCCTGCCGGTCAGCCCGGGGATTGTCCTATGTGGAAAACACGCGCCTGGCCCCCGCCCCGGTCAGCGCTGCCGGCGTCGTTCCGCGCTGATCCTGCGCTGCCGGGCAAGGGCCACCCGCAAAGGGGGTACCACGACACCCTGCGCGGCCATCTGCCGGCGCACCTTTCGCCGGGTGACCATGATCGCCCCGGCTCCTCCGGCCAGCAGGAGGAACTGGACGCTGAGGGCGATCCGGAAAGGCTCAAGTCCGTAGAGCTCCCCCCGCGAGAAGCCCGTCGTGTGCAGGACGTCCAGCACGACGCCGATCAGGAAGATGGCCACGAGCGAGGCGATGAAGCCGCCCACATTAACGATCCCCGAAGCCGTTCCAAGACGGTGGGCCGGGTTGAAGGTCCGGGCGAAATCGAAGCCGATCATGGACCCGGGTCCGCCGATGGCAAGGACGACCACCAGCCCGGCCAGCAGCCATAGCGGGGACCGGCCCGGGAGAAGCAGGACAGCTGCCCAGGCCGCGGCGGTGCCGGCCGCGATCAGCAGCACCATGGTGGAGCGGCGCAACGGGTGCCGGGCGACGAAGCGGCCCATCAGCGGCCCGGCGGCAATGGCGGACGCCACGTAGAGGGTCATCAGGGCCGAAACGGTCACGGCGTCCAGGCCCTGGGCGGAGATCAGGAACGGATAACCCCAGGTCATGGCGAATACGGTGCCGCTGAACTGCACCGTGAAGTGGCTCCACAGTCCGAGCCTGGTTCCGGGCTGACGCCAGGCGTGCGAGAGCGTTACGCCGGTGGCGCGCAGCCCCTGCGAGGGTTCCGGCGCGGCACGTCCCGGCGGGTGGTCCTGGAGCAGGACCAGCACCAGCACGACGGCGAGCACGGCCATGGCGGCCAGGGTAAGGAACGCCGGGGTCCAGCCGGCGGAGTGCAGGATCATTGCGAACGGCAGGACGCTGAAGAGCTGGCCGAGCTGGCCGGACATGCCGGTCAGCTGTGTCAGCAGCGGCACGCGGGCAGGAGCGAACCAAATCGGCAGCAGCCTGATGACGGAAATGAACGTCATGGCGTCGCCCGCCCCTACGAGGACCCGGCCCAGCACGCCGCCGGGGATGCTCTCGGCGAACGCCAGCTCGAGCTGCCCAAGCCCCATCAGCAGGGCGCCCCCGGCAATCATGGCGCGGGATCCGAACCGGTCTACAAGTACACCCACCGGAATTTGCAGGGCCGCGTAGACGAGGAGTTGCAGGACAGTAAAGAAGGAAATTTCCGCCGCGCTGGCGTGAAAGCGCTCGGTGGCTTCCAGACCGACGACGCCGAACGACGTGCGCTCGGTCACCGCAACCAGATAAGCGAAAATCCCGACGATCCAAATGAGCCAGGCGCGGGGAGAGGTCACTCCTCCATTATGCCCTCCACCGGAAAAATCCTATTTATTCTCCGGGTTCCTTACGCGCCAAGTACGCCTCCACGGCAGCCCCGAGGTCGTCCGCGTTAGGAAGCTGGTCGTTTTCATCGGCCAGCAGGGAACGCCGGACGGTTCCCTCCGCCTTCTCGTCGTAGCGCGACTCCAGCCGCGACACCACCTGCTGCACTTCCTCCGAGGCCGCGATCTGCTCTGCGATCTGGCGGCCCACTTCCCGGCCGGCCTCACGCAGCCGGTCCGTCGGGAGCATGAGCGAGGTGGCGGCGCCGAGGTATTCCAGCCCGGCGACTGCAGCCGTGGGGTATTCGGCTTCGGCAAGGTAGTGCGGGACGTGGATGACGTAGCCGGCTACGTTGCGGCCTGCCGCGAGGAGCCGCAGCTCAAGGACGTGCCCCACCGCGGACGGCACCTCCACGGTCGGTTTCCAGGCGGAGATCCCCTCGATGAGGTCCGGGCGGTTGCCGTGCACGGTGACGCCGACGGGCCTCGTGTGCGGGACCGGCATGGGAATCGAGTGGATCCAGGTGACCAGATTGACGTCAAGGTCCTCGACGAGGCCGACCACCGCGCGGGCAAAGCGTTCCCATTGCAGGTCCGGCTCGAACCCTGCGAGCAGGAGGAAAGGGTTCCCCAGACCGTCATTCAGCCGGTACAGGGCAAGGGTCGGGGCCTGGTAGTCCTGGACGTGGTCTTCGACGAAGCTCACCTGCGGCCGCCTCGTCCGGTAGTCGATCAGCTGGTCAGCGTCGAACTCGGCGATCATGTCACCGTCCAGGGTGTCCAGCAGTTCAGCAGTGATCTGGCTGACGACGTGACCGGCGTCGGCAAACCCGGTGAAACCCATGACGAGGTTCAGTCCGCGCAGTTCCTCGCTGCCGAACAGCGCGTCATCACGCACGTAGAGGGCTTTGGGGTCCAGCAACGAGCCGGAAATCCGTTCAAGCACGGCAGTGTTCCTTTCGCAATAGCGGCGGCGGACGGGCGGGACGAGCCCCGCGCGGTTGAGTTCACCGGACGCAGCGGGCCCTACAGGCAGTGGTCCCGATATCCCCTACAACACCCCGGGCGGCGCCGGCATTCCAGCCGGCGGTGTGCTCCAGCTCTCATCGCATTCAACACCCGCCGGACGGAGAGACTACGATCGGAACTGGCCTCCCAGGAGGACTCCTAAACCCGAAGACATCTACAAACCTAAGCCTCGTCTCACGCCGACGGCGGCTCGGGTTCCCGTGGCGGGGCGCCGAACCTGCAGTTCCTGCCGAAAACCAGAGAGAAGTGAGGACTGCCCTCGTGGTCAAGACTACTGAATTGAAACTTAGTGCAATCGCCGGGGATCCCAAGAAATCTCCCAGCGACGCCCTCGTCATCGGAGTCGGACAGGGACCGGACGGCCCGGTCCTGCTCAGCAACCCCCTGCCGGCCAAGGCAGCAGAGGCACTCGCTGAATCACTGGGCCTTCTGGGCATCACCGGGGCCGTCGACCAGGCCCACCGCCTCCCCGGCCTGCCGGAAGCCGGAGCCGCGGTGCTGGTACTCGCCGGTGTCGGCAAGGTGGCCGCGGACCGGCCCCTGACCGAGGAAGCGCTGCGCCGTGCCGCCGGGTCCGCCGTCCGGCAGCTGGCCGGACTGGGCACTGTTGCCCTGGCGCTTCCGACGGCGTCCGTGGGCGACGTTGCTGCCGTCGCCGAAGGTGCCGCGCTGGGCGCGTACTCGTTTTCCGAGTACCGCTCCTCTCTTGACGGCCTGAAGGACCCGGTAAAGAACGTCGTGATTGTCACCGACTTCGCGACGGACCGGGCCCTCCAGCCGGCGCTGAACCGGGCGGCCCTGATCGGCAAAGCCGTGAACGCGACCCGCTCGCTGGTCAACCAGCCGCCCAGCCACCTCTACCCGGAGTCGTTCGCCAACGCCGCGAAGGAATTGGCCAAGGGCCTGCCCGTCAAGGTCACCGTCTGGGACGAGAAGCGCCTGGAAAAGGACGGCTTCGGCGGCATCCTCGGCGTCGGAAAGGGCTCCTCCCGGCAGCCGCGACTGGTGAAGGTCGAATACTCCCCGGCCAAGGCGACCGCCAAGATCGCCCTCGTCGGCAAGGGCATCACCTTCGACACCGGCGGCATCTCCATCAAGCCTGCCCTGAACATGGGCGACATGAAGAGCGATATGGCCGGCGCCGCCGTCGTCCTTAATACGGTGCTGGCCCTCGCCGGCCTCGGCCTGCCCGTCAAGGCGACCGCCTGGCTCTGCATTGCGGAGAACATGCCCTCCGGCACGGCCCAGCGCCCGGCCGACGTCCTGACCGTGTTCGGCGGCAAGACCGTGGAGGTCCTGAACACCGACGCCGAAGGCCGCCTCGTCATGGCGGACGGGATCGTCGCGGCGAGCGAGGAATACCCGGACGCCATCATCGACGTCGCCACGCTCACCGGCGCCCAGCTGGTCGCCCTCGGCGACCGCACCGCCGGTGTCATGGGCTCGGACGACGTCACTGGTCCGCTCAAGGCCGCCGCGGACCGGGCCGGTGAGCTGGTCTGGCCGATGCCGCTTCCCGAGGAACTGCGCGCAAGCCTGGACTCGCAGGTCGCCGACATCGCCAACATCGGCGAACGCCACGGCGGAATGATGACGGCGGCGGTGTTCCTGCGGGAATTCGTCGGCAAAGGCAAGGACGGCGAGCAGATCCCCTGGGCCCACATCGACATCGCCGGCCCGTCCTTCAACAACGGCAGCCCCTACGGCTACACGCACAAGCAGGGCACCGGCTGCACGGTCCGGACCCTGGTCGCCTACGCCGAGGACCTCCTGGCCAAGGCCGTGTGACTGCGCGCAGGCCCTGCGGCCGGGATTATCCCCGCATGCAGGGCCCGCGTGACACTCAACACAAGCGCTCCACAAAAGCCCCGGCAAGGTGGAGCATGTATTAGTGGTTCGCTAAGGTGAACTGCGGTAGGAACAAATGAAAGGGAACGGGCCTGCCGGCATAGTTCCGGCAGCAAAAGTTCCAAGACCAGATGATGCGAACTCCCGCGTCATCGTTCACGCGAGGGAGCGTTTTAGTGGCCGATCAGGCAACTGCGCAAGAATTCGACATCCTGGTACTCGGCGGCGGCAGCGGCGGCTACGCAACTGCCCTGCGTGCCGTTCAGCTTGGCCTCACCGTCGGCCTGATCGAAAAGGCCAAGCTCGGCGGCACCTGCCTCCACAACGGCTGTATCCCCACCAAGGCGCTCCTGCATTCCGCAGAGCTGGCCGACCACGCCCGCGACTCTGCGAAGTACGGCGTCAACGTCACCCTGGACAGCATCGACATCAGCGCTGTCAACGCCTACAAAGACGGCATCATCGCCGGCAAGTACAAGGGCCTGCAGGGCCTGATCAAGGGCAAGAAGGGCATCACCGTCATCGAGGGTGAGGGCAAGCTCCAGGGCACCGACACCATCGTGGTCAACGGCACCGCGTACAAGGGCAAGAACATCGTCCTGGCCACCGGGTCCTACTCCCGGACGCTGCCGGGCCTGGAAATCGGCGGCAAGGTCATCACCTCCGACGAAGCCCTCACCATGGACTTCATCCCCAAGAGCGCCATCATCCTGGGCGGCGGCGTGATCGGCGTCGAGTTCGCTTCAGTCTGGAAGTCCTTCGGCGTCGATGTCACCATCGTCGAAGGCCTGCCCTCCCTGGTCCCGAACGAGGACGCGACGATCGTCAAGAACTTCGAGCGCGCATTCAAGAAGCGCGGCATCAAGTTCTCCACCGGCGTCTTCTTCCAGGGCGTTGAACAGAACGACGACGGCGTCAAGGTCACCCTGGTGGACGGCAAGACCTTCGAAGCCGACCTTCTGCTCGTGGCCGTCGGCCGCGGCCCCGTCACCGCCAACCTGGGCTACGAGGACGCCGGCATCACGATCGACCGCGGCTTCGTCATCACCAACGAGCGCCTGCACACCGGCGTCGGCAACATCTACGCCATCGGCGACATCGTCCCCGGCGTGCAGCTGGCACACCGCGGCTACCAGCAGGGCATCTTCGTCGCCGAAGAGATCGCCGGCCTCAAGCCCGTCGTCGTCGAAGACGTCAACATCCCCAAGGTCACCTACTCCGAGCCCGAAATCGCCACCGTCGGCTACACGGAGAAGGCTGCCAAGGCCAAGTTCGGCGACGACCAGATCCTGACCCAGGAATACAACCTCGCCGGCAACGGCAAGAGCTCCATCCTGGGCACCAGCGGCCTCGTCAAGCTGGTCCGCCAGAAGGACGGCCCCGTGGTCGGCGTGCACATGATCGGCGCCCGCATGGGTGAGCAGATCGGCGAAGCGCAGCTGATCGTGAACTGGGAAGCCTACCCGGAGGATGTGGCCCAGCTGGTCCACGCCCACCCCACCCAGAACGAATCCCTGGGCGAGGCGCACCTGGCCCTGGCGGGCAAGCCCCTCCACGGTTAGGCATCTCCGCCCGCACCACCGCAAGAACTCTGTGCTTAGTGCACCCGGCATGGAATGTTGGGTGCACTAAGCTCGACCAAAGCAGCATTCATCAGCACTACAGATCAATAAGGAGAACGGGGACGACATGTCTGAATCCGTTAACTTGCCCGCCCTCGGTGAGAGCGTCACCGAAGGAACCGTCACCCGCTGGCTGAAGCAGGTAGGTGACCGGGTAGAGGTGGACGAGCCGCTGCTCGAGGTTTCCACCGACAAAGTAGACACCGAGATCCCCTCTCCGATTGCCGGCGTGATCGAGGAAATCCTCGTTGCCGAAGACGAGACCGCCGAAGTCGGAGCTCCGCTGGTCCGCATTGGCGACGGCTCATCCTCCGGCGCCGCTCCGGCCGCCGAAGCGCCGGCTGCTGAAGCTCCCGCCGCCGAAGCCCCCGCCGCCGAGGCTCCTGCTGCGGAGGCTCCCGCCGCCGAAGCGCCTGCTGCTGCCGAAGCGCCCGCTGCCGCTTCCGCCGGGGAAGGCCACAACGTCACGCTGCCCGCCCTGGGTGAGAGCGTCACCGAGGGTACCGTCACCCGCTGGCTCAAGAGCATCGGCGACACCGTCGAGGTGGACGAGCCGCTGCTGGAAGTTTCCACCGACAAGGTCGACACCGAGATCCCGTCCCCGGTCGCCGGCACCCTGCAGGAAATCCGCGTCGCCGAGGACGAGACGGCTGAGGTCGGCTCCGTCCTCGCCGTGATCGGCTCCGGCGCTGCTGCCCCTGCCGCGGCACCCGCCCCGGAAGCCCCCAAGGCAGAGGCTCCGGCCGCCCCCGCTGCTCCCGCACCCGCAGAAGCCCCGAAGCAGGAAGCCCCCGCTCCTGCGGCTGCACCGGCACCTGCCGCTGCACCGGCACCTGCCGCTGCACCGGCACCTGCCGCTGCACCGGCACCTGCTGCAGCACCGGCCGAGGCTCCCAAGCAGGAAACTGCTGCTCCGGCCGCTTCCGCCGAGTCCGGCTACGTCACTCCCCTGGTCCGCAAGCTCGCGAACCAGCAGGGTGTCGACATCTCCTCGCTGACCGGAACCGGCGTCGGCGGCCGCATCCGCAAGCAGGATGTGCTGGCTGCCGCAGAAGCCAAGGCTGCTCCGGCGCCTGCGGCTGCTGCCCCGGCAGCGTCCGCTGCCGCCGCGCGTCCTTCCGCTGACCAGTCCTCGCTGCGCGGCACGGTGCAGAAGGCACCCCGGATCCGCCAGGTCATCGCCCGCCGCATGCGCGAGTCGCTGGACATCTCCACCCAGCTCACCCAGGTGCACGAAGTGGACATGACCAAGGTCGCCAAGCTGCGTGCCCGGGCCAAGAACTCCTTCCAGGCCCAGAACGGCTCCAAGCTGACCTTCCTGCCCTTCATCGCCAAGGCTGTCGCCGAAGCCCTGAAGCAGCACCCGAAGGTCAACGCTTCCTACGACGAGGACAAGCAGGAGATCACCTACCACAACGCCGAGCACCTGGCGATTGCGGTGGACACGGACAAGGGCCTGCTGGTTCCCGTCATCTCCGACGCCGGCAACCTGAACCTGGCCGGCCTCGCCGGCAAGATCGCCGACGTCGCCGACCGGACCCGCAACGGCAAGATCGGCCCGGACGAGCTCTCCGGCGGAACGTTCAGCATCACCAACATCGGCTCCGTCGGCGCCCTGTTCGACACGCCGATCATCAACCAGCCGCAGGTCGCCATCCTGGGCACCGGTGCGATCGTCAAGCGCGCCGTGGTGGTTTCCGACGAGAACGGCGATGACTCGCTGGCCATCCGTTCGATGATGTACCTCTCCCTGACGTACGATCACCGCCTGGTGGACGGCGCCGACGCGGGACGCTTCCTGCAGACGCTCAAGGCCCGCCTTGAGGAAGGCGCCTTCGAAGCCGACCTCGGCCTCTAAGGGTCCAGCAAGACCGACGGCGACGGCGGTACGGGCACGGGTGGGAAGCCACCGGAGTGCCCGTGCCGCCGTCGCCGTTTTGGCTGTACCGTCCAGCGGGTCCTACTACGTTGCGTAGAAGTCTCTGGCTAGACTGATGCCATGAACATCGTCTATAACGTCATGGTCTTCCTGCACATCATCGGCGCCGCCATGATCGTCGGCATCTGGATCGGCCAGATGAAAAAGCCCACGGTCCACCCGCGCCAGTTCGACGGCGCAGCCCTGCAGATCATCACCGGCATCATCATGATGGGCCTCATCCCCGCCCTGGACAGGGATGCCAACTATGCCAAGCTCGGCGTCAAGCTCGTGATCGCGCTGGTCGTGGTCGCACTGGCGTTCATCGGCCGGCGCAAGTACAAGAAGGGCGAACCGGTCAGCAAGGGCCTCGCCCACAGCGTTGGCGGTCTGGCACTGCTCAACGTGGCCATCGCGACGCTCTGGCAGTAGACCGCAACGGTATCCACGACGGCGACGTACCCGCACAGGGTGCGTCGCCGTCGTCGTTAACCCCCGCTTTTGAAAAAGGGACACACGTACGCCGGCGCCGGTCACAATCCTCTGACAGCGGACACCGGTGCGCCGGGTTCGGGGAATCCCTAGGATGGGACTCGACACGAACCGGCGCCTCGCCGGGTCGCGGATTCACAATGATGAGGAGTGGACATGGCAGCAACACGCACCGCACACACTGTATGGAACGGCGACCTGATGACGGGCGCGGGCAACACCACCTTGGACAGCTCCGGACTGGGCAACTTCGACGTCACCTGGAAGGCGCGCGCCGAGTCGTCCGAGGGCAAGACCAGCCCCGAAGAACTCATCGCGGCGGCGCACTCGGCCTGTTTCTCGATGGCCTTCAGCCTCGCCGTCGCCCAGGCCGGCCACACGCCGGAGGAAATCAACACCAAGGCGGACGTCACCTTCGTTCCGGGCACGGGCATCACGGACAGCCACCTGACCGTCAGCGCGCGGATCCCCGGCATCACGGATGACGAGTTCCAGCGCCTCGCCGAGGAGGCCAAGACCGGCTGCCCCGTCTCCGCCGCTCTGACCGGCATCAAGATCACCCTGGACGCGTCCCTGGCCTCATAAACGCCTCGTACTCCAACGAAGAAGGCCTCCGTTCCCTGTTGAGGGACCGGAGGCCTTCGCGTGGAGCGGGCTGCGCCGTCGGGCGCCGCGGCCTACTTGCCCGGCTGGCGCGCAGGCAGCGGAGCCGGGCGCACCCGGCGGTAGCCTTCCCGCAGCGGGGGCCGGTCCGTAGGCAGTTCCTGGATCATTTCCTTCAGGGCGCCGATGCCATATTCAAGCTGCGGATCGGTACCCGCAGCGTAGGCGTGCGGCGGGAAGTTCACTTCGATGTCGGGAGCGACGCCGAAGTTCTCAACGCCCCAGCCCACACCGCCGGAGAACCAGGTGGCGTAGCGCGGCTGCGTGACGCCGGTACCGTCGGCGAGGGCAAACCGGTTGTCAATGCCGACGACGCCGCCCCAGGTCCGCGTGCCGATCACGGGACCGATCCCCCGCAGCTTGGAGACCTGGGTGATGATGTCGCCGTCGGAGCCGGCGAACTCGTCGGCGAGAATGATGACGGGGCCGCGCGGTGCGTGGTGCGGGTACGTCCGCGGCTTCTCCCCGCGGGGCATGCTCCACCCGGTGACCTTGCGGCCGATGAGTTCCGCCACCAGCTGGGACGTGTGGCCGCCGCGGTTGCGGCGGACGTCCACGATCAGCCCGTCCAGCGCCGTCTCGGTGTCGAGGTCACGGTGCAGCTGCGCCCAGCCGTTGGCCATCATGTCCGGGATGTGCAGGTAGCCGAAGGTGCCCTGGGAGGCTTCCCGGACGGTGCGACGGTTGGCGGCAACCCATTCCTGGTAGCGCAGCCGTTCCTCGTCCTTGACCGGCACCACGGCCACACGGCGGTGCTTTCCGGCCTTGTCCCCATGCCCGGAGCCGTTGCGCAGGGTGAGTTCCACGGCACGGCCCGCGGCGCCGACCAGCTGCATTGCGGGCGTCCGGCTCTCGGAAAGTTCGACGCCGTCGATGGCAAGCAGCACGTCGCCCGCTTTGACGTCCGCGCCCGGCCGGGTAAGCGGCGAGGTGGCCAGCGGGTCTGACGATTCCCCGGCCAGGATCCGCGTGATCTCCCACCCCTCACCGGCGAAGGCAAGGTCCGCTCCCAGACGGCCCTGGCCGTTGCTGCCGTTCTCGGTGACGGCGAAGGGCCGGACGTAGGCGTGGGAGGTGCCCAGTTCGCCGTGGAGCTCCCAGAGCAGGTCCACGAGATCGTCATGGGACCCAAGACGGTCCACCACCGGCCGGTAGCGGGCGTGCACGGAGTCCCAGTCCTGGCCGGCCATGTCCTCGGTCCAAAAGAAGTCACGCTGCAGGCGCCAGGCCTCGTCGAAGGCCTGACCCCAGACGCTCAGCGGCTCCAGCAGCACCCTGATGCGGGTGAGGTCCACCGTGACGAGCTGGCCGGACTCCTCATCAGCCTTGGCGCCGGCCGGGGCGACGCGGACCTGCTTGTCCTGCACGAAAACCACCTTTTCGCCGTCGCCAGAGAGCCGGTAGCTGTTCAGCGCCTCGACAATGGTGGTGGTGCTGCGCTTGGCCACGTCGAAGCGGACCAGGGACGGTGCGGCATCTTTATCCTGCAGACTTGCCCGGCCTTCACCCGTCACGCCGGAAAGTTCGCTGTCGAGCCAGAGCAGGGCGCCGGACGTGGCAGTGAGCGCCGAGTAGTTGCCCTGCGGTACGGGAACCGAGATGACCCGGTGGGCCAGGCCCTCCGCGTCGACCCGGACGGCCGGGATTCCGTCCTTCGAACCCTCTTCGTCACCGCCGGGACCGCCGTCGGCGTCGTTTTGGTCGGCGTCGTTTTCGTCGGCGCCGTCCTGGTCGGCCCCGTTCTGGAGGTCCACCGTGGGGCCGAAGGGCGACGGCGTGTCAGCCGCCAGGGCGACAAGGTACGGCTTGATCGGGCTGGGGAAGGACAGGTCGAAGGAGTGTCCGTCGTAGACCGGGTCGAAGCTGCGGTTGGAGAGGAAGGCGAGGTATTTGCCGTCCGGCGTGAATGAGGGCGACTCGTCGCGGAAACGTCCGTCGGTGACGTCCACGATCGTGCGCTTCCCCGCATCTGCCAGCGGGCCGGCGTCGACCTTGGTGATCCGGAGCCGGCTGCGGGAGCCGAAGGAGGTGACCGGTTCGGACCAGCCCAGCCAGGCGGAATCCGGGGACCAGCTGAAACCGTCGATGCTGCCTTCGCCGATGCTGCACAGGAGCTCGAGGGTGCCGGTGCGGGTGTCCGCCAGGTAGATGTCGCCAAAGGCGGTGCCCACGGCAAGCCAGTTGCCATCCGGGCTGGCCTCGATGGCGCTGGCGCGGGTCGGCTTCGGGAAGTCGATCCTTGTGAGCTGTCCGGACGCCTGCTGCGCCCGCGACGCCGAGACGCCGGCTGCTGCTGCCGGGGTGCCGGCACCAGCCGTGTCGGCGGCGTCCTGTGCGGCGGCGTCCGTAGCGGGGGCCGGGACCGCGACCACGGAGTCCGGGCGGGTCAGCGCGGCGGCGGAGACCGGCCGCGGCAGCGGAGTGCCTGCACCGGACGCCTCCGGATCCTTCCGCTGCGGAGCGGGCCGGGAGGCGGGCACACCCGGGCCGCCGGCGAAGTCCCCGCCGGTCGCGTTCCCGCCGGCGGGCACGGCGGCGATGGCTTTGAGGTACAGCGCCTCCACGCCTTCGCGGTCGGCAACATAGGCGATCCGGCCGTTGCCGAAGGGCCGCGGCAGCCGCGCCCGGACGCCGGGGGTGGCCTCCAGGACGCGGGAAGGTCCGTCCTTGTGCCGCAGCCAGTGCAACGTCCCATGGGCCTCGACGGCGCTGGATCCCCCCGCGTGGTCCGGAACGACGTCCCCGAGGTGCCTGGCGGGCTTGAGCGGAGTGGCGCGGCGGGCCTGCGAGGCGGAGCCGAGGGAAATCTCGAGTTTCACGGCATCCGAACCGAGGTCCGCCAGGAGCCACAGTTCGCCGGCGGATTCGAAGACCACACGCTCGCCGTCGGTGGCGGCATGGCGGACGTAGAAGTCCTCGTGGTCGGTGTGCCGGCGAAGATCCGTACCGTTCGGCAGCACGGAGTACAGGTTGCCGTAGCCTTCGTGGTCGGACAGGAACGCGATCCGTCCGGACACCCACATCGGGTCGGTGAGGTTGCCGTCCAGTTCAGGAGCGAGCCGCGCGAACTCGCCGTTGCCGTCCGCGTCAATCCACAGTTTGCCCGCTGTGCCGCCGCGGTACCGCTTCCACCAGGCGGGCTCCCGGGAGAGCAGGCTGGCCAGGACAACCGGGCGCTCGTCGCCCACCACCGGACCGAATGCGACAGACTCGACAGGGCCGAACGGGAGTTCCTCCGCCCAGCCGCCGGTCACGGGCAGGCTGTAGGCATGCGTGAGGCGGCTGTCGGCCTGCCGGAAGGCGCTGGTGACGACGACATCCCCGGCAGGGGTGAAGCCCTTGACCCGGGTGGAGCTGTGGCCGAAGTAGCTCAGCTGGCGGTAGCCGCCGCCGTCGACCTCCGCGCTGACGACTTCCGGCGACGTCCCCTGCACCACAGTCCACACGAGCCGCTTCCCGTCCGGGGTGAAGCGGGGGTTGCGGGCGGGCAGTTGCAGGGAGGAAATCCGCCAGGCGCGACCGCCTGCGAGGGGCGCAATCCAGACGTCGTCCTCGGCCACGAAGGTGACCAGATCGCCGTGTAGATGCGGGAAACGTAGGTAGCTCGAAGAGGTCATCGTTCGATCATAGTCACGACGTCCCCTGCTCCCCGGGAGGTTTCCCGGCCGTGCCCGGCATGGTGAGATGGATCATGCGAATCATTATTGCCGGCGCCTCCGGGCTGATCGGAACCGCCGTTTCCCGGACCCTGCGCAACGCCGGGCACGACGTTGGTGTCCTGGTCCGGCGGCCCCCGGCCTCCGCGGCCGAGTTCCACTGGAACCCGGCCGAGGGCCGCATCGACGAGACCGCGCTCCGGGGAGCGGACGCGGTGGTCAACCTTTCCGGCGCCGGCATCGGCGACCGGCCCTGGACCCGGGCCCGCATCAACGAACTCCGCAGTTCCCGGCTGGGTCCCACCCGGACCCTGACGGCCGCCATGGCCCGGCAGGAGACCCCGCCGGCCGTGTTCCTGAGCCAGTCCGGCTCCAGCTATTACCGGGACGCGGGTGCAGTGCTGTTGCGCGAGAACGCTCCTGCCGGCGAGGGCATCCTGGCCAGGCTCTGTGCGGACTGGGAGGCGGCGGCACACGAGGCGCCGGCCGGGGTGCGGGTGGTCACGCCGCGCACAGGCGTGGTCCTGAGCCGCACGGGTGGGGCCATGGGCCGGCTGATGCCGCTCCTGCGCCTTGGCGTCGGCGGGCCCCTCGGCAACGGCCGGCAGTACTGGCCCTGGGTCACACTTCCCGATGTGGCCGGGGCATTCGCGTTCCTGCTCTCGAGCCGGCTGTCCGGGCCGGTGAACGTGTGCGCCCCCGAAAGCGCCGACCTGAATTCCCTGATTGCGCAGCTGGCGGAGGCGCTGCACCGGCCGGCCGTGCTGCGGGTTCCGGCACCTGTGCTGCGCCTGGTGATGGGCAAGCTCGCGGACGAACTGTTGCTGGCGAGCCAGCGGCTGGAACCGGCCATGCTCGACGAAGCCGGCTACCAGTGGCGGCACCCGTCCCTCGCACAAGCGGCCGCCTGGGTAGCGGGCGAGGGCCCGGACGCCTGAGTACGCTGACGGGGCTGACCAGTGACCTGCCGGGTGCCGCCGTCGCGGGTTCCTAGCCCGGAGCAGTACTTGGGGGAAGGATTTCCTGGATCCTCCACCGGCCATCGACCTGCACGAGCACCAGCCGGAGCCGCTGCTCCCCGGAGGGGCCGGCCTCGGCCACCATGGCGCCCGATGCGTCCCGCTCCTGGTAGGCGGACGACGCCACGCTGACGGCCAGGACGGTGCGCCAGGGCCCGCTGACCGGCGCTCGTTCCACCGTGGTCAACACGTTGGCAAAACCTGTCAGCACGTGGCCGGATTCCCGCAGCCGGGCGCCGGTCCTGGCGTCCGCGGCCGCTGCAGGGGATCCCGGGGCGTTGACTTCGTCCAGCAGTTCCAGGTCCCCGGAATTGAAGGCCAGCGCACGGAGCCGGGATAGTCCGCGGACAGCCTCTGCGGGGTCCTCGGACCGGAGCAGGGCCTGGATGTCCTGCGGGATCGTCGTAGGCGGGGCCGGCTCCAGGGCTCCTCTATACGGTGGGGATTGGGAAGGACTTTGGGCAGCGCCCGCTTCCGCACCGGCGCCGGACAACGCGGGAAAGGGCGCCGGCAGCCGGACGCCAGCCAGCAGCCAGGCACCTGTGACAACGGTCAGCAACGCCAGCACCGTCAAAGCTGCCACCCGGAGACCGGGGGGTCCGCCACCAAGTGACCTTGCAGCATTTTTGCCGGCAATAGCACCGTGGGCAGCATGCCTTGCCGGTGGGCGCGGCGGTACAAGCCTTGCCCGCGGATGATGCGGTAGTAGCGGTAGAAGCCGTGCGGCCGAGCGGGGCGGTACCAGCCCTGCTGCCGCGCGCGGCGGCGCGTGCCTTGCCGGCGAGTGGGACAGTGCGGCCGCGGCCGCCTGTCCCGAGACTGCGGCCGGGGTCCGCCGGATCATTCGGGAGACATCGCCGGACCAGCGGCGGAGCCGTTCAACCCCGCGCTCCCGCCCTCTGCGGGGCAGGACACGCCGGGTGAGCAGCTCCGGGATCACGGTCGGGTGGACTGATCCGGACAGGTCCACCGGCTCCGCCCTGGCACTCCGATAGATCGCTGTGGCGAGCTCCGCAGCCGTTGGCCGGAGGCGCCGGTCCTCCCGCAGGCCTGCCTCCAGCGCAGCGGCGAGGGCAGCCGGAACCCCGGGCACCAGCAGCGGCAGCGGCGGCCGCTGCTGCTCCGGCTCAGGGGCGCGCCCGGACAGACAGAACCAGCCGAGGGCTGCAAGGGAATAGACGTCGCGTTCGGGCTGCAGCCCGGCCCGCACTGCATCCACGGGTGCCGGGTCACGGAAACCGTCCGTGCCGTGTTGGGCGTCCGCGGTGGTGTCCGCCACCATCCGCGCGACACCGAGATCGGCCAGGAGGGGCTTGCCCTGCGCCGTAAACAACACATTGCCGGGGGCGACGTCGCCGTGGGTGAAGCCGTGCGCGTGCAGATATGCCAGTACCTGCGCGACGGGGGTCAGTACGGTCACCGTCTCGCCGGCGCTCAGCCGCGCCCGGCCCGCGACGAGGGCTGCGAGCGAGCCGCCGGGCGCATAGTCCAGCACGAGGCCCAGCCCTCGGCCCCCGTCGCTACCGGTTTCAGGAAGAAAGTGCAGGCGCACCACCGCGTGCACCCTGACGAGGTGGTCGTGGTCCAGCACGGACAGGACGCGGACTTCGCGCCGCATCTCCGCCTCGGAACCGGGCTCCTCCCCCGTGCCGCCGCCGGACGGAAAACATTTCAGCGCAACCTTCCGGCCTGTCGACGTCTCGGTGGCAAGCCAGACTGTGGCGCTGCCCCCGCGGCCGAGCCAGCGGCCGACGTCGTAACCGGGAACTATCGGTGGGGCGACGCCAGCCCCTGCGAAATCTTCCGTCACGGTATTTGTCGCCCCGGAATCTTCCGCGCCGGTATCTACCGCGGCGGCATCTTCCGCACTGAGATCTTCCATACCGAAAGGAATAGCCGATTCCGACGATCCCCGCAGAAGTTATCCACAGGCATGAGAGCTTGACCACACAAGCGGGTACGCGCACGGGCGAGGACTAAGCTGGATGCCATGACTCTTCAGTTCCTCCAGCTGGGTCTCGACCCTGACTTCGTTGACTACTCGCACGGCTGGGACGTCCAGCGTGAACTGCACGAAAAAGTCGTCGCCGGGACCGCGCCCAGCACCGTACTGTTGCTCGAGCATGCGGCTGTTTACACGGCCGGCAAACGCACCGAGGACCACGAACGCCCCTTTGACGGGACTCCGGTGGTGCCCGTGGACCGCGGCGGAAAGCTCACTTGGCACGGCCCCGGACAGCTCGTGGGCTACCCCATCATCAAGCTCAGGAACAAGGCCGGAATCCGCGATTATGTGGAGCGCCTCGAGGCTGTCATCATCGCCGTGCTGGCCGACTACGGCATCGATGCCGTGCGCATAAAGGGCCGTGCGGGCGTGTGGATCGAACAGGACGAGAAGGGCCCAGCCCGGAAGATCGCGGCCATCGGCATCCGGGTCAGCGACGGCGTGACGATGCATGGTTTTGCCATCAACTGCAACAACGACCTCGCGCCTTACGGCCAGATCATTGCCTGCGGGATCACCGACGCCGGTGTCACCACGATCGCCCAGGAGACAGGCCGGGACGTCACCCCGGCCGACCTCGTGTCGCGGATCATCGAAGAACTGCGCGACAATGAACAAGCCCTAGTTGCAACCCACGAAGGAGCTCTACTGTGACACTGGCACCAGAAGGCCGGAAGATGCTGCGCATCGAGCAGCGGAACGCGGCCACACCGGTGGAACGCAAGCCGGAATGGATCAAGGCCAAGGTCCAGATGGGCCCGGAGTTCGTGCAGCTCAAGAACCTGGTCAAGAAGGAAGGCCTGCACACCGTCTGTGAGGAGGCCGGCTGCCCCAACATCTTCGAATGCTGGGAAGACAAGGAAGCGACGTTCCTGATCGGCGGCTCCGAATGTACCCGGCGCTGCGACTTCTGCCAGATCGACACGGGCAAGCCGTCGCCGGTGGACATGTTCGAGCCGACCAAGGTGGCCCGCTCCGTGCAGTCCATGCAGCTGCGGTACGCCACCGTCACCGGTGTGGCCCGCGATGACCTCGCCGACGAGGGCGTCTGGCTGTACGCCGAAACAGTCCGCAAGATCCACGAGCTCAACCCGGGCACCGGCGTCGAACTCCTCATTCCGGACTTCTCCGGAAAACCCGAACACATCGCGGCGATCTGCGACTCGAAGCCCGAGGTGTTCGCCCACAACGTCGAGACCGTGCCCCGGATCTTCAAGCGGATCCGCCCGGCCTTCCGCTACGACCGGTCGCTGGATGTGATCACGCAGGGCCGCAAGCTCGGCATGGTGACCAAGTCGAACCTGATCCTGGGCATGGGCGAGACCCGCGAGGAGATCTCCGAGGCCCTGCGGGACCTGCACGAGGCCGGCTGTGACCTGATCACCATCACCCAGTACCTGCGCCCGTCCGAGCGGCACCTGCCGGTGGACCGCTGGGTCAAGCCGCAGGAGTTCGTTGACCTGCAGCAGGAAGCGGACGAGATCGGCTTCCTCGGCGTCATGTCCGGGCCGCTGGTGCGTTCCTCCTACCGGGCCGGCCGGCTCTGGGCCACCGCGATGCGCAAGAAGGGCTGGGAAATCCCGGCCGAGCTCGCCCACATCGAAAGCTCCGGAAGCACCCGCCAGGAAGCCAGCTCACTGCTGGCCGCGCGCTCCTAATCCAGCGAGACCACAACATTGTCGCCAGGGCCGGCACCGGAGCAATCCGGCGGACGGCCCTGAGCCGTCAATCGCGTAGAATTAAGGCACTATGGCGAATTCCCCTGACCCCCGCACGTCCAGTTCTTCGGCCTCCGGCTCTTCAGCCGTCACTCCGAAGCGTGGCCTCTTCTCCCGTAAGGCCAAGGTAGCGACGGCTAAGAAGCCGAGCCGCCTGAAGCAGATCGGCGAGGTCTTCCAGATGACCCGGCGCAACGATCCGATGGTGCCCTGGCTCATGCTGCTGGCCTTCCTTGGCGTTGTGGCTGTCAGCCTTCTGGTTGGCTTCCTTATGGAAAACTGGATCACCGGCCTGATCATCGGCATCGCGCTGGGGGTGCTTGCCGCGACCTTCATCCTGTCCCGCAGGGCCGAGCGGGCCGCCTTCGCACAGATCGAAAACCAGCCCGGGGCCGCAGGTGCAGCGCTGGGCACGCTCAAGCGCGGCTGGATCGTCGAAGAACAGCCGGTCGCCGTGAACCCGCGCACCCAGGACGTGGTCTTCCGCGCCATCGGCCGGCCCGGCGTCGTGCTGGTCAGTGAAGGTCCCACCAGCCGGGTGAAGCCGCTGGTCGACGCCGAACGCAAACGCCTTGCGCGCATCCTGCCGAATGTCACCATCCACGTGATCGAAAGCGGCCGCGGTGAGGGCCAGGTGCCGATCAGCCAGGTCGCCAAGAAGATGAACAAGCTGAACAAGGAACTGACCAAGATCGAGGTCAGTGCCGTGTCCAAGCGGATCTCCTCGCTGGGAAGCCGCCTGCCGATCCCGAAGGGCATTGATCCGTACAAGGCCCGCCCGGACCGCAAGGCTGCCCGCGGACGCTAGCCGCCCGCAGCAACATTTGCAGCTCCAACGAGTCGCCCCGATTACCGCCTTAAGGCCGTATACAGGGGCGATATTCGTTTAAGCGGCAGCCGCGGCCCTCAGACCCTCGTTGGCGCCACGCTCGTTTGACGAAATTGGCCGCTATGCGAAGGGGCATAGCGGCCATAATTGGCGAGTCGTGGACCTCCGGGGGTGCTTAGCCGGCGGAGGCGTCGGCGTACTCATAAGGCGAGACCGAGGTTTTCCTCCGCCGCTGAAGCCGCGTCCTGGGAATGTGTGGCAGCCGACCCGCCCTGCTGTCACGCCCGATTGACGAAAGTGGCCGCTCCGCGAATGGGCGTAGCGGCCATAATTGGCGAATCGCGGCGCTTCCCTGGGATGCCAGCTGGGCACAGCGGCCATTCTTGGCGAATCGCGGGGCTTCCCCGCGACTCCAGCTGGGCACAGCGGCCATTCTTGGCGAATCGCGGGATCTCCGGGCCTGCGGGAACTGGCGGGACCTCCCAGGACTTCCCAAGGGCCTCCGCAGCGACGATCCAGCCGCGCCCGCCGTTACATCCGGATCAGCACGGTGTTCAGAGCTTTGTCATGCAGCCCGCGCTGGTCAGGGTCGAAAATGACGGCGGGGATGACCAGGCACACCAGCAGGGCCCTGACCACTGCCGGGAGTGGACCTGCGGGGGCACCGCCCAGCCGTACCACGTGGATTCCCATGATGCGGTGCCCGATGCTGTAGCCCAGCGTGCCGATCAGCAGCGCCTGCTCCGCCGCGAACACGGCAAGGGTGGCCCACGGATTGCCGGCGAAGGCGTAGTTGCTGATGAGCAGGGCGATCCCCCAGTCGATGCAGATGGCGAGGATCCGGCGGCCGGCGCGGGCGATGGAGCCGGGGCCGGACTCGGGCAGGCCCAGCCGCTCCCCCGGGTACTTGGAGATGCCGGACGTATCCGGCCCGCTGAGCCATGAGCCTAAGTCTTTACGATCAACCACCCTCCAAGACTATCGGGATTCGACGGGGCGATCGCAGTCCAGGGAGCGGACCCGGCCGCCCACACTGCGGAACCGGATTGGCCACAGAGTGGACACCGACTACCGTTTACATGTCAGGGCATTCTGTAACGTGCCTGAAACAAAGCGGACACCGTGGTGAAATCCCGTGTCCTTAGGGTGGTAACAGTTGCCGGCGGCATAGGAGCGGGGCGGACTTTTTCGTTCTCCCCGCTGTCGGACTGCGCTGGACCACATGGCCTGACGGCCAGATCTTTCATATGCGTAAGGAGCATAGATGTTCAAGACTGCGGACGAAGTCCTCAAGTTCATCAAAGACGAAGACATCAGATTCGTCGATATCCGCTTCACCGACCTCCCCGGCGTTCAGCAGCACTTCAACGTGCCCGCCAAGAGTGTTGACGCGGACTTCTTCGTCAACGGCCAGCTTTTCGACGGATCCTCCATCCGCGGCTTCCAGGGCATCGCCGAGTCGGACATGCAGCTCATCCCGGACGTCACGACGGCGTTCGTAGACACGTTCCGCCTGGAGAAGACCCTCGCGCTGAACTTCTCGATCGTGAACCCCCGCACCGGTGACCCGTACCACCGCGATCCCCGCGGCGTGGCCGAGAAGGCCGAGGCCTACCTCGCCTCCACCGGCATCGCTGACACGGCGTTCTTTGCGCCGGAGGCCGAGTTCTTCGTCTTCGACAACGTGCAGTACCAGTCCTCCCCGCAGGGCAGCTTCTACAAGATCGACTCCGAGGAAGCCCACTGGAACTCGGGCCGCGAAGAAGAAGGCGGAAACCTCGGTTACAAGACCCCCGTCAAGGGCGGTTACTTCCCGGTCTCCCCGACCGACAAGCAGGCCGACCTGCGCGATGCCATGTGTATCGCACTGGATGAGGCCGGCCTTGAGGTCGAGCGCAGCCACCACGAAGTCGGTTCCGCCGGCCAGGCTGAGATCAACTACAAGTTCACCACCCTGACCCACGCGGCTGATGACCTGCAGAAGTTCAAGTACGTCATCAAGAACACCGCCGACGCCTGGGGCAAGTCCGTCACCTTCATGCCGAAGCCGGTCTTCGGTGACAACGGCTCGGGCATGCACTGCCACCAGTCGCTGTGGAATGGCGGCGACCCGCTGTTCTACGACGAGAAGGGTTACGCCGGCCTCTCCGACACGGCCCGCTGGTACATCGGCGGCCTGCTGAAGCACTCCTCGGCCGTTCTGGCCTTCACCAACCCGACGGTGAACTCCTACCGCCGCCTGGTCAAGGGCTTCGAGGCCCCGGTCAACATGGTCTACTCGCAGGGCAACCGCTCCGCCGGTATCCGTATCCCGATCACGGGTTCCAACCCGAAGGCCAAGCGCATCGAATTCCGCGCTCCGGACCCCTCCTCGAACCCGTACCTGGCCTTCGCCGCCCAGCTGATGGCCGGCATCGACGGCATCCGCAACCGCATCGAACCGCCCGCTCCGATCGACAAGGACCTCTACGAGCTCCCCGCCGAGGAAGCCAAGGACATCCCGAAGGCTCCGGGCACGCTCGAAGAAGCCCTGGATGCACTGGCTGAGGACAACGAGTTCCTGCAGGCCGGCGGCGTCTTCACCCAGGACCTGATCGACACCTGGATCGAGTACAAGTACGAGAACGAGATCCGTCCGCTCTCGCTGCGCCCGAACCCGTACGAGTTCGAGCTGTACTACGGCGTCTAGTCAGACCAAGGCTCAATAGCCTGCACGACGGCGGCCCCCACCTTCCGGTGGGGGCCGCTCGTCTTTTAAGCGGCTCTTCGAGACGGCGCCGTTACACGAGCACCACCGCATGCGCCCGGCATGATCTTGCCCGAATCCGCCGAACTCCGCCCTGAACGCCCTTCCCGCCCAGCCAAAAGGCGGTTAGCGTTTAAGAGGGCGCAGCTCCGCGGCTGAGGATCCGGCGGACTGGCGCTCCGACACCGCACCAGGTTCATGCCCATCGCTCCTGTTCCTGGGCAGGCATCGGGTGGGCGCGGAAGTGTCCGCACGGTGATAACCGTCCCTAGCCGCAACACAGTTCAGGGAAGTCCGGGCAGGGGCGTGGTTCCCGCACTGAGATGTGGGCCATCAACCGCAGTTTGATAACCGGACAGCAAAGTCCCCGGAGACGCGACGACGCCGATCAGTCGTCGCGCCGGCACTAAGGAGCGGTACCAGCCGCGCCGGTGCGAAACGTGGAGTTCCCTGTCTCGTCTTCCTGCGGAATACATCAAGAAAGAACAGAAGTAGGCGAGTCACATGAAGAAACTGATTCGGTTGCTGGGAACGGCCCTCCTGGTCGCCGGAATGGGCATCGGCGGGACGGCCTTGACGGCGGGAGCTGCCTCGGCGGATACCGGAACGCAGGCCGCAAACCTGCAGGTTTCCGGCGGCTCCTGGCCGGACCATGACAACTGCTGGAACCATGACGGCGGTTGGATCAATGGCGGGCATGACTCGAACGGTGACAAGTGCCGGGACCATCACGGCCGCGACGGCGATCGTGACCACAACGACCACCACGGCGATCATCGTGACCACAACGACCACCACGGCGATCATGGTGACCACAAGGGCGACGGGCGTCACAACGACTGCTAGCCCCGTTCCGGGTGACTAGTCACAGGCTCCGCCAGCGCAACGGCTGGCGGAGTTTTCCCGTCCTGGCCGGAGATGCCCGCACGACGACGGTTCCCGCCTTCACCGTGGGCCGTAGGACTGCGCTTACCGGAGAAGCTGTCAACGCTTCCCGTACTTCTTATGCACGGCCTGTTTGCTCACGCCAAGGCAGGTCGCGATGGCCTCCCATGACAGGCCGGCCTGGCGTGCGCGCAACACCACTTCCGTCTCGGTGCGGGCAACTTCCTTCCGGAGCTCCGCGACCGCATACAGGGCTTCCGCCGGGCCCTTGCCGTCCATCGAACCGATCAATGTCTTCACGGGACACCTCCTGGACGTCAACTTTAGATGACGCCCGGAGCGGTGTCAACGAAAGTTGACCCCCGCAGTTCCTCAGGGAGCCTCCGGCGCATCTTGGAGGAGCCGGTGCAAGGCCGTTACGGGGTCGGGGATCTCCGGCCCATGCGCAAAGAGCATCCGCTCGGGCTCCAGCCGGGCCAGCTTCCGGAGTGATTCCTCCGCCTGCACCGGATCTGCCGTAAACGCCTCCGGCGCCCGCCCGAGTGCGCCCGCATCGCTGAACAGAGCATCTCCCACAAACAGAATCCTGTCCTCAAACGACAGGCAGATGTGTCCCGCAGTGTGCCCGGGGGCCTCCACGACCTGCAGACTGCGGACCCTGTCACCCTCTGCCAGCGGTCGGGGCGGCTCGGGGGACGGGATGTCGGGACAGTCACGGGCACCGGCCCAGACCACGGCCTGCGGGCTCCGGGCCACGACGTCGGCGAGGCCGCCAAAATGGTCCGGATGCGCATGCGTCAGGATGACGTCGGTCACGTCATCCCACCCTGCGCCGGCGCGGTTCAGTGCTTCTCCGATGGGATCGGCGCTGCCCGGACCGGTGTCGATCAACAGCAGCCCGTCCGGGTGGGAGACGATGAAGCATCGGACGTCCATCGTCACCTCAACCGGCCCAACAATCCCGGCCGGAAGGCGGAGCTCCTGGACGACCGGTTCTACCAACATCTCGGGATGGACCATCGCACACCTTTCGGGAGCCGGAACAGAACCAATATCGACGCCCCCGGCGCTCCAGTCAAGGTGTTCCGCGGCTCAGAAGGCCCGGTACATGGTCCTTTGCGGGCCGGAATCGCCGCCCAGGTACTGTCCCCGGTCCTCGAAGCCGGCTTTGAGGTAGGCGGCCCGGCCGGCCTGATTGGCTTCGTTGACGGACAGCACGACGCCGGTCTGGTTCCCGCCGAGGGCTGCCGTCAGTTTCGCGGCGGCCCGGAAAGCGGCCTCGGCGGCGAGAGTGCCGAGGCCCTTGCCCTGGTGCCGGCGGTCGATCAGGAATCCGCGGAGCAGCCAGACGGAATCATTGTCGGGCCACCCGGCGAGGCTCGCCGCACCGCTCTGCAGCGTCAGCACGCCTACTGCCGTCCCGTTGGTGTCCACCGCGTAAGGGTGGCGGGATTCCTCCTCCAGCGCCACCAGCATCATCCGCAGCGGATCCCCTACAAAGGTGCGCTGGTCCTCGCGCACATCAAGTTCGGCGATCTCCCCTAGCTTGATGGCGCGGGCGTCGCCGTCGAGAGTCTTCAGCGGCAGCAGCCACACATGGTCCATGACGGAAGCGTACCCGGTCTCCCGCCGTCGAACCGGCCGCACGAGCCATCACGGAACGCCATCACTGAACACCGTCACTGCCCGTAAAAAACCCGATCAAACACGCCCCGGGCCCGCCGGCTGAGCCGGAGATAGTCCTCCTCCAGCGCCGCCGCGTTGCCCTGGCCGTAACCGCACCAGCGCGCCACGGCCTCCAGGTCACGGCGCGAAGAGGGCAGCAGGTCCGACGCCCGGCCGGTCCAGATCACGTTCGCCGAGCGGATCCGGCTCGCCAGGCGCCAGGACTTCAGCAGGTGTGCCGCGTCGGTCTCCTCCAGCAGGCCCAGGCGTACCGCCGCCTCCAGCGCTTCCACAGTGGAGGTGGTCCGCAGCTCAGGGTGCCGGCCCGCGTGCTGGAGCTGGATCAGCTGGGCCAGCCATTCGACGTCGCTCAGTCCGCCGCGGCCGAGCTTCAGGTGGCGGGCGGGATCCGCGCCGCGGGGCAGCCGTTCGGCCTCCACCCGGGCCTTGACGCGCCGGACCTCCCGCACATCGCTTCCGGCGAGCTCGTCCGGATAGCGGATCGGGTCGATGAGGGCCACGAAATCCCGGGCAAGCTGGTCGTCGCCGGCCATCGGGCGGGCACGCAGCAGCGCCTGGGCCTCCCAGATCAGCGACCACCGCCGGTAGTACTCCGCATAGGACTCCAATGAGCGCACCATGGGCCCGCTCTTGCCCTCGGGCCGCAGGTCGGCGTCGACACTCAGCACGCGTTCGGCCAGGATGGCAGGTTTCAGGGGCTGGGTAAGGAGGGTCGAGAGCCGGCCGACAATCTGCGCAGCCTGCTGCTGGGCCTCCTCTTCGGGCACTCCCGGCAGGCCGCGGTGGACGTACATGACGTCGGCGTCCGAGCCGTAGCCGATCTCCCGCCCGCCCTGCCGGCCCATGGCGACCACCAGCACGTGGGTCTTGAGGGGCTCGCCGGCGGTGACCGTGTTTTCCGCCACCCGGAGCGCCCCCAGCACCGCGGCGCGGTCGGTGTCGGCGAGGGCCGCGCCCACCTGGTCCTGGTCCAGCAGGCCGGCGCTGTCGGCGATGGCGATCCGGAGGATTTCCCTGCGGCGGATCAGCCGGATCAGGCGCATCGCATTTTCCGGCTCCGCGTGCCGGGACATCTTCGCGGTGATCTCCTGCCACTGCGCTTCAAAGCTCACGGGCACGAGGTCCTTGTCCGAGCCGAGCCAGGCCACGGATTCCGGCGAAACTTCAAGGAGGTCCGCGATGAGCCGGGAGTTGGCAAGGACATGGCAGAGCCGTTCCGCGGCCGCCGTCGAGTCCCGGAGCAGTCCCAGGTACCAGTGCGTGGTGCCGAGGGCCTCACTGACACGGCGGAAGGCGAGCAGGCCGCCGTCGGGGTCGACGCCGTCGGCCAGCCAACCCAGCAGGATCGGCAGCAGCTGCCGCTGCAGCGCGGCACGGCGGCTGACGCCGGCCGTCAGGGCCTCGATGTGCCGCATCGCCCCCTGCGGGTCAAGGTAACCCAGAGCGGCGAGCCGTCCCTGCGCGGCTTCCGGGGTGAGCCGGGCCTCCTCGCTGCTGAGGGTCGCGGCGGTGTTCAGCAGGGGGCGGTAAAAGATGCGGTCATGCAGTTCCCGGACCGAGCGTTTCGTCTTGCGCCAGGCGGCCATCAGGGCATCGGGCTGGGGCCGTTCATTGGAGAAGGGCCCCAGCACGGCCTTCGCCAGGGCGCGCAGGGCGGACTCCTGGACCGGCATCAGGTGGGTCCGGCGCAGCTGGAACAGCTGGATGCGGTGCTCGAGCAGCCGCAGATAGCGGTAGTCGCGGTCGAATTCCGCGGCGTCCGAGCGGCCGATGTAGCCGCCGGCAGACAGGGCGGCGATGGCGGAGGTGGTGTCACGGTGGCGCAGCGTTTCGTCGGACTTTCCGTGCACCAGCTGCAGCAGCTGGACGGTGAACTCCACGTCCCGCAGTCCGCCGCGGCCCAGCTTGATCTGCCGCTGCTCCTCCTCAGCCGGAATGTGCTCGGTAACCCTGCGGCGCATGGAGCGGACCGACTCCACGAATCCCTCACGTCCCGCCGAGGACCAGATGAGCGGCGCGACGGCGGCCTCATAGCGTGCCCCGAGCGCGGCGTCCCCGGCGATGGTCCGCGCTTTCAGCAGGGCCTGGAACTCCCAGCTCTCGGCCCAGCGGGCGTAGTAGCTTTCGTGCGAGGCCAGTGTCCGGACCAGCGGGCCGGACTTCCCCTCCGGCCGCAGGTTCGCGTCGACCTCCCAGAGGCCCGGTTCCCGGCCCGGGGACATGATGGCGCGGGAAATACCGGACGCGAGGGTGGTCCCGATGGTGTTGGCACGCGAGTCCTCCAGCGCACCGGGTTCAATCACGTAGATGACGTCGACGTCGGAAATGTAGTTCAGCTCCCGGGCGCCGCATTTGCCCATGCCGATCACGGCAAGCCCGACGTCGGCCACCTCCGTGGCGCTGAATTGCTCGGCCGCCTCTGCCCGGGATACGGCGAGGGCGGCCTCGATGGCAGCCCCGGCGAGGTCGGCCAGTTCGGCTCCCGCGGCGGGCAGGAAATCCAGCGGATCAGCGGCGCAGAGGTCCTTCACCGCGAGCTCGACGAGACCGCGCCGGTAGGCGGCACGCAACGCCTCATAGCCCTCCGGTCCGGACAGGCCCGCAACCGGCCGCAGGGATTTCGGATCGGCACGTACGGACTGCAGCAGCCGGGCGCGGAGGACCGCGGCGTCCGCTGGCTGCGGCTCCGGGCTGGCCGCGACTTCCAGGGCGTCAAGGTGTTCCGGGTGCCGGATCAGGAACTCGCCCAGGGCCTCGGAGGCGCCCAGCACGCGGTACAGCGGTTCGCTGGTCTCCAGCTCCGCCACCGCGAGCTTCCGGAGGGCCGGGTGCTTCTCGATCAGCCGGACCAGCGACTGCAGGGCCGTGTCCGGGTTCGCGGCCAGCTGCAGCCCGGCGAACAGGACGTCCTGGTCGAGCCCCTCCAGCTCCGGGGCGGCCAGGAACCGTTCGCCCTTCTCCAGATCACTGAAGCCGGCGGCAATGAGGCGTCGTGCCAGGCTCACCGTCGGCGCCTAGAGGATGCCGAGGTTGCGCTGCAGTTCGTAGGGCGTCACCTGGAGGCGGTAGTCCTGCCATTCGGCCCGCTTGTTGCGCAGGAAGTGCTCGAAAACCTGCTCGCCGAGGATCTGCGGCATCAGTTCGGAGTCCTCCATGGAACGGATCGCGTCGTGCAGGCTGGCCGGCAGCGGGTCGTGTCCCATGGCACGGCGCTCGGCCGAGCTGAGCGACCAAATGTCGTCCTCGGCCGCGGCGGGCAGCTGGTAGCCCTCCTCGATGCCCTTCAGCCCGGCGCCGAGCAGCACCGCGTACGCGAGGTAGGGGTTGGCGGCGGAGTCGATGCCGCGGTACTCGATCCGTGCCGACTGGCCCTTGCCCGGCTTGTACAGCGGCACGCGGACCAGGGCGGAGCGGTTGTTGTGTCCCCAGCTCAAGTAGCTCGGGGCTTCTCCCCCGCCCCAGAGGCGCTTATAGGAGTTCACGAACTGGTTCGTGACCGCGGTGAACTCCGGGGCGTGCTTCAGGACTCCGGCGATGAACTGCCGGGCCGTCTCGGAGAGCTGGAACTCCGCCCCGGCCTCGTAGAAGGCGTTGGTGTCGCCCTCGAAAAGCGAAAAGTGGGTGTGCATTCCGGAGCCCGGGTGGGCGGTGAAGGGCTTCGGCATGAACGTGGCGTAGGTGCCCTGCTGCAGCGCCACTTCCTTGATCACGGTGCGGAACGTCATGATGTTGTCCGCGGTCTGCAGGGCATCCGCGTAGCGCAGGTCGATCTCGTTCTGCCCGGGTCCGGCCTCATGGTGGCTGAACTCCACCGAGATGCCCACCGATTCGAGCATGGTCACGGCCGTGCGGCGGAAGTCCTGGGCCACGCCGCCGGGGACGTGGTCGAAGTAGCCGCCCTCATCGACCGGTACCGGGGCACCGTCCGGGCCCGGCTCCTGGGATTTCAGCAGGTAGAACTCGATCTCGGGATGGGTGTAGCAGGTGAACCCCATGTCGGCGGCCTTGGCCAGGGTGCGCTTGAGGACGTTGCGCGGATCAGCCGTGGAGGGCTCGCCGTCGGGCGTCAGGATGTCGCAGAACATCCGGGACGTCGCTTCGGACTCCCCCCGCCAGGGCAGGATCTGGAAGGTGGCGGGGTCCGGCTGGGCCAGCATGTCGGATTCGAAAACGCGGGCAAGTCCCTCGATGGAGGAGCCGTCGAAGCCGAGGCCTTCCTCGAAGGCGCCTTCCACCTCGGCGGGGGCCAGCGCCACCGACTTCAGAGATCCCACGACGTCGGTGAACCACAGACGCACAAACCGCACGTCGCGCTCCTCGATCGTCCGCAGGACAAACTCTTGCTGGCGGTCCATTCTGGCCTCTTTCCGGTTCTTCCGTCCGTGCCCCAGGCCCCCGGTGCACGGGTCCCGCAGCTGCTCTTTGGTTCACTTTACTGATCATCGGCACCGTTTGCTGGCTCCGCTGCCGCGCGTAACACACCGTTAACATAAGCGGCCCGGAGCGGGTGCATGAACTGCTGCTCCGAGGGGATACCGCCAGCACCCTCCGAGGCGGTTCACCCGGCGGGCGCGGGATGCTTACCAGTGCAGGGGGAATCGCACTACGCTCATGCCATGGCCACAAGCATCAATCCCGATCCCAGCACGCCCGGCGAAGTTCCGGCCCCCTACGGCACCGGACCGGCGGCAGGTGCTCCCGCGACGGCCTCCGGCAGCGGAACGTCCGGCTCAGAAGGGAAGCCGGTGGTGAGGATGCGCACCCACCACCTCCGCCAGGCCAAGGTCAACGGTGAACGGTTCGCCATGCTGACCGCCTACGACCAGTACACTGCTGAGATTTTCGACCAGGCCGGCATTGAGGTCCTCCTGGTCGGCGACTCGGCCTCCAACAACGTCTTCGGCAACGAGACAAGCCTTCCGGTTACCGTGGACGAGCTGATCCCGCTGGTCAGGGCCGTGACCCGCTCGGCCCGCCGGGCCCTGGTGGTTGCCGACCTTCCGTTCGGCAGCTACGAGGTCTCCGCGCAGCAGGCGGTGGAGACCGGAGTGCGCTTCCTCAAGGAAGGTCTGGCCCACGCGGTGAAGATTGAAGGTGGCAAGTTCTACGCCGGGACTGTCGAGGCCATGGTGCAGGCCGGAATCCCGGTCATGGCGCACATCGGCTTCACGCCGCAGAGCGAGCATTCCCTCGGCGGCTACCGCGTCCAGGGCCGCGGCGACGATGCCCGACGGTTGATTGACGACGCCGTCTCGCTCGCCGAGGCGGGCGCTTTTTGCGTGCTGATGGAGATGGTTCCGGCCGAGACAGCGGCGGCGGTTGACGCCGCGGTGGACGTGCCCACCATCGGGATCGGCGCAGGCAACGCGACCACGGGCCAGGTGCTGGTGTGGCAGGACATGGCAGGACTGCGCGGTGGGAAGATGGCCAAGTTCGTCAAGCAGTACGCAGACCTTCGGACCTCGTTGAGCGACGCCGCCAGGGCCTACGGCGAGGACGTGCGCTCCGGGCAGTTCCCCGGTCCCGAGCACTCGTTCTAGGCGGCTGGTGGGCCGCATGCCGGGAGCTAGTCGTCGTCGCCCTTTTCCCACGACTCGTTGCGCGCCCTGACCTTTTCCAAGGCGTGCTCAGCTTCTTCCCGGGTCTTATAGGGGCCGATCAGCTGGCTCCAGTCGGACATGGCGTCCACTTCGACCTCGTGCGTGTTGATGTTGTACCAGTACTCTGGCATCGATGCTCCTCGGCTCTCATGGTTCCTCTGCCGGCGGCCCGGCGGGGAAGGGCGGCGCCGGATCCGGTGCGGCTCCCCGCTGCGTTTCCGCACCGACTTTCCGCGCTCCGTATATTTGTGTCCCGTCCGGCCTTATATGATCAATGTATGCCTTCTCTCGCCTCGACCGCACCCATCGGCACCCTGGTCCCGGGAACCATCAGCCCGCAGCTTTCCGTTCCGGCCTCCATTCCCCGCCCCGAGTACGTGGGCAAGCCGGCGCCGTCCAAGTTCACGGGGTCAGAGGTCAAGTCGGCAGAAACCATCGAGAAGATCCGGATCGCTTCCCGCATCGCCGCCCAGGCGACCGTCGAGGTGGGAAAGCACATCCAGCCCGGCGTCACTACCGACCAGCTGGACCGGGTGGGACACGAGTTCCTGCTCGACCACAATGCTTACCCGTCCACCCTGGGCTACCGCGGCTTCCCGAAGTCCCTGTGCTCCTCGATCAACGAGGTCATCTGCCACGGGATCCCGGACAGCACCGTGGTTGAGGACGGGGACATCATCAATATCGATATCACCGCGTTCATCGGCGGCGTGCACGGCGACACGAACTACACGTTCCTGGCAGGCAACGTCGACGAGGAGTCGCGCCTGCTCGTCGAGCGCACCCAGGAGTCCCTGAACCGTGCCATCCGGGCCGTCGCCCCTGGCCGGGAAATCAACGTGATCGGCCGGACCATCGAGTCGTACGCGAAGCGCTTCGGCTACGGCGTGGTCCGCGACTTCACCGGGCACGGCGTCGGAGAGGCCTTCCATACCGGCCTGATCATTCCGCACTACGACGCAGCCCCTGCCTACAACACCGTCATGGAGACCGGCATGGTCTTCACGATCGAGCCCATGCTGACTTTGGGAACCGTCGACTGGGACATGTGGGCCGACGACTGGACCGTGGTGACCCGGGACCGCAGGCGCACCGCGCAGTTCGAACACACGCTGCTGGTGACCGAATCCGGTGCCGAGGTCCTCACCCTCCCCTGAACCATGCGCCCTGAACCCGCTCCGCGGAAAGATCCGCTTTTCACCAGCCGGTTCCGGGCCGCCCCTTTTTCCTAGCCCGCCCCCTGCCACGAACGGACGCACATTGGTCAACAAGGACGAAAAGCCGAAGAAGAACGCCCCCTTGATCGGCATTGACATCGGCGGCACCGGGATCAAAGGCGGGATCGTCGACCTGAAGAAGGGCAAGCTGGTGGGTGACCGGCTCCGCGTCCCCACCCCTCAGCCGTCTACGCCGGAAGCCGTAGCCGAAACCGTCGCACACGTGGTGGCGGAGCTGTCAAAGCGCTCGGATGCGCCGTCCGCCCTGTCCCCCGTGGGCGTGACCTTCCCGGGGATCATCCAGCACGGCGTGGTCCACTCGACCGCGAACGTCGACAACGCCTGGCTGGGCCTCGACATTGACGGCCTGCTCACCGCCCGCCTCGGCCGCCCCGTGGAGGTCATCAACGACGCCGACGCTGCGGGCCTGGCCGAGGCCCGCTATGGCGCCGGCGAAGGCGTCAAGGGCACCGTGCTGGTGATTACGCTGGGCACCGGCATCGGTTCTGCATTCATCTTCGACGGCAAGCTTGTTCCCAACGCGGAACTGGGACACCTGGAGATCGACGGGTTCGACGCCGAGAGCAAGGCCTCGGCCGTCGCCCGCGAGCGGGACGGGCTGAGCTGGGAAGAATACAGTGTCCTGTTGCAGCGCTACTTCTCCCACGTCGAGTTCCTGTTCTCCCCCGAGCTGTTCATCGTCGGCGGCGGCATCTCCAAGCGCGCGGACGAGTACCTGCCGCGGCTGAAGCTCCGCACGCCGATCGTCCCGGCAGAACTGAAGAACGACGCCGGCATCGTGGGTGCCGCCATCGAGATTGCCCTCAAGCACAAACTGGCCAAGTAGTTTGGTGCCGGTGGTGGCCGCGGCTTCCCCTCCGCTGCCACCACCGGAGTCTTATGGTCCGGCTCCTGTGAACGGAGCCTAGAGCGGGCTCTTCTGGGAACCCTTGTTCTCCAGGGCCTTGTTCTCCAGGGCCTTGGTGGGGTCGGCTTTGGCGCCGGCCTCATGCCGGAGCAGCGAGATGGCCGACTCAAAGTCCTCAAGGGATTCGAAGGCCTGGTACACGCTGGCGAAACGCAGGTACGCCACCTGGTCCAGCTTCTGCAGCGGGTTGAGGATGGCCAGGCCGACTTCGTGGGCCTCGATTTCCGCTGCGCCGGACGCGCGGATGGCCTCTTCGACCTCCTGCGCCAGCAAGGCGAGGTCGTCCTCGGTCACGGGGCGGCCCTGGCACGCTTTCCGGACGCCGTTGATGACCTTGCTCCGGCTGAACGGCTCGCCGACTCCGGAACGCTTGATCACGGTCAGGCTGGTGGTCTCCACTGTCGTGAAGCGGCGGCCGCATTCGGGACACTGGCGGCGGCGGCGGATGGCTGAGCCGTCGTCGGCAATCCGGCTGTCCACCACGCGGGAATCAGGGTTGCGGCAGAAAGGGCAGTACATGTGCCTTCCTTCCTGTCGCAATTCCGGTCTTACCGCTGGACGCCCACGTGCAAGCCGATGGGCCAGCGCAGGCCGCTGTCACCATCAGTTTACGACTAGATGTAGCTGAATAACAAGCCTGTAATTACTACATGTAGTGTTCTCGAACCCGTCAGGAACCGTTGCCGAACCGGGCCGTGACGGCCTCCCCGTGCGCCGGCAGGTCTTCCGCGCCGGCCAGGCTCACGATGTGGGAGCTCACCTGTTCCAGCGCCGTGCGGCTGTAATTGATCACCTGGATGGCACGCAGGAATGTCGTGACGTTCAACCCGGACGAGAACGCGGCAGTGCCGCTGGTGGGCAGGACGTGGTTGGACCCTGCGCAGTAGTCCCCCAGGCTCACGGGGCTGTAATCGCCGACGAAAATCGCCCCGGCGTTCCGGATCCGCGCCGCCACTCCGGCCGCATCCGCCGTCATGATTTCCAGGTGCTCCGCCGCGTAGGCGTCGCAGGCGGCAATCCCCTGTTCCAGGTCGTCCACCAGGACGACGCCGGACTGGGGGCCGGAGAGGGCCTCGCGGACCCGCGCACTATGTTTGGTGCGGGCGGCACGGCGCTCCAGCTCCTCCTGGACTGCCGCGGCGAGCTCCTCGGAATCCGTGATGAGCACGGAGGCTGCTTTCGGGTCGTGCTCGGCCTGGCTGATCAGGTCGGCCGCGACGAGGTCCGGCTGCGCGGTGGCATCGGCCAGGATCGCGATTTCGGTGGTCCCCGCCTCGGAGTCGATCCCCACGACCCCCTTCACGAGCCGCTTGGCGGTGGCGACGAAGATGTTGCCGGGGCCCGTCACCACATCCACCGGGTCGATTCCGGCGCGGTTTTCATCCGCTCCGGCGGCCGGGATTCCGTAGGCAAATGCCGCGATGGCCTGGGCGCCCCCGATCGCGTAGACCTCCTCGATGCCGAGCAGGCATGCGGCTGCGAGGATGGTGGGGTGCGGCAGCCCGCCAAAATCCTTTTGCGGCGGTGACGCCAGTGCAATGGACTCGACGCCGGCCGCGAGGGCCGGAACAACATTCATGATCACCGAGGACGGATACACCGCAAGGCCGCCCGGGACGTAGAGGCCCACCCGGCCCACCGGGACCCAGTTCTGGCTGACGACGGCGCCGTCGCCGAGTTCGACATCGGTGTCCGCCGGGCGCTGGGCGTCCGCGAACCGGCGCGCGCGCCGGATGGATTCTTCCAGCGCTGCCCGCACGGCGGGATCGAGCCCGGCCAGCGCCGCCTGCAGTGCTTCGGCGGGAACCCGCGGATGCTCCTGCTCCACGCCGTCGAACTGGAGTGCCAGTTCCCGGAGGGCTTCGAATCCACGGCCGCGGACCCCGGCAATGATGTCCAGGACCTTCTCTTCCGCGTCTGCCCGGGTGCCGGTCTGCGCGCGGGGCACGGCGGCGCGGAGCCCCGCCAGGGACAACCGCTGACCACGCAGGTCGACGGTGCGGAAAGCGGGGCCGGCGGCGGTCGAGGGCACAGTGCTTTCGGTGGACTGAGGGCTCTCAGGTGTAAGGGTCACCCGCCCATTTTACGTGCCGGGGCGCGGCCGCATGGACGCTGTTACGCGGGTTCCCCGGATGCCGGGTTCCCGGGTGCCGGCTTCCTGGCTGCTGGCGTCTTGGGGGCGGCCAGGAACCGGCCAACGAACAGGGTGAGGGCGACGGCGGCCGGCCAGATGGCGAGCACCGCGTAGGAGCGCAGTGAAAACGCGATGCTGGCGTTGGCCGAAGCATCTTCCGGCGCGCCCCACCATTGCCCGCACAGCACGCCGGTCCGCCAGGCAAGCAACGCTCCCAACGCCCCGGCTGCAACCACCAGGACGACGTCCGTGACCGCTCGCTCCTCCTCCCGCACGCCGGAGGCCAGCGCCCCGGCGATGCAGCCGGCAAGCAGGAACAGCCCGGCGAGCACCAGGTCGCGCGGCAGCCACGTGTCCAGGTTGCTGCCGCTGCGCAGCGCCGGGTTTCCGGACAGGACGTTCAGTCCCGACGGCGCCAGCACCCACCACAGCACCCCCACCGGCACGCCGGCAGCGGCGATGGCCGCGGGCCAGCGTAGGCGCGTCCGGCCTGCCGCGTGTATCCGGACCGCCCCATGCATCCAGCTTGGGCGTCCGGGGCCGTCCTTGCCTTCCTCAGGCTGCTGGACCGGGCGGTGTACTGCGGGTTGTGTCATGCAACAAACCTTAACAAGCATTCGGCTGGTCGGGCTCCCGCCGGGCGGCCGGGGAGGAGGAGCCTGCATGACGGTCCGTGACGGCGGCAGATCACTCAGGTACCGCGGCCTGTCCGGGGAGCAATACGCTTGCAGGGTAGAAACATTCGGCACGTGCAGCAGGGAGTTGGATCGCAGTGGCCTCAGAAGAGGAGACCTTCGAAGGAACCTTCAAGGAAATGTTCCGCCGGCATGCGGCAGGCGTGGCCATCATTACCGCCAATTACAACGGCCTTCCGTTTGGTTTCACCGCAACCTCGGTGGCCTCCCTTTCGGCCAAGCCGCCCCGGTTCACGTTCAACATGGCGCGGACCTCCAGCTCCTGGCCGGCGGTGGCCAACACCACCTACATCGGCGTGCACATGCTCGGGCTCGAGAACCAGGAGCTGGCCGACCGTTTCGCACGCTCCCGCAACCGGTTCGAGGGCGACCACTGGGAGCTGGGCGCGCACGAGGTGCCCATCCTCAAGGACGTGTCCGGCTGGCTGATCGGCAAGATCCAGATGCGGCTCTCCTTCGAGAACAACGCCGTGGTCGTCGTCGAGGTGGTGGAGGGTGCGGTCGGCGGCGACGGCACACCGCTGCTGTACCACGGGGGCAGCTACAGCCGGCCGGTCCCGCTGGACTACGAGATCTAGACGCAGGCAGGCGCCCGCCGCCCTGCCTCAGCTGTCGAGGCAGGTCGGGCCGAGGAGCACCTTCAGGTCGCCGAACAGCGAGGGACTCGGGTTGACCCGCAGGTGCACGGGCAGGCCCATCACCTCCACCCGGGAGTCGCCCTGCAGGTGCAGGCGGACCTCCGACTTGCCGCGGTGCGTCCTGAGCACGTCGCCGAGTTCCGTCACCACGGCCTCCGTGGCCTTATGCGTCGGCATGGTGATCACCAAAGGCCCGTTCAGGCCCTCGCTCAGGTCCGGGACCGAGAGTTCCATGCAGTTCAACGCCACGGCGCCGTCATCGCGGCGCTGCAGCCGGCCCTTGACCACCACGATCAGGTCCTCGGCCAGCACCGAGGCGATGGGGCCGTAGACCTGCCCGAAGAACATGACCTCGACGGAGCCGCCCAGGTCCTCGATCTCAGCGCGGGCGTAGGCGTTGCCGCTGGCCTTCGCGATGCGCCGGCTCAGCGAGGTGATCATGCCCGCGATGGTGACGATGGCGCCGTCGTGCGGGCCGTCCTCGGCAATGATCGAGGTGATGGACTGGTCCGCGTGCTGGCTCAGGAGTCCCTCGAGGCCCTGCAGCGGGTGGTCCGAGACGTAGAGGCCGAGCATGTCGCGTTCGAACGAGAGCTTGTCCTTCTTCTCCCACTCGGGAAGGTCGGGGATCTCGATGCTGAGGGATGACTCGGATTCGGCTTCGTCGAACCCTGCGAAAAGGTCGAACTGTCCGATCGCCTCATTGCGCTTGAGCGTGATGACGGAGTCGATGGCCTCCTCATGGACCATGGCCAGGGCGCGCCGGTGGTGGTTCAGGGAATCAAAGGCCCCCGCCTTGATCAGGGATTCGATGGTGCGCTTGTTGCAGACCACCGCGGGCACCTTCATCAGGTAGTCCTTGAAGGACGTGTACGCGCCTTCCTTCTCGCGCGCCGCCACCATGGCCTCGACGACGTTGACACCGACGTTGCGGATGGCGCCCATGCCGAAGCGGATGTCATCGCCCACCGGGGTGAAGTTCAGCGCCGACTCGTTGACATCCGGCGGCAGCACGGTGATACCCATGCGCCGGCATTCGTTGAGGTAGATCGCCGACTTGTCCTTGTCGTCACCGACGCTGGTCAGCAGCGCGGCCATGTACTCCGGGGCGTAGTGCGCCTTCAGGTAGGCGGTCCAGTAGGAGATCACGCCGTACGCGGCCGAGTGGGCCTTGTTGAACGCGTAGTCGGAGAACGGCAGCAGGATGTCCCAGAGGGTCTTGACGGCGGCCATCGAGTAGCCGTTGTCCTGCATGCCCTGCGAGAATCCGGCGAACTGCTTGTCCAGCTCGGATTTCTTCTTCTTGCCCATGGCACGGCGGAGGATGTCGGCCTGGCCCAGGGTATAGCCGGCAAGCTTCTGCGCCACGGCCATGACCTGCTCCTGGTACACGATCAGCCCGTAGGTGCCGCCCAGGATCTCGGCGAGCGGTTCCTCCAGCTCCGGGTGGATCGGGATGACCTCCTGGATGCCGTTCTTGCGCAGCGCGTAGTCGGTGTGCGCGTTGGCGCCCATGGGGCCCGGCCGGTAGAGGGCCAGGACGGCGGAGATGTCTTCGAAGTTGTCAGGCTTCATGAGCTTGAGCAGGGAACGCATCGGCCCGCCGTCGAGCTGGAACACGCCGAGGGTGTCGCCGCGGGCCAGCAGCTCGTAGGATGCGGCGTCGTCGAGGGCCAGGGATTCGAGGTCCAGGTCGATCCCGCGGTTCATCTTGATGTTTTCCAGGGCGTCGGAAATGATCGTGAGGTTCCGCAGGCCGAGGAAGTCCATCTTGATCAGGCCGAGGCCCTCGGACGTCGGATAGTCGAACTGCGTGATGACCTGGCCGTCCTGGAAGCGGCGCATGATGGGGATGACGTCGATGATCGGGTCCGAGGACATGATGACGCCGGCCGCGTGGACACCCCATTGCCGCTTCAGGCCTTCAATGCCCAGCGCCGTCTCGAAGACCTTGGCGGCCTCCGGGTCCGTGGCAATCAGCTGCCGGAAGTCCCCGGCCTCGCTGTAGCGCTTGGAGTCCTTGTTCTGGATGTCGGCCAGCGGAATGTCCTTGGCCATCACGGCCGGCGGCAGCGCCTTGGTCAGCGTCTCGCCCATGCTGAACGGGTAGCCCAGCACGCGCGAGGAGTCCTTGAGCGCCTGCTTGGTCTTGATGGTGCCGTAGGTGACGATCATGGCGACGCGTTCGTCGCCGTACTTGCGTGTCACGTAGTCGATCACTTCGGACCGGCGCCGGTCATCGAAGTCGACGTCGAAGTCAGGCATGGAGACGCGGTCCGGGTTGAGGAAGCGCTCGAAGATCAGGCCGTGGTGCAGCGGATCCAGGTCGGTGATGCGCATCGCGTACGCCACCATGGAACCGGCGCCGGAGCCACGTCCCGGGCCCACCCGAATGCCGTTGTTCTTGGCCCAGTTGATGAAGTCGGCCACCACCAGGAAGTAGCCCGGGAAGCCCATGGAGGTGATGACCTCCAGCTCATAATCGGCCTGCTGGCGGACCTTGTCCGGGATGCCCTGTGGATAGCGGTAGCGGAGGCCCTTGTCGACTTCCTTGACCAGCCAGGAGGTTTCGTCCTCGCCCTCGGGGCAGGGGAACCGGGGCATGTAGTTCGCGCCGGTGTTGAACGATACGTCGCAGCGCTCCGCGATCAGCAGCGTGTTGTCGCAGGCCTCCGGGTGGTCGCGGAACAGCTCCCGCATTTCCTGCGGCGACTTCAGGTAGTACCCGCTGCCGGAGAACGCGAAGCGCGAACCGCCGTTGTCGTAGGTGGGTTCCAGCAGCGTGGAGCCTGACTGAATGGCCAGCAGGGCCTCGTGCGCCTTGGCGTCGTGCTCGTGCGTGTAGTGCAGGTCGTTGGTGGCCACCAGCGGGAGGTTCAGTTCCTTGGCCAGGCGCAGCAGGTCGCCTGTGACGCGCCGCTCGATGTCCAGGCCGTGGTCCATGAGTTCGCAGAAGTAGTTTTCCGCGCCGAAGATGTCGCGGAACTCGGCGGCGGCCTCCAAGGCTTCCCGGTACTGCCCCAGGCGGAGCCTTGTCTGGACCTCGCCGGACGGGCAACCGGTGGTGGCAATCAGGCCTTCGGAGTAGGTGTTCAGCAGTTCCCGGTCCAGCCGGGGCCACTTGCCGAAGACCGAATCAAGGGAGGCGATGGAGGAGGCCCGGAACAGGTTCCGCATGCCGACGTTGTTGTAGCTGAGCAGGGTCATGTGCGTGTAGGACCCGCCGCCGGAGATGTCGTCCTTGCGCTGGTTTTCCTCGCCCCAGCGCACCCTGGTCTTGTCCGTGCGCGCGGTTCCGGGCGTGACGTAGGCCTCGACGCCGATGATCGGCCTGATGCCCTTGTCCGTGGCCCGCTTCCAGAAGTCGAACGCCCCGAAGAGATAGCCGTGGTCCGTCGTTGCCAGGGCGGGCATGCCCAGCCGCTCGGTTTCGTCGAAGAGCTCGCCGAGCCGGGCGGCACCGTCCAGCATGGAGTACTCGGTGTGGTTGTGGAGATGGACAAACGAGTCGTTGCTGGAAGTCACCGGACCATTCTAGTGCCGCCGGGACCGCAAACCGTTCCCGGCGCGGCGGTCAGGCCTGGCCGGAGCCGAGGACTTCCAGCGCGTAGCTCAGGTCCTGCGGGTATTTGCTGGTCACGGTGACCCGCTCCCCCGTCCGGGGATGGTCGAAGGACAACTGCCGGGCGTGCAGCCACTGCCGGGTCAGGCCCAGCGTGGCGGCGAGCCGCGGATCGGCCCCGTAGGTCAGGTCCCCCGCGCAGGGGTGCCGGAGGGCGGCGAAGTGGACCCGGATCTGGTGGGTGCGCCCCGTCTCCAGGTGCACCTCAACGAGGGAGGCCTTGCCGAAAGCTTCGAGGACCTCGTAGTGGGTGACCGAGTCGCGCCCGTCCTCGATGACGGCGAACCGCCAGTCGTGCGCCGGGTGCCGGCCGATCGGCGCGTCGATCGTGCCCGCCAGCGGGTCCGGAAGGCCCTGGACGACGGCGTGGTAGACCTTGTCCACCGTCCGTTCCTTAAAAGCGCGCTTCAGTACGGTGTAGGCGTTCTCGGTCTTGGCCACCACCATCACGCCGGACGTTCCGACGTCGAGCCGGTGCACGATGCCGGCACGCTCCGGGGACCCGGAGGTCGAGATCCGGTATCCGGCGCCGGCGAGGCCGCCGACTACGGTCGGTCCCACCCAGCCGGGTGACGGGTGGGCTGCCACGCCGACCGGTTTGTCTATGACGACGAACTCGTCATCGTCCAGCAGGATGTTCAGGCCTTCCACGACTTCCTCCACGACTTCCAGGGGGTCCCGCCGTTCCGGGACGACGACGTCGAGGACGGCGCCGGGACTGAGCTTGAGGGACTTGCCGACGGCCTTGCCGTTGCAGCTGACCGCTCCTTCGGCGATGAGTGCTGCGGCCTGGGAGCGCGAAATGTCCATCAGCCGGGCCAGCCCGGCATCCACCCGGGTGCCGGCGAGATCGGCCGGAACTTCGAAGTGCCGGGGCGCCGCGGAGTCGACCGCCATGTCATCAGTCATGCTGGACCCTGTCCTTTTGGTGCTGCGAGATCCTTCTGGTGGTGCGAGCCGTCCAGGGAAATGCCCCGCAGCGTCAGCAGGCAGATAATCACCACAGAAGACACGACGGCGGAATCGGCAATGTTGAAGATCGCGAAGTTGGGCAGCTGGATGAAGTCCACCACGTGCCCCATCGCGAACGAGGGCTCGCGGAACAGCCGGTCGGTGAGGTTTCCCAGTGCTCCGCCCAGCAGCAGGCCCAGCGCCAGCGCCCACCAGGCCGAGCCGAGCTTCCGCAGCTGGAGCAGGATCGCCACCGAAACGGCGGCCATGACGATGGTGAAGACCCACGTGACGTTTTCACCGATGGAGAACGCGGCCCCGGAGTTGCGGATGTAGTACCAGTGCAGCAGCGGCGGCAGGACCGGGATCCGCTCCCCCTCGACCATGGTGGTGGTGACCCACAGCTTTGTCAGCTGGTCGAAGACGTAGGCAAAGACGGCAAGTCCGGCAAAAATCGAGAGCAGCAGCGCCCGGCGGGGCTTGGCGTGCGCCACCGGCACGGGTGTTGTGGCGTCAGGGGTTGGGGCGTCAGTCATAGGGCTTTCGTTCGGGAGCCAGTGCGGGACTGGAGGCCTGCTGCCGGAACAGGCAGGCCAGGGGATGCGGCGGTTAATGCAGAAAGCCGGCCGCCGAGGAAACCTCAGCCGCCGGCTTTCAGAATACGTGCAGATTGCCTAGGTGGCCGGTTCGACCTCGGGGGCCGCGACGGAACCGCGGGCGTCCAGGTCGCGCAGCTGGCCTTCGATGTAGGCCTTCAGGCGGGAGCGGTAGTCCCGCTCGAAGCCGCGGAGTTGTTCGACCTTGCGTTCCAGCACGGAGCGCTGCTGCTCGAGGGCACCGAGGATCTTGCGGGACTTTTCCTGGGCATCGTTGACGAGGCTGCTGGCCTCGATCTGCGCCTCGGCAATGATCTTGTCGCGCTGCTGCTCGCCGTCGGCGATGTGCTTGTCGTGCATCTGCTGCGCCATGGCGAGCAGGCCGGCTGCGGACTCCGAGGCCGGGGTGGCGGCGACGGGCGCGGGGGCCGGTGCCGCGGCAGGAGCGGGCTCGGCTTCCTTCTTCTTTGCGGCTTCGGCGGTCTTTGCCTCGCCTTCGGCCTTGGCGCGGTCTTCCTTGTCCTTGGCGGCCGGGACGGGGGCCGGCACCTTTTCGACCACGGGGGCAGCGGCAGTGGAGCTGGCAGGCGTGCCGGCGCCGGATTCGGCGAGCTTCTTGCGCAGCTCGTCGTTCTCCTGGTTCAGGCGTCGCAGTTCGACGACGATCTCGTCCAGGAAGTCATCCACTTCGTCCTGGTCGTAGCCTTCGCGGAACTTGGTCGGCTGAAAGCGCTTGTTGACAACGTCTTCTGGCGTCAAAGCCATCTGGTCACCTCGTTGGTCTAGTTAGTCAGAGGCCTTTCGGCCGTCAAACTACGGTACCTAAATATGGTCTGGTTACTCTAATTCAACACCGAAGTGTCAAACCGGAGCTTTCTATCACTTGGCGGAGATCGGGTCCATGGTCCTTTATGCGGCGATGGGCTGGGCGTACACGACGCCCTTCGCGATCGACATCGCCACCGAGACCGCAATGAACAGCAGCAGGAAGCCAAGGTCCAGGGACATCCCGCCGAGCCGCAGCGGCGGAATGAGCCGGCGGAGAAGTTTAAGGGGCCTGTCCGTGACGGAATATACGGCATGCGCGGCCACAAGAGCCACGCCGCGCGGCCGCCAGCTCCGCGCGAACATCTGGACCCAGTCAAAAACAAGCCGGACAATCAGGGCCACGAAAAAGAACAGCAGCGCGAGATAGACAAGTCCGAAAACGATTCCCATGAGTTAGCTCGAATCTCCATGTTCATTCCGGATACCGCAGTGTCCTTGGATGGTTACGCCTCTATTTCAACACGGATAATTCAGTACGGATGCCAGACAGGTGTCCTGCCTGGCATCCGTGGAAAAAAATCCGGACTAGCTCTGGTTGAAGAAGCTGGCCTGGGTCTCGCTGACCTTCTTGTCGTCGCCGATCACTTCAACGTAAGACGGCGACAGCAGGAACACCTTGTTCGTCACGCGTTCAATACTGCCCCGGAGCCCGAAGACCAGGCCGGCAGAGAAGTCGACCAGCCGTTTGGCGTCCGCCTCGCCCATGTCCGTGACGTTCATGATGACGGGGATCCCGTCACGGAAGCTTTCACCGATGAGCTTGGCGTCGTTGTAGGAGCGCGGATGGATCGTGGTGATCTGCCGGAGCCCGGTGTGTTCTTCGCGGCTCGAAGCCGCTCGCTTGATGGGTGTCACAGGTGCGCGATATTCCTCTTCGGCGGCGGAGGGCTCTTCCCGGGGGACCTCGCGGACTGGCGCCGGCGCACGGCGCTCCTCGCGGTCCTGCTCCATGGAATCGTCCTCGTCCTTATGCGGTTTGGGGTGCTCGGACTCGTAGTGTTCTTCGCCATCGGCGAGCCCAAGATAGATCATTGTCTTGCGCAGAGTGCCAGCCATGGTCGACTCCTAATCGTGTCCGTCAGCGGGCCGCTCATATGACCTGACAGCCTTGGAATTCCCGCCATTACCTTCCAATACGTCGAACCTACCGCAAGGCCGGACGCGGACCGAGAATATCGGACCCAATCCGAAGGTGTGTCGCACCGGACCGGACCGCCGCTTCGAGGTCCTGGCTCATGCCGGCGGAAATGCCGGTGGCGTCCGGGAACTGCGCTGTCAGCCGGGCAGAGATCCCTGCGAGCTTCTCGAATGCGGGAACGGGGTCCGCACCCAGCGGAGCCACCGCCATCACTCCAGCCAGCCGCAGCCCCTCGGAGTCCGCCAGCCGCTCCGCCAGTGCGGGCACGTCCACGGGAAGCGCGCCGCCCCGGTGGCCGTCGGCGTCGTCCTCAAGGCTGACCTGGATGAAGCAGTCCAGGGGGCCGCGTCCGGCGCGCCCCTGTTCGGCGGCCATGGCCTTCGCGAGGGCGCCCGCCAGCTGCGGGCGGTCCACAGAGTGCACGGCGGAAGCGTACTTCACGACGGACTTGGCCTTATTGCTCTGCAGCTGGCCGATGAAGTGCCAGCGGAGCCCCAGCGCGCCGAGACCGGCCGCCTTGTCCGCGGCCTCCTGGTCCCGGTTTTCCCCGACGTCGGTTATTCCCAGGGCTGCCAGCCGCCGGATGTCCTCAGCCGGGTGGAACTTGGTCACGACTATCAGCTGCGGCGGCGTATCGTGCCGCCCCGCTGCCGCGACAGCACTCTCGATCCGGCGTTGGACGGCGGTAAGGCGCTCCTCGAGCTGCGCCAGCCGGGGATCGTGTTGCTCAGCCACCGGCGTCCGCCTCATTTCCGTTTTCCACCCCGGCCCAGACCAGGCCGGCGAACCGTCCGGTGGAGGGGTCGCGGCGGTAGGAGAACAACCGGTCGTCCTCGAGGGTGCAGCCGCCGGAGTAGGCCACCGGCACGCCGTGGGCTTCCAATTGCTGGCGGACCCCGGCCGGCAGGTCGAGTCCGGGCGTTCCCTGGGAGGTTTCACACCAGGTGGCGGGGACAAGGGCTCCCACCTCAGCGCGCATAGCCGCCGGCACCTCATAGCACCGCCCGCAGACGGACGGTCCGATCCATGCGCTGATCCCTCCAGCACCCAGGCTGCGCATGCGAGCCACCGCGGCAGGGACCACGCCGGAAGCGACGCCGGGCCGGCCCGCGTGCACGACGCCAAGCACGGGTCCTCCCCCGGGGTCGGCGCCCACCAAAACCACGGGCACGCAGTCCGCAACCATCACCGCCAGGGCGGCACCGCGGGACACCAGGGCATCCGCCGTAGGCGGAGGACCAGGCGGAGGACCAGACGGAGGGCCACCCGCCACGGCAGCCGCGCCGGGCGCGACGGTGGCAACCTCGTTGCCGTGGACCTGGTTCATGTATTGGAAGCCGCGGGCGCCAAGGCCGGCGGCCTGGTCCAGCTCACGGCGGCGGCGCCGGACGTCCTCCGGATCGTCGCCGACATGGAGCGCCAGGTTGCCGGCGGCGGCGTTGGTGAAGGCCACCCAGACGCCGGGCCGCACTTCTGCCGCGCCACGAAAACACTCAAAACCCCACATCGTTGCCGAAAATCAATTACCGATCTTCGATCCTACGAGAAAGCACCATGGCACTGCCAGCCGGCAGTGCCATGGTGCTTCAGGGACCTACTTGAGGAAGTCGGGGACGTCCAGGTCATCCGTGTGGCGGCCGGACAGGTCCGGTTCCACGACCGAGGGCAGGTCGACGTCGAAGCCGGCGTCTGCCGGAACGGCGGAGGGGCGCTGCTGGCCCCAGCCGCCGAGGCCGGAAACACCGACCGTGGCGGGCAGCGGCTGGACGCGCGCCGAGGCGGGTGCCTGCGCAGGCGCCGGTGCCGGTGCTGCGGGCCGCTGCGGGGCGGCCTGCGGGAGGGACTGGTCCATGGACGGCGAGGTGGCCTTGACGTCGTCGAAGCCGGCGGCGATGACTGTGACGCGGGCTTCGTCGCCGAGGGCGTCGTCGATGACGGCGCCGAAGATGATGTTGGCCTCCGGGTGGGCAACCTCCTGGACCAAGCGGGCTGCTTCGTTGATCTCGAACAGGCCGAGGTCCGAGCCGCCCTGGATGGACAGCAGGACGCCGTGGGCACCGTCGATGGAGGCTTCAAGCAGGGGCGAGGCGATGGCGAGCTCCGCGGCCTTGACGGCGCGGTCTTCGCCGCGTGCCGAGCCAATGCCCATGAGCGCCGAACCGGCGCCCTGCATGACCGACTTGACGTCGGCAAAGTCCAGGTTGATCAGGCCGGGGGTGGTGATCAGGTCGGTGATGCCCTGGACGCCGGACAGCAGGACCTGGTCGGCCGAACGGAACGCGTCAAGGACGGACACGTTGCGGTCGCTGATGGAGAGCAGCCGGTCGTTCGGGATGACGATCAGGGTATCGACTTCATCGCGGAGGGCGTCGATGCCGGCCTCTGCCGAGCCGGCGCGGCGGCGGCCTTCAAAGGTGAAGGGACGGGTGACGACGCCGATGGTCAGCGCGCCGAGGGAGCGGGCGATGCGGGCCACGACGGGTGCGCCGCCGGTTCCGGTGCCGCCGCCTTCGCCGGCCGTCACGAAGACCATGTCCGCGCCGCGGATTACCTCTTCGATCTCGTCGGCGTGGTCCTCGGCAGCCTGCTTGCCGACCTCAGGATTCGCACCGGCGCCCAGCCCGCGGGTCAGCTCGCGGCCGACGTCGAGCTTGACGTCTGCGTCGCTCATCAGCAATGCCTGCGCATCGGTGTTGATGGCGATGAATTCGACGCCGCGGAGGCCGACTTCGATCATGCGGTTGACTGCGTTCACGCCACCGCCGCCGATGCCGACGACCTTGATGACGGCCAAGTAATTCTGCGGAGCTGCCACGTTACGTGTCCCTTGTTCGTGTTCTGTTGCGTTCTATTGCGAAAGCTTGTTGGAGTCGGGCTTGAAGCTTTGAACGTTAACCTTCGACTTGAAGGTTATAGTTATGTCAAGTAACCCATGTCTGAAACGGTATTTGCTGTGCGGAGGACATTCAATGACCGGCCGGGGCGTGTCGCAGGAATGCGCCAAATACCCTTCTGCCGGAAGCACCAGCCCAGACTACCGGGTGACCGGGTGCCGGGGCACGCTGACATCGTAGATCCGCACCGGGTTTTTCGGGTCCGCGGGAACCTTGAGGAGGGCGGCAAGGACCCGCGCCTTGAGTTCCTTCTCCCCCGCGTTGCCCCAGATGATCGTCTGCCCGTCGACGAGCTTGAGTTCGACGGCGTCAGCGGACTTTGCCGAGGCATCAGACAGCTTGGCGAGCACGTCCGCGGGCAGGGCGCCCAGGACCGCGGTGACGGTGTGGAAGACCTCCGGCGCCAGGACACCCGCCCCGGCGTCAATGACCGGAAGTGCCACCGACGCGTCGTCACTGGTGGCGCTGAGCGGGGTGCCTTCGACGTCCACCAGTTGCAGTCCCTCACCCTGCTTGAGCTTGGCCACGGGGACACGCTCGGTGATGTGGACCGCCAGCGTGCCGGGCGGCCGCGCCTCGGCGGTGACGTGCTTTACCTGCACCAGCGGCTGGAGCAGGGCCGAGACGTCCGCGTCGCTGATCTGCGGCAGGGGTTTGCCCTTCAGCGGCGCCAGGGCGGCCTGCACCTGCTCCGCGCTCAGCAGTCTGGTGCCCTCCACGGTGACGGTGCGCAGGGCGAGGACCGGCGTGTAGACCGCCACCACGATCATCGCCGCAACGACCGCCGTGATGATCCCGATGGTGCCCAGCACGATTCTTTTCCGTCGCTTGGCCTTGGGCTCGGGAAAGGACAGGATGTTGTCCTGCTCCGGAGCGCGGGGGGCGGCGGAACGGACGCCGGGCCCGGTAGCGGCCTTGGACGCGGAAATGACATCGGCCGGCGTCCCGTCGGCACGGTTCGGGCCGTCAGCACGGTTCGGCCCGTCCGGCGGCCTGCGGGCGCCGGCCTTGTACGTGGGGCGCCGGGTGCTAGGCACGGGCTGCTCCGGGATCTTCGGCTGCCGGTTCTGCGGCTGCCGGTTCTGCGGATGTCAGGGCGTCGACGATAAGCGGGCCGTACGCCGTGACGTCCCCGGCTCCTGCCGTCAGCACGATGTCCCCGGGGCCGGCAGCGGCGAGGAGGACCTGCATGGCGTCTTCGCCCGGGCCTACCAGCCTGCCGCCCGGTCCCAGGTCCTTGGCGATCAGCTGGCTGCTGACGCCGGGAATGGGGTCTTCACGGGCGGGATAGATCTCCAGCACCAGGGCAGTGTCGGCGGCGTTGAGCGCATCAGCGAATTCGCTGGCGAATTCGCGGGTCCGGGAAAACAGATGGGGCTGGAAGAGCACGTGCACCTTGTGCCCGCCGGCCACGGAGCGGGCGGCCGACAGCGCCGCCCGGACCTCTGTGGGGTGGTGGGCGTAGTCGTCGTAGACCCGCACTCCCCGGCCGGCGCCCTTGAACTCGAAGCGGCGGGACGCCCCGGAGAAGCCGGCAAGGGCTCCGGCAGCGGTTTCCGGATCAACCCCGAGTTCCCGCGCGACGGCGAATGCTGCCGCCGCATTGAGCGCGTTGTGCCTGCCGGGGACCTGCAGTTCGACGTCGAACCGGCCCTCCGGGGTTTCGAGCCACATCTCGCCGGGACCGCCGTCGTGCAGTTTGACGTCGGCCTCGTCCGCCGTGCCGTAAAGGACCACCCGGGTGTTGCCCCGCTCAAGGGTGCGGCGGGCCAGCGCCAGGGAACCGGCGTCGTCGGCACACGCCACGAGGACGCCGTCGGCCGGCAGGAGCTCCGTGAAGCGGTCGAAGGAGGCGTAGACGGCCTCGGCCGTGCCGTAGTGGTCCAGGTGGTCCGGTTCGACGTTGGTGACCACCGCTATGCGCGGGCGGTAGTTCAGGAACGAGCCATCGGACTCGTCGGCTTCGGCAACGAAAATGCCGGAGCTGCCGGAGGCGGCATTGACGCCCAGCGCCGGCACGTTCGCGCCGATCGCGAAGGACGGGTCGAGTCCCGCGCCCTGCAGCAAAACGGTGACCATGGACGTCGTGGTCGATTTTCCGTGCGTGCCGGCCACGGTCACGACCACGTCGTCCGCCATCGCGGACGCCAGCGCTTCGGAGCGGTGCAGTACCGGCAGCCCGGCGGCCATTGCGGCTGCCAGTTCGGGGTTGTCGGGACGGATCGCTGAACCGGCCACCACGGTCTGGGCGTCGCCGAGGTTGTCCGCCGCGTAGCCGACGTTGATCCGGGCACCGGCGGCGCCGAGCTCGGCCAGGACGGGCAGGTCCTTGGCGTCGGAGCCGCTCACCTGCAGTCCGCGGGCCACCAGGATGCGGGCGACGGCCGACATGCCCACTCCGCCGATGCCGATGAAGTGGACCCTGCCGAGGGACTCCTGCGGGTGCACGGGCCGCGGCTCCGGCTGGTCTTGGTGCTGGGTCATCGCGCTACCGCTTCCTGCTGTTCGTTTGGGAGGCTGCCTTTGAGGACGCTGCCTTCGGGGACGCTGCCGCTTCAAGGATGAGGTCCGCCATCCGGCGGTCGGCGTTCCGGATGCCGAGCTCCCCGGCGTCCCGGGCCATCCGGTCGAGCCGCTCGCCGTCCAGCAGCAGCGGCACGACGTTCCGGCGCACCCACTCCGGGGTGAATGCGTTGTCCGCCACGATCAGGGCTCCGCCGGCGTCCACCAGCCCGGCGGCGTTGAGGGCCTGCTCGCCGTTGCCGATGGGAAGCGGCACGAACACCGCCGGCACGCCGACGGCGGCCACTTCCGAGACGGTGGCGGCGCCGGCGCGGGCCAGCAGTACGTCGGCAGCTGCGTAGACCGATTCCATCCCGTCCACATACTCCACCTGCCGGTATCCGGGGGCAGCGAGCGGCTTGCCGTCGGCGTCGTGGACGGCCTTGTCCCGCCCGGTGATGTGCAGGGTCTGGATCCCGGCTTCGGCGAGGGCCGCGACGGAAGCGGCGATGGTCCGGTTGATGCTTTGCGCCCCCGAGGACCCGCCGGTGACGATGAGCGTGGGCTGCTGCGGATCGAGGCCGAGCTCCGTCCGGGCGGCCGCGCGGGCGGCTGGCCGGTCCAGGCCGGAGATCTCGCGGCGCATCGGCATGCCGACGTGCACAGCCCCGGGAAGCCGGGTGTTGGCGAAGGCCACGGCCACCTTTGCCCCCAGCCGGGCGCCGACGCGGTTCGCAAGCCCCGGGCGGGTGTTGGCCTCATGGAGGACGATCGGGATGTTCCGCCGCCGGGCGGCCAGGTACATGGGGGTGCACACGTAGCCCCCGACGCCGACGAGCACGTCGGCTCCGGCCTCGTCGAGGATCATCCCGGCCTGCTTCACGGCGGCTGCCAGCCGGCCGGGGAGCCGGAGCTGGTCCAGCGACGGTTTGCGCGGAAACGGCACCCGGCTGATGGTGGCCAGATCGAGGCCCGCGGCGGGTACAAGCCGCGCCTCCATGCCGTTGGGCGTGCCGACGGCGAGGAGCCGGGTACCCGGGCGGGCTTCCCGGATGGCGTGCGCGATGGCCAGGAGCGGGCTGATGTGCCCGGCTGTTCCGCCGCCGGCGAGGACGACGGACAAGGGCGACTCGGTACTCATGAAGGCTTATTTCCGCTTCCGTGCTGGGTTGTTGAGTGCTGGTTTCCTGGCGGCCGTTCGGGCGTTCCGCGCGGCGTTCCGCGCAGCGGCTCGCTTCCGGAGGGATCCGGCCAGCCCTGCCGGCCCGAACCGGAACATCCTCTTGGGCTGCAGGCCGGGCGCCATCTGGGCCCGCGCCAGGGACAAGACTACGCCGATGGCGCACAAGGACATGAGGAGGGCTGAACCGCCATAGGAAATGAACGGCAGCGGAATGCCGATCACGGGTGCCAGGCCGGTGACGACGGCCATGTTGACGGTGGCTTGGCCCAGCAGCCAGACCATGATGGTTCCGGCGAGGACCCGGTGGAACATGTCCTTCTGGGCCACGACCACGCGGTAGATGGCCGTGCCCAGGATGGCGAACAGGGCGAGGACGACCAGCGTGCCGATCAGGCCGAGCTCCTCGCCGATGATGGCGAAGATGAAGTCGTTGTGCGCCTCGGGAATCCAGCTGTACTTCTGCCTGCTCTGGCCCAGCCCGACGCCGAACCAGCCGCCGGAGGCGAGCCCGTAGAGGCCGTTGGTCGACTGGTAGTTCAAGTCAGAGCCGTCGGCGCAGGTCTGGCCGGTCCAGGAGAGGATGCGGCAGACCCGGTTGGGGCTCGTAATGGCCAGCACCGCGGTGGCGGCGCCCAGGAGGACCGCGCCGATTCCGAACAGGTAGAGCCGGACGCCCGCGAAAAAGAGCGCCGCCGCGGTGATCATCATGACGATCATCGCGGTGCCGAGGTCGTTGCCCATCAGGATGAGGCCGATGACCCCCGCTGCACCCGGGACCACCACCGGAATCAGGGCGTGCTTGGCTTGGGACAGAAGCTTGGCCTTGCGGTCCAGCACCGTGGCCATCCACAGGGCCAGCGCCAGTTTCGCCGCCTCGGAGGGCTGGAAGGTGAACGGCCCGATGTCGATCCAGTTCTGGTTGCCCAGGGCGCTTCGGCCCACGAGCAGCACCAGCCCGAGCAGTATGAACGCCGCGATGATGGCGAGCCAGGCGCCACGCTTCAGCCAGACCACGTTCACCCGGGAGAGCAGGAACATGCAGAAGAGGCCGATCGCGGCGAACATGCCCTGCTTCAGGGCGGCCGAGTAGGGCGACTCCCCCGCCGCGATGGCCTCCACGCTGGAGGCCGAGAGCACCATCAGGATGCCGATCGCCGTCAGTGCGAGCGTCGCGCCGAGGATCAGGTAGTAGGTGGAGCCGTTGCTGGACTTGCCGGTGCCTTCCAGCGCGGACCAGAAGCCCCGGGACCAGCCAAGGACCCTGCGGAGGGGCGGCACCCTCCGGCCGGGCACGGCGCTGGACCCCGATGGTGCCGTCGCCTTCCCGTTAGGCGCCTTCCCCTGGGCTGCTTTCCCTTGGGATGCTTTCCCTTGGGATGGGGCGGCGCCCGGCTTGGCCGGGGTGCGTGTGGGCGTGCTGACCATTGTTACTCCTCGCTGGTCTGAGCCTGCCCTTCCACGAGCTCGCGGACAGCTTCGATGAAGGCGTCGCCACGGTGAGCGTAGGAAGAGAACTGATCCATGGATGCAGCCGCCGGGGCCAGCAGCACAATGTCCCCCGAGGTGGCCAGCTGCGCTGCCGCGGCGACAGCCTGGGCCATCACAGCCTCGCCGTAGATCGGCGATGGGGCTGCGTCGGCATGGGCCTGTCCGGCAGTCTGCACGTCTTCAGTGTCGCCCGTACCCGGCCCGATTACGGGGACATCGGGTGCGTGTCGCTGCAGCGCGGAGAGGAGTTCATGGGAGTCGGCGCCGATCAGCACCACTGCCTTGAGCCGCTTGGCGTGCTCGCGGACGAGAGAGTCGTAGTTGACGCCTTTGGAAAGACCGCCGGCGATCCAGACCACGCTCTCGAAGCTGGCGAGCGAGGCGGCCGCCGCGTGCGGGTTGGTGGCCTTGGAGTCGTTGATCCACACCACGCCGTTGCGGCGGGCTACCGGTTGGATGCGGTGGTCGCCCGGCAGGTAGTTCAGCAGGCCCTGGCGGACCGCGGAGGGATCCACGCCGTAGGCGCGGACCAGGGCGGCGGCGGCCAGGGCGTTGGCCACCATGTGGCGGGGCGCCACCGCTCCCAGGTCGGCGATGGCGGCAAGCTCCGCGGCGCTGTCCTTGCGTTCGGCAATGAAGGCGCGGTCCACCAGGAGGTCTTCCACGACGCCGACCATGCTGATGGCCGGGGTGAGGGTGGTGAAGCCGACCGCGCGGCAGCCCTCGACGACGTCGGCGTCTTCGACCATGCGCTCGGTTTCGATCTGCTCGGCGTTGTAGATGCACGCCTTTTGGGTGTTCTCGTAGACCTTGGCCTTGTCGGCCAGATAGGAAGCGTAGGAGCCGTGCCAGTCCACGTGGTCTTCGGCGACGTTGAGGCACACGCTGGCCACGGGCGACACAGAATGGCTCCAGTGCAGCTGGAAGCTAGAGAGTTCGACGGCGAAGACGTCGTAATCCACCGGGTCACGGAGGGCGTCGAGGATCGGCGTTCCGACGTTGCCGACGGCGATCGCCTTCAGTCCGGCGGCCTGCAGCATGGACTCGGTCATGCCGACCGTAGTCGTCTTGCCGTTGGTGCCCGTGATGGTGAGCCAGTCCGCTGTCTTGCGGCCCTTGCGTTCCCGGACCCGCCAGGCCAGTTCGACGTCGCCCCAGACGGGGATGTGGGCCCTAGCGGCGGACGCCAGCAGCGACTGGTCCGGCCGCCAGCCCGGGGAGGTGACAATCAGGTCCGGCTTCTCGCCGTCGATCCTGGGCACCGTGAGCACGGCTGCCTCGCCGAGCAGCACGTCCGCGGCGCCGACGATCCGGAGTGTATCCGCCTGCGCCTGCGCTTTCGGGCTGGTGGCAGCGTCCACCACGACAACCCGGGCGCCGAGCTCGATCAGGGTGTCGGCGGCCGCGAAGCCGGACACGCCGATGCCGGTCACGACCACCCGGAGGCCGGCCCAGTCTGAGTCCCAGCTGGTCAAGTCCTTCACCCGCGGCGAGGTGGTCAGCGCTGCGGGGACGGGGCCGGTCACAGGAGCACCACCCATTCTGCGTAGAAGATTCCGAGCCCCGCCGCGACAGTCAGCCCGCAGATGATCCAGAAGCGGACAACGACGGTGACTTCCGCCCAGCCCTTGAGTTCGAAGTGATGCTGGAGCGGGGCCATTTTGAAGAACCGCTTTCCCTTGGTGATCTTGAAGTAGCCGACCTGGATGATGACGGACAGGGTGATCAGGACGAACAGGCCGCCGATGAAGGCCAGCAGCAGTTCCGTCCGGGAGAGGATCGCGAAGCCGGCGACCGCGCCGCCGATGGCCAGCGATCCCGTGTCGCCCATGAAGATTTTAGCCGGCGAGGTGTTCCACCAGAGGAAGCCCACCAGGGCAGCACTGAGAATGGCGGCCAGCAGTGCGAGGTCCAGCGGATCGCGGACCGAGTAGCAGCCGCTTCCGGCCTGACGCGGGGAGCCGCAGGACTGGTTGCTCTGCCAGATGCCGATGAGGGTATAGGCGCCGAACACCATGATGGAGGCGCCGGCCGCCAGCCCGTCGAGGCCGTCGGTGAGGTTCACGCCGTTGGTCGCCGCCGTCACGATCAGGTTCGACCACAGCACGAACAGGATGGCGCCGAGCACCGTCCCGCCGAAAGCCAGGTTCAGCCACGGGATGTCCCGGACCAGGGAGATCTGCGTGGACGCCGGCGTCAGCTGGTTCTCGTCGGGGAACTGCAGTGCCAGGACGGCGAAACCGACGCCGACGGCGGCCTGCAGGATCAGCTTCGCCTTGGCGTTCAGGCCGAGGCTGCGCTGCTTGGAGATCTTGATGAAGTCATCGAGGAATCCGACGAGTCCCATTCCGACCATGAGGAACAGCAGGATCAGCGCTGAGGCGGAAGGGCCCGGTGAGGACGGGTTGATCATCCACATGATCAGGTGGGTCAGCCCGTAGCTGGCGAGGACGGCGAGGACCACTATGGTGCCGCCCATGGTGGGGGTGCCGCGCTTGGTGTGGTGCGTCGTGGGGCCGTCATCGCGGATGAATTGCCCGTAGCTCTTATGGACCAGGAGCCGGATGAACAGCGGGGTGCCCACGAGGGCAAAGAGCAGCGCCAGGCCGGCGCCCATCAGCAGTGCGATCACAGCGCACTCCCTTCAGTGGCGGTTCCGGTGGATTCGAGAGGCGATGCTATCCGATCGCCCAGGTGGCGCAGGCCGATGCTGTTTGAGGACTTGAACAGCACCAGGTCTCCTGGCTCGAGTTGAGCCTGCAGGAGCTCGAAGGCTTCGTCCGCGGTCTCGGTGAAGACGCATTCCTCGCCCCAGGATCCTTCGTTTACGGCGGAGACGTACAACGAACGCGCTTCTCTGCCCACCACGACCAGGCGGGAGATGTTGAGCCGGACCACCTGGGTGCCGACGGCAATGTGTTCGCGGATGGAGTCGGGTCCCAGCTCGAGCATTGCGCCGAGCACCGCCCAGGTGCGACGGCCCCGGCCCAGGTCCGCGAGGGTCCGCAGGGCTGCGCGCATGGATTCCGGGTTCGCGTTGTAGGCGTCGTTGATGATGGTGACGCCGTCGGCCCGCTCGGTGCGTTCCATCCGCCAGCGGCTGGCAGCAGTCTGCGCGCTGAGCGAAGCGGCGATCGACTCGGCGGGGACCCCCGCGGCATGGGCAGCCGCGGCTGCGGCCAGCAGGTTGCCCACGTGGTGGGCGCCGATCAGCCCCGAGCTGACGTGGTGGCCGGTGGTGTCCCCCGGCAGGAAGAGCTCGAATTCAGGGTTGCCCGAGGCGTTCAGTTCAACGCCTTCCGCCCGGACACCCGCCCGGGAGCCGTCGCCTGCGGCCTGCGCAGAGTAGCCGAGAACCCTGGCACGGGTGCGCCCCGCCATGCCGGCGACCCGGGCGTCGTCGACGTTGAGGACGGCGGTGCCGGCGGCCGGAAGGGCTTCGACGAGTTCGCCCTTGGCGATGGCGATGTTCTCCACGCCGCCGAATTCGCCGGCGTGGGCCGTGCCGACGCCAAGGACGACGCCGATGTCCGGGCGGACCATGTCGGCGAGGTAGCGGATGTGGCCGATTCCTGTGGCGCCCATTTCAATGACGAAGTAGCGGGTGCCGAAGCCGGCCTTGAAGACGGTCAGCGGGACGCCGACTTCGCCGTTATAGGAGCCCTGCGGGGCCACCGTTTCGCCCTGTTCGGCGAGGATCCCGGCCAGCAGGTCCTTGGTGGTGGTCTTGCCCGCGGAGCCGGTGATTCCGATGACCGTCAGCGGCATGCCTTCGGCGTCGCGGCGGGCGCGGATCCGGCGGACGGCTTCGGCGGCGAGGGCGCCCATCGCGAGGACCGAGTCCTTCACCACGACTGCCGGGTAGCTTTGTCCATCGGCGCCGGCGATGTCCCTCTCCACGAGGGCCAGGACAGCGCCGCGCTCGAAGGCGGCGGCCACGAAATCGTGGCCGTCGGCTGCCTCCCCGGGCTTGGCCACATAGAGGGAACCCGCCGTGGCTTCGCGGGAGTCGGTCACCACGGAGCCGGGCGTGATGCCCGGTTCGGCGGCCAGCCGGCCGTTGGTTATTTCGGCGATTTCCGCCGCTGTGAATGCAATCATCTCGGTTTAGGACTCTATCCGCTGGTCGTCGAGAACGGTGAATCCTCGTGCTGTCAAGGCGGAGCGCAGCTCCACCCGGTCATCGAGCGCCAGGTTGACGCCCTTGACCTCCTGCCAGACCTCGTGGCCGCGGCCGGCAACCAGGATGGTATCCGCGTGTCCGGCGAGTTCCACCGCCTTGCGGATGGCGGCGTCGCGGGGGAAGACCTCCAGGACAGTGCAGGCAAGGCCCTCGCTGGCCTTGGCCTCCACGGCGCCGGCCATCACATCGGCACGGATGGCTGCCGCATCTTCATCGTGCGGGTCATCGTCGCTGACAATGACGACGTCGGCGAGCCGGGCGGCGATGGCGCCCATGGTCGGGCGCTTGCCCTGGTCGCGCTGGCCGGTGGCGCCGAAGACGACGATCACCCGGGAGCCCGGCTCGGGCGAACGCACGGCTTCGAGCGCGCGGGCGAGGGCGTCCGGGTTGTGGGCGAAGTCCACCACGGCGGCAGGAGCCGTGGCAACGAGCTGCATGCGGCCGGGCACGGCCACGGTGAAGGGATCCGCTGCGTCCAAAGCGGCCTGCACCTCGTCCGGAGTGGCTCCACCGGCCAGGACCATGGCCGTGGCCAGTGCTGCGTTGGCGACGTTGAAGCTTCCCGGCAGCCCGGTGTGCACGCGCAGTTCGGTGCCGTCGCGGTGCCGCAGGCCGAACTCGGTCCCGAGCCCCCGCGGCTGGGAATGGACGACAGTCCAGTCGGCAGCGGGCAATTCCGCCGGACCCCCGACGCGGCCGCCGTCGGCAGCCGTGGCGAGGGTGGTGACCGGAATCCCTGCCGACGCCGCGAGCCTCCGTCCCCATTCGTCGTCGACGGTGACCACCGCCGCCCGGGCGCGCTCGGCGGTGAAGAGCCGGGCCTTGGTCTGGAAATACTCCTCCATGCTGCCGTGCAGGTCCAGGTGGTCCTGGGTCAGGTTGGTGAAGCCGGCGACGTCGAACAGGACGCCGTCCACCCGGTGGAACGAGACGGCGTGCGAGGAGACCTCCATCGAGGCAGCATCGAGGCCGCGTTCGCGCATGAGGGCCAGCAAAGCGTGGACGTCGGTGGATTCCGGCGTGGTGAGCAGGCTGGGAATCGGTTCCCCGCCCGCGAGGATCTCGATGGTCCCGATCAGGCCGGTCCGCTGCCCGAGGGCTCCCAGCAGGGAGTTGATGAAGTAGGTGGTGGTCGTCTTGCCGTTGGTACCGGTGACGCCGTACAGGGCCGGAGAGGGCGCGTCCAGCGGCCGGCTCCGGTAGATCAGGGCGGACAGCCGTCCGACCAGGCCGCGCGGCTCTGCTGCCAGCAGCACCGGGACGGGGACGTCGTTGCCCAGCGCCAGGAGCCGCGCACCGGCGTCGTCCGTAAGCACGGCCGCGGCTCCTGCGCCGACGGCGTCGGAGACGAAGTCGGCCCCGTGACGGGTGGCGCCCGGAAGGGCCACGTACAGATCCCCGTGCTGGACGCTGCGTGAGTTCAGGGAGATTCCGGTGACCGGTACCGTGCCAGACGTGCCGGGAACAGCGACGCCGATGAACTCCCCGATGGTTGCCAGCGGCACCGGGTCCACTCCTGCGGGCCGGAAGCCCGACGTGGAGACCGGCCCGGACGGCGCGGCGGAATTCTCTGGGGCGTTCAACTCTGACAAGTGAATCTCCGTTGTGTGCTGCTAGTGGATCTGGCGCTGCGCACGGAGGATGCTCCGGCCCGCAGGCTTCGTATGGGTACTGGGTGCTGAAGGGTTCGGGCGCTACTTGGCAAACTGCGGCAGCCGGGCGGGTTCGCCGGTGGACGGCTGGATGTTGAACGTCCGCAGCGTCTGGCTCATCACCGAGCGGAATACCGGGCCATTCGAGATGCCGTAGATATCACCTTTGGGCCGTTGCAGGACTACTCCAACAATAAACCGCGGATCGTCCATCGGCGCCATCCCCACCATGGAGGCGGTGAAACCGCAGAACCCGGGTTTGCCGTCGTCGCACGGAGACTGGGATGTGCCGGTCTTCGCGCCCACCCTGTATCCGTCGATCCCGGCTTCCTTGATCTGGCCCTCAGTCACGGCACTTTCCAGGATGTCGCGGACCTGCTTGGCCGTGTCCTTGGACACCACCTGCCGCGGCGGTTGTGCCGGGACCTTTTCCTCGGTCCCGTCCGGGTCGATGTAGCTGTCGATCAGCCGGGGCTGGAGCATCACGCCGTCGTTGGCGACGGTCTGGAACGCGCGGACCGTCTGGAGCGTGGACTGCGAGACGCCTTGCCCGAACAGCACCGTGTATTCCTGCCGGCCGTCCCATTGGTCTGCCGGCGTCAGGATGCCGGTGGCCTCTGCCGGCAGCCCGATGTGCGGGGCGTCGCCGATGCCGAACCTCTGCAGCCAGTCGTGGCGCTGGTCCTTGCTCAGCCGCTGCCCGGCCATGACGGTGCCGGTGTTCATCGACCAGCCGAGGATGCCGGCCAGGGTCCGTTTTTCCGTGCCGTGGACGAAGGCGTCGCTGAAGGTCTGGCCGTCTACCGTGTAGGTCGGCGGAATGGTGAAGGTGTCCAGCGGGCTGGCCTTGCCCTCCTCGATCAGGGCCGATGCGGTGATCATCTTTTCCACCGAACCGGGCTCGTAGGCGGCCGTGACGGCCCGGACACCGCGGTCCTCGGGGGCGGAGCGTCCCGGGTCGTTGGGATCCGGCGTGTTGGTGTCCGCCATCGCGATGATATTGCCCGTCTTGATGTCCGAGACGATGATGACGCCCCACTCGGCGCCGAGCTTGTCCCGCTGGCTTTGGATCGCCTGCTGCGCGAAGTACTGGAGGTCCGAGTTCAGTGTGAGCTTGATGTCCTTGCCGTTCACGGCGGGGGTCAGCTGGTCCACGCCGACGGGGATGCGCAGTCCGTCGGCACCGATTTCGAAGAGGCGCTTGCCGGGTGTTCCCCTGAGGATCTCGTCCTGGGTCTGCTCAAGCCCTGCCTGGCCGGTGGTGCCGTCCTTCAGGAAACCCACGATGCCGCCTGCGACCGCCCCATTCGGGTAGACCCGCTTGCTGGTGCCTTCGCTGACCAGCCCGGGGATCTGCAGCTTGGAGATCCGGTCCTCGATGTCCGGCTTCACGTCCTTGGCCACGATGTAGTACCGCTTGGTGCCGGTGAGCGCTTCTCGGACGTCGTCCTTGTCCATGCCGAGCAGCCCCGCGAGCTCCGTAATTCCCTGGTCCCGGGAGACCTGGACGAGTTCATCCTTGCCGTCCACCGTGTCGAGCCGCCGGAACGTCTCGGTCTTGGTGTTGATGGTCTGGTCCACCACGATGTTGTAGCGGATCACGCTGCTGGCCAGCACGGTGCCGGCGGAGTCCAGGATGCTGCCGCGTTCGGCCGGGAGGTTGACCGGTGTGAGCCGGTTGTTCAGTGCCGCCTCGGCCATGCCGCCGACGTCGAGACCCTGGACCAGGAACAGCTTGCCGCCGACGACGAGCAGGAGCGTGAGCATGAGACCGAGGCCCAGGCGCAGCCGCCGTGTGGCGCTTGGCACCTTTGTCTTGGGTGCCTTGCCGGTCTTGTCCGCCACGATGTTTCCTTGCTGCTTGCCTGTCTGGTGGTCCGTCCTACGTTACTGTCCCGGCACCCTTTGCGCGGGAGGCGGAACCGAGCCGCCGTGAAGCTCGACGGCCGGTTCGTGTGCGGGTGCCGTGGGCTTCGCCGCCTTGGCGGGGGCAGCATCGGCGGCCGGAGCAGCCGCAGCCGGCTTGCGGCTCAGGAGCGGCTCGTTGTCGGTGGCGGGGGGAACGACGGTGAGCTGGCCCGCGACGGCGGGAGCGGCGATGACGGCGCCAGGGGCGTCGCCCTTGACCGCGGCCTTCGCCTTGCCGGTGACGGTGAGGGTGGACAAGTCAATTTGGCCCTTGCCGGTGGAAGCGACCATGCCGAGCTCGGTCGCCTTGGCGGCGAGGTTCTGCGGGGCATCGAAGTTCTGCACCTGCTGGGTGAGGTCCTGGTTCTGCTTCGTCAGGGTCATCTGCTCGCTCCGGAGCTGGACCAGCTGGTACTGGGCGCTCGATACGGAGATGTTGAGCACAAGCACCACCATCAGTGCCACGGCGAGGATCCCGAAGCAGAGCACCACGAACGGGGCACGGCGTTTCTTCGGCGCGGGCCGGACGAGGGACAGCGGGGTCCGGGACTTGCGCGCCGGATCGGGGTTCAGCCCCGGCAGGTTAGGGGCAGTCGCGCCGGTGGACACGGGGTATCGGTTGACGGCTGCGGTGCTCATGCGTCTCTCCTGGCTCTGATGCGTTCCACGGCGCGGAGCCTGGCGGAGGCTGCGCGCGGATTTTCGGCGATTTCGGCGGCGGTGGGCACCTCGGTGCCCTTCGTGAGGGTCTTCAGTTCTGCCTTGTGCTCCTCGAGCTCCACCGGGAATCCCAGCGGGGCGGAGGATTTGGAGCCTGCCTGGAAGAAGCCCTTGACGATCTTGTCTTCCAGCGAGTGGTACGACATCACCACGACGCGGCCGGTAACGGCGATGGCACCCAGAGCTGCGGGGATGGCGCGCTCGAGCACGTCCAGTTCTTCATTGACCTCGATCCGCAGCGCCTGGAAGGTGCGCTTGGCGGGGTGTCCCCCGGACTTGGCGGCACCCGCCGGGACAACCCCGCGGATCTGCTCGACGAGCTCCCCGGTAGTGGTGAACGGCTTCTCGGCCCGGGCACTGACGATCCTGTTGGCGATCCGGCCGGCGAACTTCTCTTCGCCCCACTTCCGGATGATCCGGACGAGGTCCTCTTCGCTGTAGTTGTTCACGACGTCGGCGGCCGTCTGGCCCCGGCTGGTGTCCATCCGCATGTCCAGCGGGGCATCAAAGGAGTAGGCGAAGCCGCGTTCCCGCTCATCGAGCTGGAGCGAGGAGACGCCCAGGTCCATGAGGACGCCATGTACCTGGCTGAAGCCGAGGTCCTCGACGACGTCCTGGATCTGGTCGTACACGGCGTGGACCAGGTCGATCCGTTCGGCGAAAGGCTTGAGCCGCTCCCCCGCCAGGGCAAGGGCTTCCTCGTCGCGGTCGATGCCGATCAGGTGCAGGTCCGGAAAGCGCTGCAGCATGGCCTCGGAGTGCCCGCCCATGCCGAGCGTCGCGTCAATGACCACCGGCGCTTCGCCACGGCCACGGGCGTCGTTGAAAGCGGGTGCCAACAAATTGATGCACCGGTCCTTGAGGACCGGTACATGCCGTTCGGACGTGGGCTTGTGGTGAGGGTCCGTCATGCCTGCGTCCTTTCGTGGTCGGAGCTTCCGGGTGTTTGCCGCGCTTGGTGGTTCCGCTTCTTAATCCAGATCCCCATCCGCGCCTATCCTGTGTCCGCCTGGCTCCGGGGAAGTGAGCCAGGAGGACACCCGGATGGGCGGCTGGAGATCTGGGTCAAGAAACTTTCGTGCTGGGTAAATCGCCGGACCCTAGAGGATTCCGGGTATGGCGTCGTCGGTCTCCGAGAAGGCAGTTTCCTTCTCGGCGAGGTACTCGTTCCAGGCTTGGGCATCCCAGATCTCCGCCCGGGTTCCGGCGCCAATGACGGCCAGTTCCCTGCCGAGTCCCGCGTACTCCCGGAGCGCCTGCGGAATGGTCACGCGCCCCTGCTTGTCGGGTACCTCGTCGGAGGCTCCAGAGAGAAAAACCCGGATGTAGTCACGCGCCTGCTTGTTGGAGATTGGAGCCTCCCGCATCTGCTCGTGAACCCGGCCGAATTCCGCCTCACTGAAGACGTAGATACAGCGCTCCTGGCCCCTTGTGAGAACCAGCCCGCCGGCAAGTTCCTCACGGAACTTCGCCGGGAGGATGATGCGGCCCTTTTCGTCCAGACGCGGCGAATGCGTGCCGAGAAACACGGCCCACCGCCCGTCTGTTCATAGGAAGTCCAACGTCCCCCGTGCTGCCACTACCCTCTTACGTCCTCCACATTACTCCACATCCCTCCACAGTCAACGCCAAATGGCTCCATTTCGGGCATTTTCCCAGCTTTAATCCCCCGTCTGTCCCTGTGCTGCCAAGGAAAACGCCGGGTGGGGTGAAGTGGAGGACTTTTGGGCCCCTGGGGCGGTCGGCCCTGCCAGCTCTCGGGGAACCCGCCCGCTGCTGTTCCGGACGGCCCCGGTGCGGCCCGCAGGGTGCCGTTAAAGAGCAAAAGACCCGCCGAAGCGGGTCTTCTGGTGTGCGTCAGGTCTGTTCAGGTAAGTATCCGTGGTGGGAAGTGGAGGAGGCTTTCGACGTCGACCCCCCTGCTGCTTCCCTACTGCTCTCCGCGGTGCCGTTCGTCCCAGCGTTCCTCGAGGTTGCTCATGAATGAGCTCCTCGACTTTCCGGACTTCTTCGCGTTGCCGCCGGACTTCGCCTTGGCTGCGACGGAACTGCGCATGGTTGCGAAGTAAACGCCGGCCCCCATCACGACAAATCCGAGTACCCCGACCAGGATGCTCTGGACAGTGACGCCCACCAGCAGGAGCAGGACCCCCGCCAGCGTGGCCAGCACGCCGATCACCAGGTGGCGCGTCGACCATGAACGTCCCGGGTCCGAGCCCATTGAGCTGGCGAACTTGGGATCGTCCTCATGCAGCTGCTTCTCAAGTTGCTCCAGCAACTTCTGTTCGTGCTCCGAGAGCGGCATCACGACCTCCTTAAGTCAGCCAACGTCCAGACTTGACGTGGCCAGTGTCCCTCAAACCCATAACGACCGGGATTCCGGAGTGGTTCCCGTTCGCCGTCATTGGCCGAATCGGGGGTCCCCCACGGGTTTTTCCTCGGTCCCATCTGGGCGTTCCGCTGGTCACGCATCAGCCCGAACGCTCGTTCCAGTCGTTCCAAACTTTGTATATATAAGGATAGTTTGTCGGGGGCAGTTCTGGTAGACGCTGGGCCGGTCCGCACGCGATGACTGCGCCCGGGCAAGGGGTTATCAGCCGGCATTCCGGCCGGGGTCGAGGAGCCGGGCCGGCAGCACCGATTTCGTCCCGAATTTCCGCGATACAGCATCCAGCGCCTGCTCGGCCGCGCGCCAGTTGTCATCCCGGCGGTCCAGGCTGAGTTGCAGCGGCGCCTGGGCGGCTTCCTCCAGCTGTTCGGCCCGGATGCCGACGAGCCGGACGGTCATCGGCCGCTCCCCGATGGATTCCAGGAGCTGCACGGCCACGGCGTAGAGCAGCTGGGCGCTGTCGATCGGCGTGCTGACGGTGCGGGAGCGGGTGATGGTGGAGAAATCCGCATAGCGGAGCTTGAGGGCGACGGTGCGCGCATGCATCCCGGCACCGCGGAGCCGCTCGGCCGTGCGGTGCGAGAGGCGCAGCAGTTCACGGTGCAGCAGCGCGTCGTCGGCGGTGTCCACGGCGAAAGTTTCTTCGGCCCCGATACTCTTCTCCAGCCGCACCGGAGTTACCGGGCGTGGGTCGATGCCCCAGGAGAGGCGGTACACGTGCTCACCGGAGGCGCCAAGCACTTTCCGTAGCGAGGGCAGCGGCGAGGCGGCGACGTCGGCCACGGTGCGGATGCCCAGCCGGGACAGCACCTCGACGGTTTTGGCGCCCACGCCCCAAAGCGCGCTCACGGGCAGGGTGTGCAGATACGTCACTGTCTCGTCCGGGCCGATCAGCAGCAGGCCATCCGGTTTGCACCGGGTGGATGCGATCTTGGCCACGAACTTGCTGGCGGCAATCCCGACGGACGCCGTGATGCCCAGTTCCCGGCGCACCCGGGCACGGATGAGCTCGCCGATGTCCCGTGGTGTCCCGAGCCGGCGGATCGCCCCACCGACGTCGAGGAAGGCTTCATCGACACTCAGTGGTTCCACCAGGTCGGTGATGGAGCCGAAGATGTCCATGATCTGTCCGGATACTTCGTAGTACAGCTTGTGGCGCGGTTCGATGATGGTTGCCGAGGGGCACATGCGGGCCGCTACCGTCATCGGCATCGCCGACCGCACGCCGAAAGCGCGGGCCTCATAGGAGGCGGAAAGCACGACGGAGCGGTCTGCGGGGTAGCCGACGATGACGGGTTTGCCCAGAAGGTCCGGCCGGGTGCGGAGCTCCACCGAGACGAAGAAGGCATCCATATCCACGTGCAGGATGCTGCTGCGCCGGAGTTCGCGAAGCCTCGCTTCAAGCTGCTGCTTATCGCTGTCCTTATCCCGGTTCTTATCGCTGTTCTTATCCCCGTACTTATCCCTATCCGGCACCACAGCACCAATCCTATGCCCGGGTACTGACTAAACTGGAGGCTGCATCCGGCGTCAACACCCAGGAGGAAAGTCCCTGTGAAGGTTTTTGGAGAGCGCAAACGTGCTGCGGTAGCCGTTTTTGCGGCCGGCACCCTAATGGCCCTGGCTGCCTGCACGCCCGCTCCGGGGACTCCTTCCTCGAGCTCGCCATCGGCGCCGGCCGAGGCCTCGGCCTCCGCATCGGCATCGGCCCCGACCGCGCCGCCCACCACGACGGCCTCTGCCAGCCCTTCCGCAGCACCCGGCACCTCGGCCACAGTCGGGGCCCTGGTTCCGGGATTCCCGCAGCAACTTCTGCCGCTGATGCCGGGCGCCAAGGTCCTCTCAAGCAGTTTTGACAAGACCACCGCCCCTGCCACGGTGGCACTGGTCGGCGGCATCCCCGCGCCGGCACGCGACGTCCTCGCCTTCTACACCGGGCAGCTGGAGGCGCAGGGCTTCAAGGCCGTTCCCGGCGAGACGGTCGGCTCGGTCCCCTCGAAGGATTTCCTGCGCGGTGACCGGGAGACGGTCAACATTTCCGTCGTGGAGGCCTCCGGCGTCTCCACCTTCACGATCGGCGCGAACGTCGCTGCCGAGTCCGTCAAGTGACTGTCGCAGAGCAGCTGCGCCTCGAGCAGACCGGCTACGTCGCCGCCGTCGCGGGCAAGCTCACGGATTTCCTGTCCACCCGCCAGGCCGTCATGTCCTCGATTTCGCAGGACATCGATCCGCTGATGGGCTCCATTTCCAACCTGGTCACCGGCGGCAAGAGGCTGCGGGCGCTCATGTGCTACTGGGGGTGGCGGGGTGCAGGCGGGGAGGCCGGCGCCGGCGAAGTGGTCACGGCCGGCTCTGCCCTGGAACTGTTCCAGGCGGCCGCCCTCATTCATGACGACATCATCGACCGTTCCGACACGCGCCGTGGGGGGCCCAGCGTGCACCGGCGCTTCACCGACCTCCACGAGTCCCAGGGCTGGGCGCTGGACCGGGAACGGTTCGGCCATGCCGCGGCGATCCTGACCGGAGACCTGTGCCTGTCCTTCAGCGAGGAATCCTTCACGGAAATCGGCGACCGGGCCGCTTACGGCAGCCGGGCCCGGTTGATCTTCAACCTGATGCGGGCCGAGGTCATGGCCGGCCAGTACCTCGACATCCTGGAAGAGGTGGCCGGTCCGCGCCGCGACCGGGCCGGCGCCGTCAGCCGGGCACAGTCGATCATCCGCTTCAAGTCCGCCAAGTACTCCACCGAGCACCCGTTGGCTCTGGGCGGGGCACTGGCCGGCGCTCCGGACGAGCTGCTGCGGGGGTACTCGGCGTTCGCCCTGCCGCTCGGCGAGGCTTTCCAGCTGCGGGACGACGTGCTGGGCGTCTTCGGCGATCCGGTCACCACCGGCAAGCCTGCCGGGGACGACCTGCGCGAAGGAAAGCGCACCGTCCTCGTGGCATTCGCGCTGGATCAGGCCACACCGGCCGAGTCGGCCTTTATCGACGCCCGGCTGGGAAACCCCGGGCTGGAGGAGGCGGACATCGAAGAGATCCGCCGGATCATTGTTGACTGCGGCGCACTACACGCCACCGAAGTGCTGATCGAGGACTTCGGACACGCTGCCTTTGCCGCGCTCGATCAGCTGCCGCTGGAGGATCTGCCGAAGACGGCGCTCCGGAAACTGGCCGAGGCTGCTGTCAGCCGAACCGCGTGAACGGCAGCCGAACGGCGTGAACGCCGCCCGGAGGGCCGGCCCGGTAAGCCCGCGGCCGGACCCACCGGGTTAAGGCAACTACCAGGCCAGCGACTGTGCCCGGCGGCGGATCTCTGTCTTGCGGCCCTCGCGGAGGGCGTCGATCGGGCGCCCGCGGAGGGATTCGTCGGGGGTAAACAGCCAGGTGATGAGTTCCTCGTCGGAATAGCCTGCGTCCGAAAGGACCACGACGGTGCCCTTGAGGCTCTCCACGGGGTGGCCGTCCTGGATGAACGCCGCGGGCACCGAGCGGATTTTCCGCTCGCCGATCCGCAGGGCCGCCAGTGCGCGCTCATCGAGGAGCGCGTGGACCTTCGTGATGGAAACATTAAGTGCCTGGGCAACATCGGGCAGGGGCAGCCATTCGCCTACAAGGCTTTCTACAGTACTCACGGATCAAGATTGCCACGGCGGGCGCTTTTGCGCCTAGTTGTGACCCGCGCGTTGTGCGCGCCCGTTATGACGAAAACACGTTGCGACGCGCGCGTTATGGCCCGCGCGTTGGGCGCGGGCGCCGCAACCGGGCACAAGGGCCCTAGTGCGGCGCCCGCTGATCACCATCCTTTTAATCAGTGCCTTCGGCGCCGACACTCCCGGAATGTTTGTTGCAGATTGTCCCAAGCTTCTTGTGCTAACCAGCGATTCATGAGAGATTCACATAGATCACATTTGTATCACCAATAACATTGGTCACACTGGTAACTCCAGTAATTCCGGCCTGACCCGCAGCGTTCGCCGCTGAGAAGAGGATTTTTCCCATGACGACGTTCCGTCCGCCGAAGCACACGGTACGGCCCAGCCTGCCGTTGATTGCGGCAACGACCGCCGCCCTTCCCGCTGTCGTCCTTTCCTCCCTGGCGATTGCCCAGCCGGCAGCAGCGGAATCCCGCAGCCGGTCCATCCCGGCCACGCTCGCAGCCGCCATGCGCGCACAGGCACAGGCGCCGACGTCGCTGGCGTCCACCGTGATTCCGGCGAGCTCAGTCTCCGCGGCCATTCCCACGTCCCTGCGGCCGGCACAGGCCGCGGCCCCGGACGAGTACACCGTGGAGCGCGGCGACACAGTCAGCGCCATCGCCGGCAAGTTCGGGCTGGAGACCAGCGCCGTCCTGTCGCTGAACAACCTCCGGGCGAACACCATCATCTACCCGGGTCAGAAGATCAAGCTCGGCGGCAACTCCCCAGCTCCGGCCCCCGCGGCCCAGCCGAGCGCGCCGGCGTCCACGGGAAGCGCATACACGGTAAGGGCGGGCGACACGCTGGGCGCGATCGCAGCCGACCACGGCGTCGGACTCTCCGAGGTCCTCGCCGGAAACGGCCTCAACATGGGCTCCATCATCTACCCGGGCCAGAAAATCAAGATCGGGGCAGGCAGCACGGATTCCGCTCCGGCAGCTCCGGCGCCGGCTGCGACTCCTGAGGCCCCCGCTCCCGCCTCCGGCGGCTCCTACACGGTCGCCGCGGGCGACACCCTCGGCGCGATCGCAGCCAGCCACGGCGTCCATCTCTCCGAGGTCCTCGCCGGGAACGGCCTCAACATGGGCTCGATCATCTACCCCGGCCAGAAGATCAAGATCGGCGCCGGTACTCCGGAGCCCTCCGCTCCGGCCCCGGTGCTTCCGGCGTCGACGCCGGCCGCGCCCGCTTCCGGCTCGTACACCATCAAGGCAGGCGACACCCTCTCGGGAATCGCGTCCCGCAACGGCGTCAGGCTCGCGGACCTCCTCTCCGCCAACCAGCTGACCATGAGCTCGGTCATTTACCCCGGGCAGAAGCTCGTCCTCGCCGGCGGTTCGGTCGCCCCGGCGTCAAGCCAGCCCACGGCCACGGTGACGCCGCTGGTGCCCAGCACCTTCCTCGGCTTCACCTACCCGGCGGCCGTGGTCAGCTCGGCCAACGAGAACAAGGCCCTGCTCAACGCCGCGCCCGTACCGAGCCGCGACCAGATGAAGTCCATCGTGTCCGATACGGCCCGCCGGATGGGCGTCGACGTCTCCCTGGCGCTGGCCTTCGCCTACCAGGAGTCCGGCTTCAACCAGCGCGCGGTTTCTCCGGCCAACGCCATCGGCACCATGCAGGTGATCCCGTCCTCGGGCCAGTGGGCATCCGATCTCGTGGGCCGCAAGCTCAACCTGCTGGACCCCTATGACAACGCCACCGCCGGCGTCGCCATCATCCGCCAGCTCGTCAGCACCAGCAGCGATCTGGACAACGCGATTGCCGGTTACTACCAGGGCCAGTACTCGGTCAGCACCAACGGCATGTTCGAAGACACCAAGCAGTACGTGGCGTCCGTCCTGGCCCACCGGCAGAACTTCAGCTAGGTCCGGCGGCAGCAGAGAATAACGATACGGGTCCGGATCTCATGTTGATCCGGGCCCGTTTTCCGTGCAACGACTAGGATCGTAAGGTGCAGGATTTCACGTCGGACTCTTTCGTTGGCACTTTGGTGGATGGCCGGTACCTGATTCAGTCCCGGCTGGCCAGCGGCGGCATGTCCACTGTCTACGTCGCGACAGACCAGCGGCTGGAGCGCGACGTCGCCCTCAAAGTCCTGCACCCCCATCTGGCCGGAGACCCCCAGTTCCTCGACCGTCTGGGCCGTGAGGCCAAGGCCGCGGCCCGCCTGTCACACCCGCACGTCGTCGGGGTCCTCGACCAGGGCGAGGACGGCCGGATCGCGTACCTCGTCATGGAATACATCAGGGGCCATACCCTCCGCGACGTCCTTAAGGAAAGAGGCGCGCTCCCGCCGCGCCTGGCCCTGGCCCTGATCGCTCCCGTGGTTGAAGGCCTTGGTGCCGCCCACGCGGCGGGCCTCATCCACCGCGACATCAAACCCGAAAACGTCCTCCTTGCGGACGACGGCCGGATCAAGGTCGGCGACTTCGGACTTGCCCGGGCCATTTCCACCTCCACCAGCACCGGCGCCCTCATCGGAACGGTGGCCTACCTCTCCCCCGAACTCGTTCTCGGCAGGCAAGCCGATGCCCGCAGCGACATCTATTCCGTCGGAATCATGCTGTACGAGATGATTACCGGACAACAGCCGTTCGACGGCGATGTCCCCATCCAGGTGGCGTACCAGCACGTCAACTCGACCGTGGGTCCCCCTTCGGCGCTGGTTCCGGGACTGGCCGGCGAAATCGACGAGCTGGTGCAGTGGTGTACCGCGAACGATCCCGACAAGCGGCCGGTGGATGGAAACACGCTGCTCTCCGAACTGCGCCACATCCGGACCAACCTGAGCGACGCCGAACTGGACATCCAGCCCCCGGGTGCGCACGCTTTGGAGCCGGCAGTACCCCACCCTTCGGTACCGCGCCGGCCAGTACCGCGCCCGCCGTCGCCGCCCGCCATCGGCCGGCCTCCGCGCCAGTCCGTGGAGAGCGTCGAAGACCCTGTGGACGGGGCCGATCCACAGTCGCGGACCGAGGTCCTCGGCGGGATCCAGCAGCCCACCGAAGTCATCGCCCGCGGCAGCAATCCCACCACGGTGATGTCCGCCGCGGCCCGGCGCCCGGCCTACGGCCCGCTCTCCGCCCCGGATGAGGCCCCCGACGCGTATGGCGACGGCCCGGACAATGACGGCCCGTACAATAGCGACGCGTACAGTGACGCCCCATACGGCGATAACGGACGGGACACGACGGCGGTCCCCGCCAGCAAGCGGATCCAGCGCAAGCTGGACCGCGATGAAGAAAAGGCCCGCCAGCGCGCCGCGGCCACGCCCGTCCGGACCTTGCGTGCCGGCAACCCGCGGCGCCGGGGGCTGCTGTGGATCCTGCTGCTGGTCATTGCGGCGCTGCTCGCCGCCGGCGCCGGCTGGTTCTTCGGCATGGGCCCGGGCTCGCCCGGGACGATTCCCGAGCTCGCCAACAAGACGGTCGCGGAAGCCCAGCAACTGCTGCGGAGCGCCGGTTTCCAGTCCACCACCCGGGACGTATTCAATGATGACGTCCCGGCCGGGCTGGTCGTGGGCTCCGAGCCGCCGGCCGGGCAGGTAATACGCAAGTTCGAGCCCGTCTCCCTTGCCGTGTCCAAGGGAGCGGAGCAGTTCCCCCTTCCCGAGCTGACGGGCAAGTCGCTGGACGACGCCAAGGCAGCCCTCAACGGTGCCGGGATGGTCTTGGGCACCGTCACCGAGACCTTCGACGAGTCGGCAGCGCCCGGAACGGTGCTGGCCCAGGATCCGGCGACGGGCACCCCAGCCAGGCACGGGACTCCGGTGGGACTGACCGTTTCCAAGGGCCCGCAGCCCATACCGGTTCCGGATGTGCGCGGGCAAGAACAGAGAGATGCCGTCAAAGCCATTGGAGCCGCCGGACTGAAGGCCGTCGTCTCACCCGAGACGGTCTATGACCGGGACGTGCCCAAAGGCGCCGTGGTGGCCCAGGACCCGGGCTCCGGCAATCTCCCCCGCGGCGGCATCGTCACGCTCACCGTGTCCAAGGGACCCCGCCTCGTGGACGTCCCCAGCTTTATCGGCAAGCAGGCCGGCGAAGCCGAAGATGCCCTCCGGGAGTTGGGCTTCGACGTTGAAGTGAACGAGATCCTGGGCGGGTTCTTCGGCACCGTCAGGGATCAGGACCCGGTGAACAAGAAGGTCCCGGAAGGCTCCCTGGTCACCCTGACCGTGGTCTGACGAAGCATCACTCTCTGCCGCAAACAGAAACGGCTCCGCCCCGGCTGATCATCCGGCCGGCGGAGCCGTTTTGGGTGCGGGAACCCCGCGGCGACTGTTCCTTAGCGCTTGGCGAGGGCTCCGGCCACCAGGAAGGCCATCTCCAGCGACTGCATGTGGTTCAGGCGCGGGTCGCAGACGGATTCGTAGCGGTCCAGGAACGCTTCCTGGTCGATCGGGTCCGCCCCGCCGAGGCACTCGGCCACGTCGTCGCCAGTCATTTCCACGTGCAGCCCGCCCGGGACGGTGCCGAGGCCGTGGTGGACCTCGAAGAAGCCGCGCACCTCGTCGATGACGTCGTCGAAGTTGCGGGTCTTGTAGCCGTTGGGCGAGGTGACGGTGTTGCCGTGCATGGGGTCGGTGACCCAGAGGACCTGCGCACCAGAGGCCGTGACGCGCTCCACCACCTTCGGGAGCTTTTCGCGGATGTTGGCTGCCCCCATCCGGGTGATAAAGGTCAGGCGGCCGGGCTCGCGCTCCGGATCCAGCTTGTCGATGAGCCGCAGGGCGTCGTCGCCGCTCGTGGACGGGCCGAGCTTCACGCCGATCGGGTTCCGCACCCGCGAGAGGAAGTCCACGTGCGCGTTGTCCAGCTCGCGGGTCCGCTCGCCGATCCACAGGAAGTGCGCGGACGTGTCGTACGGGAACCCTGTCCGCGAATCAATCCGGGTGAGCGCACGCTCGTAGTCCAGCAGCAGCGCCTCGTGGCTGGCGTAAAACTCCACCCGCTTCAACGCTTCGAAGTCAGCGCCGCAGGAGGCCATGAACTTGATGGCCCGGTCGATGTCCCGGGCGAGCGACTCGTAGCGGGCGTGTGCCGGGTTCTCGGTGAACCCCTTGTTCCACTGGTGCACCAGCCGCAGGTCGGCGAAACCGCCCTGCGTGAAGGCCCGGATGAGGTTCAGGGTGGAAGCGGACGTGTGGTACGCCTTGAGCATCCGGCTGGCGTCGTGGGCGCGTGACTCCGGCGTGAAGTCGTAGCCGTTGACAATGTCGCCGCGGTAGGCCGGAAGGGTGACGCCGTCGCGGGTCTCGTCATTGGAGGAACGCGGCTTGGCGAACTGGCCGGCCATGCGCCCCATCTTGATGACGGGCATGGCGGCACCGTAGGTAAGGACAACGGCCATCTGGAGGATGGTGCGGACACGCGCACTGATTTTATCCGCCGTGGCGGCCTCGAACGTTTCGGCGCAGTCTCCGCCCTGGAGGAGGAACGCCTTGCCCTGGGCGGCCGCGGCGAGCCGCTCCCGCAGGATGTCGACTTCGCCCGCGAAAACGAGCGGCGGCAGGACGGAGAGCTCCTTGACCGAGGCTTCAAAGACTGCCGGGTCCGACCAGGTCGGCTGCTGGGACGCCGGCAGGTCCCGCCAATGGTCCAGGCCGGGATAGTTCGCTGCACCGCTCTGGGCGGTGCTGGTCAGGGAAAAGGCCGAAGGGGCAGTTAACTCAGTCACCCTCTAAGGATAGTTGCCTTCGCGGGTTCACCGGAGCCCTCCGTCATTGACGGTTCAGGGTCCGTCACACAAGCGACCGTCACACACGCGACCGTCACACACCGGACCGTCACGCGCCTCCGGGGGTGGCGCTTTCGTCCGCGATTCCGTCGTCGGGCTTCACTGCTGCCTTCCCGGCGAGCCGGAGCTTGACGACGGCGGCGTATTCGTCGACATATTCCTGGCCGGAGAGCCGCATCAGGGCATACATGATCTCGTCCGTGACCGAGCGCTGGATCAGCCGGTCATCCTCCATGCCGTAATATCGGCTGAAGTCGAGCGGCTCCCCGAAAATCATGCCGATGCGCCGGATGTTGGGCACCCGCTTGCCGATCGGCTGGACCTTGTCCGTTCCGATCATGGCCACCGGAATGACCGGGACCTGCGCCTTCAGCGCCAGCCGTGCCACGCCCACCTTGCCCCGGTACAGCCGGGCATCGGGGCTGCGCGTGCCCTCAGGATAGATACCAAGGAGCGAGCCGTTCTTCAGCACGGCCATGCCCGCATCGAGGGACTGCGCCGATGCCGCTCCCCCGGACCGGTCCATGGGCAGCTGGTTGGTCAGCCGGAAGAAAGCAGCGGTCAGCTTGCCCTTGATCCCCTTACCGGTGAAGTATTCGGATTTCGCCAGGAACACCACGGGGCGCGGCACCATGAGCGGCATGAAGATGGAGTCTGAGAAGGAGAGGTGGTTCGAGGCGATGATCGCCGCACCCTGGGCGGGGACATTGTCCAGGCCCTTGACCCAGGGCCGGAACAGCGTCTTCAGCACCGGACCGAGAACGAACGTCTTCATGAACCAATAAAACACGGGCGCACCTCTCTTCGAAGGCGTCCGGCCGGCCCTTCGTCGGATCCTGGCAGGACTTCAATGACACCCTACTCTAGTGAGTTTTCGGCTCTAGTGAGTTTTGCGCCGAAGAGTGACACGATGGGCACATGACCGGAAGCAGCACTCCCCTGGCGCCCGCAGCGTTCAGTTACCCCGGCCACGGCGCCAACGCGGGCATCGGGGTGGCGATCTGCCACGGCTTCACCGGCAGCCCCCTCAGCGTCCTCCCCTGGGCCATGCATCTGGCCGACCAGGGCTTCGCTGTGTCCGTTCCGCTGCTGCCAGGCCACGGCACCGACTGGCGGGACCTCGCCCGCCACAACTGGCGGGACTGGTACACCGCCTTCGAGCTCGCGTACCAGGAACTGGCCGCGGGCACCCGGGACTGCTTCGTCGCGGGGCTCTCCATGGGCGGGGCCATCGCGCTGCGTACGGCTGCGCGGCACAGGGTCGCCGGCGTCGCCGTGGTCAACCCCGGGCTGAGCTTCTACGACCGCCGGGTGCGCTACGTCGGAATGCTGAAGTACCTCCAGCGGACCACTGTCCCCGTGCAGGAACAGAATCCGACGGCGGCGCCCACCGAAGACGGCGACTATTCGCTGACCCCGCTGTCCGCTGTCCACGAACTGCGACGGCTGTTCAGGGCCGCCGCCAGGGACCTCCCCCGCGTGGAGGCGCCGGCGCTGATCTTCAAGTCCGACACCGACGTCGTGGTCCCGCCGTCCTCCCTCGAACTGCTGCGGCGGCGCCTCGGCTCCCGCGACCTGGAAGTCGTTCCGCTGCGGGACAGCGGCCACGTGGCCACCCTCGACGTCGACGCGCCGCTGATCTTCGAACAATCCGCCCGATTCTTCCTCAAGCACGCAGCCGCCGGGTCCCCGCCTGTCCCGCGGGCGGCCATAACAGCACCGGAGACCCCATGAGCACGAGTCCCGACCACACGCCGCTCAGTGCGCCCTTCACCGGAACGGGCCCGCGGACGGGCGTGGTGCTGTCGCACGGCTTCACCGGCAGCCCGCACGGCGTCCGGGACTGGGCGCGGTCCCTGGCGGAGGCCGGTTATGCCGTACGGATGCCGTTGCTGCCGGGCCACGGCACAAGGTGGCAGGAGCTCGCCAGGACCCGCTGGCAGGACTGGCACGCGGCCCTGGACGCCGCGTACCTCGAACTGGCGGACGAGTGCGAGCAGGTAGTCGTGGCCGGCTTGTCCATGGGCGGTGCACTCGCGCTCAGGATCGCCGCGAACCGCCCGGTGGCCGGTGTTGTGGTGGTGAACCCCGCCCTCGTCATCGATGACCGGCGCGCTCCCCTCGCCGGCATTCTCAAGCTCGTCCTGAAGAGCACCCCGGCCATCGCCAACGACATCCTCAGGGAAGGGATCAATGAAGGGGCCTATCCCCGGGCACCTGTGGCGGCGGCGCATGAACTCAACAAGATGCTCAAGGACACCGCCCGCCTCCTGCCGCGGGTCACGGCCCCGGTCCGGGTCTACCGCTCCGCCGTGGACCACGTGGTCTCCGATGCGAGCATGGTGGCGCTCCGCCGCGGGCTGACCCGCGCCCCGCTGGAGGTCGTCCGGCTGGCAAACAGCTACCACGTGGCTACCATGGACAACGATGCGCCCGAAATTTTCCGCGGCTCGGCGGAGTTTATCCGCTCGGTGGTTGCCGGCGGCCCGCCGGGCGCGGCCCACGCCAGCCGGAAGGACACGGCAGATGACTAGACCGGACCCCACCTCTCCGGATTCCGGAGCCAACCAGGACGACGCCGTCTGGCTCGACCTCGTGGCCAGGCTTGAGGGCAGCCCGAGCCCGGCGGATCCGAAGGACACCGCCGGCGGCCCCGCCGGGGACTCCGCCGCGGCCAGGCCGTTCAGCGACTTCGATCCCCTGGGGCTCGCCGGGGCCCCGCCGGTCGAACTCTCCGCCAAGGAACGGCTTGCCCGGACCCGGGAGGGAACCGGAACGCCCGATGCCGCGTACTCCCCGGACCCGCATGCCCCGGCGGACGGGGCTCAGCCTCCTACCGGGCCCCGGGACTACGGGGCGGACGACGATCCCTTTGCCTCCGATGAGTTTGTCCCGGAGGAACCACCGAGCCTGGCCGGCGCCGATCCGATGACCGTGCTGGCCTGGCTGGGCGCGGTCGGAGGGCCGATCGCCCTCCTGCTGTCGGCCATGTTCTGGCGCTCCGCCCCGCTGACGGCGATCCTGGGAATAGTCGTGGTCTTTGCGGCGTCGGTGGTCTTCCTGATCATGAAGCTTCCCGGCGAGAAGGACGAACACGACGACGGCGCGCGCGTCTAGGGACTGGTTGTGCCTTAGCTGGTTGTGCCCTAGTTGGTTGTGCCTTGGCGGCGGCTGGCCTTAGCGGTGCATGCGGCTGCTGACCCTCGACAGGTCCGCCGCGCCGATCAGGCCCGCGTTGGGACCGAGTGCCGCCAGCTCGATCCGGGCCGCCGGGCGGAAACCCCGTCCGGTCAGGTTCCGGGCGAAGGCCTTCCGTGCCGGCGCCACGAGCAGTTCCCCGGCGTCGCAGAGCCCGCCGCCGATGACGAACGTTCCTGGATCAAGCGCGGCGGCCAGGTTGGCCAGGCCCAGGCCCAGCCACTCGCCGACGTCTTCGAGGAGTTCGCGCGACGTCGGATCCCCGGCCTGTGCCAGCTCGGTGACGATCGCGCCCGTGATGCTGTCCACTCGGCCGTCCACCACTTTGAGCAGTTCCTGGGCCACCGGCGAGTTGGCGGCCGCCAGTTCGCGGGCCTCCCGGCCAAGGGCATTCCCGGAGGCGTACTGCTCCCAGCAGCCACGGTTGCCGCATTCGCAGCGGTGGCCGCCCGGCAGGATGATCTGGTGGCCGAATTCCCCGGCCACCCCGAAGCGGCCGCGCTCCAGCCGTCCGTCCATCACCATCGCGCCGCCGATGCCGGTGCCCAGTGTGATGCACACCAGCCGGTCCTCGGCCCGTCCGGCTCCGAAGCGCCACTCCGCCCACGCGGCCGCGTCGGCGTCGTTCGTCAACAGGACGGGACGGCGCAGCAGCCGCTGCAGGTTGTCCCGCAAAGGTTCATTGCGCCAGGCCAGGTGCGGGCTGAACAGTACGGTCCCGCCGTCGAGATCCATCCACCCCGCGGCACCGATCCCGACCGACCAGATCCTGTGCCCGCGGCCCAGTTCCTCGACGAGTTCCACGATGATTTGTTCCACTGCCCGCGGGTCGCTGCCCGGGGTGGCGCGCCTGGCCTGGCTCAGGATGCGCCCCTCGGCGTCCACGACCCCGGCCGCCACCTTGGTGCCGCCGATGTCAACGCCGATCGCCAGGCCCTTCCGCCCCAGCCGCAGGTGCTCGCGAAGTGCCTGGCCCGATGACCCTGCTCCGGCTCCGGCACGCCCCAGGATCCTGGTCCGTCGTCGCCAGGCGGCCGCCCGGCGGAAGGGGACGGGCTCCTGGCGGGGCGTCGGTGTGTGCATGGTTCCACAGTCTATTCGCCGCAGGGTTCCATTTCCGGTGGAACAGCGCCGGGACGGCCTTTTCCAGATAGTTACCCGCGGGTAGGGTGGAGGAACACTTTCGGCCCGGACTGCATACTAGGCTTAGCTGTACCCGCCGCGGGTCTATGGAGATATCAAAGGAGCTATCGTGCGAGAAATCAGTGTCCCGCCCCTGGTGACCGTCCCCCCGGACTCGAACATCACGGACCTGCTCCTCCGCCAAGCCGCCAAGGCCTCGAACCCTGCCCTCTTCTCACGCCGGGACGCTGACGGCCGATGGCAGGACGTCGCGGCTGCCGATTTCCTGGCCGACGCCTCCCTCCTCGCCAAGGGCCTGATGGCGAGCGGAGTTGCCGCTGGCGACAGGGTCGGCATCATGTCCCGCACCCGGTACGAATGGGCCCTCATCGACTTCGCCATCTGGTTCGCCGGGGGCGTGTCGGTTCCCATCTATGAAACGTCCTCCCCCTCCCAGGTGGCCTGGAACCTGGGCGACTCGGGCGCGGTGGCCGCCTTCGGCGAGTCCGCCCACCATGAGGACATCATCCGCCAGGCCGCGACGTCCGAAGGCCTGACCGCCCTGGCGCACGTCTGGCAGCTCGAGGGTCCCGGCCTGGACGAGCTCCGTGCCGCGGGCGCGGGGATCAGCGACGAGGAACTGGAAGCCCGGCGCAGCACGGCAGCATTGTCCGACGTCGCCACGATCATCTACACCTCAGGCACCACGGGCCGTCCCAAGGGGTGCGAACTGACGCACGGGAACTTCGTGGAGCTCTCCGAGAACGTCCTGGCCACCTCGCTGGGCAACGTCGTCAACGAGAACGCCAGGACCATCATGTTCCTGCCGCTGGCGCACGTCTTCGCGCGCTTCATCTCCGTGCTGGCAGTAGCCGCAGGCGTTACCGTCGCCCACACCCCGGACATCAAGCGCCTGCTGCCGGATCTGCAGAGCTACCAGCCCACGTTCATCCTCGCGGTCCCCCGGGTCTTCGAGAAGGTCTACAACTCGGCCCTCACGAAGGCCGAGGACGGTGGAAAGGGCGCCATCTTCCACCGCGCCGCGGACACCGCCATCGCGTACTCGCGGGCCCGGCAGGCCGGAAAAGTGGGGCTCGGGCTCAAGCTCAAGCACTCGGTGTTTGACAAGCTGGTCTACGGCAAGCTCCGCGCGGCGATGGGCGGCCAGGTGGCACACGCCGTTTCCGGCGGCGGTCCGCTGGGCGAACGCCTCGGGCACTTCTTCCAGGGGATCGGCCTGCAGATCCTGGAGGGCTACGGCCTGACGGAGACATCGGCCCCGGTCACGGTCAACACTCCGGAGCTGATCCGGATCGGCACTGTCGGCGTCCCCATTCCGGGCAACGCTGTCCGCATCGCCGACGACGGTGAAATCCTCGCGAAGGGCGTGTGCGTCATGCGCGGCTACTTCAGGCGGGACGATCTCTCCGGGGACGCTTTTGAGGACGGCTGGCTGCGCACGGGCGACATCGGCCAGCTGGACGAGCAGGGGTTCCTGACCATCACGGGGCGCAAGAAGGAAATCATCGTCACGGCCGGCGGCAAGAACGTCGTTCCTGCCCTGCTCGAGGACCAGATCCGCGCCGATGCGCTCGTCTCCCAGGTGCTGGTGGTGGGAGACAACCGCCCGTTCATCGGTGCCCTTGTCACCCTGGACGAGGAGGCCCTGCCCGGCTGGCTGCACCGCCACGGCCTGCCGGGCTCCATGCCCCTTGCCGAGGCGACCGGCAATCCCGCCATCACTGCGGCCGTGCAGGAGCTCATCAACACCGCCAACCAGTCGGTGTCGCAGGCCGAGGCCATCAAGTCGTTCCGGATTGTGCCGGCGGACTTCACGGAGGCGTCCGGGCACCTGACCCCGTCCATGAAAGTCAAGCGGTCCCAGGTCATGAAGGACTTCGAGGACGTGATCGAGGAGATGTACAGCTCCCCCCGTCCCACGCGGGCGTAAACGCCACAGCAAAGGGGACCCTCCGCGGCGGCGGAGGGTCCCCTTGTTTGTCCTCTTGCGCTGTTACTCCACGACCAGGAGCAGGTCTCCGCCCTGGACCTGTTCGACGGCGCTGATGGCGAGCCGCGCCACAGTGCCGCCCACCGGCGTCGTGATCGACGCTTCCATCTTCATGGCCTCGATCGTGGCGACGGTATCCCCTGCCTTGACCGTGTCCCCGGCCTTGACCGTCACCGTGACCGCACCGGCGAACGGTGCTGCCACCTGGCCCGGCTGGGACGCGTCGGCACGTTCGGCGGACTTGACGTTGCTGACCACGGAACGGTCCCGGACCACCACGGGCCGTGACTGTCCGTTGAGCGTGCACATCACGGTGCGCATGCCCTTCTCGTCCGGCTCGGAGACCGCTTCGAGCGAGGCGATCAGGCGGACGCCCTTTTCCAGCTCGATCTCATGCTCCGCGCCGCGCTGCAACCCGAACAGGTAGTCGCGGGTGTCCAGCACGGAGAGGTTGCCGTAGGTGTCCACGCTCTTCTGGTAGTCCTTCGTGGGACCGGCGAAGAGCAGCCGGTTGAGGGTCTGCTGCACGGTCTTGGAGTCGGACTTGAGCGCAGCGCTGTCCTCGGCGCTGAGCTCGACGTCGCGGACCTTGACGGTGCGGCCCTGCAGGGCCTTGGTGCGGAAGGGCTCCGGCCAGCCTCCGGGCGGGTCACCGAGTTCGCCGGAGAGGAACCCGATCACGGAGTCCGGGATGTCGTACTTCTGCGGGTTCTCGTTGAAGTCCGCGGGGTCGGCGTTGAGGCCGACAAGGTGCAGGGCGAGGTCGCCCACCACCTTGGAGGACGGGGTGACCTTAACGAGCCGGCCGAGGATCCGGTCCGCCGCCGTGTACATGTCTTCAATGGCCTCGAAACGTTCGCCCAGGCCCAGCGCCATCGCCTGCTGGCGCAGGTTGGAGAGCTGGCCGCCGGGGATCTCGTGCTGGTAGACCCGTCCGGTGGGGCCCGGCAGGCCCGATTCGAAGGGTGCGTAGACCCGGCGCACGGCTTCCCAGTACGGTTCCAGGGCGCAGACGTTCGCGAGGTCGAGTCCGGTGTCACGCGGCGTGTGTGCCAGCGCGGCCACAAGCGCCGAGGCTGAGACCTGGCTGGTGGTGCCGGCCAGCGAGGCCGACGCGACGTCCACGGCGTCGACGCCGGCATCAACCGCTGCCAGCAGAGTGGCGAGCTGGCCGCCTGCGGTGTCGTGGGTGTGCAGGTGGACCGGAAGGTCGAACCGCTCACGCAGCGCACTGACGAGGCGTGCGGCGGCCGCCGGCCGCAGCAGCCCTGCCATGTCCTTGATGGCCAGGATGTGCGCCCCCGCGTCGACGATCCTCTGGGCCAGCTCGAGGTAGTAGTCGAGGGTGTAGAGCTTTTCCTCCGGATCCAGCATGTCCGCGGTGTAGCAGAGGGCGACCTCGGCGATGGCCGTGCCGGTATTCCGGACGGCCCGGATGGCCGGGGCCATCTGGTTGACGTCATTGAGGGCATCGAAAATGCGGAAGATGTCGATGCCGGTAGCCGCGGCCTCGTTGACGAACGCGACCGTCACCTCTTCCGGGTACGGCGTGTAGCCGACGGTGTTGCGTCCGCGCAGGAGCATCTGCAGGCAGATGTTCGGCAGCGCCTTGCGCAGTGCGGCCAGGCGGTCCCAGGGGTCTTCGCCCAGGAACCGGAGGGCCACGTCGTAGGTGGCGCCGCCCCAGGCCTCGACGGAAAGCAGTTCGGGCAGCAGCTTGGAAACGGCCGGGCCGGCAGCGACCAGGTCGCGGGTCCGCACCCGGGTGGCGAGCAGTGACTGGTGCGCGTCCCGGAACGTGGTGTCGGTGACGGCGACGGCGTCCTGCGCCCGCAGGGCCCGGGCAAAGGCCTCCGGCCCCAGCTCCTGGAGCCGCTGGCGGGAGCCTGTCGGGGCCGTGACGTCGGTTGTTGCCGGCAGCTTGTCGGCGGGATCGCTATGGACGGTGAGTTCGCCGTTGGGCTTGTTGACCGTGACTTCGGCGAGCCAGGTCAGCAGCTTGGTACCACGGTCCGCGGAGACGCGTGCTTTCAGCAGCTGCGGCCGTTCATCGATGAATGAGGTGGCCACGTTGCCGGCCACGAAGTCCGGATCGTCCAGCACCGCCTGCAGGAAGGAGATGTTGGTGGACACCCCGCGGATGCGGAACTCCGCCAGGGCACGCCGGGCCCGGGCGACAGCGGCCGGGTAGTCGCGTCCGCGGCAGGTCAGCTTCACCAGCATCGAGTCGAAGTGCGGGCTGATCTCGGCACCGGAGTAGACGGTGCCGCCGTCGAGCCGGACACCGGCGCCGCCGGCCGAACGGTAGCCGGTGATCTTTCCGACGTCGGGCCGGAAGCCGTTTGCCGGGTCCTCCGTGGTGATGCGGGACTGCAGCGCAGCACCCCGCAGCCGGACGGTGTCCTGCGAGAGACCAAGGTCAGCCAGGGTCTCGCCTGCGGCGATGCGCAGCTGGGCCTGGACGAGGTCGACGTCGGTCACTTCCTCCGTGACGGTGTGCTCGACCTGGATCCGGGGGTTCATTTCGATGAACACGTGCTGGCCGGCGCGCTCCCCGACCGTGTCGACCAGGAACTCCACGGTGCCGGCATTGACGTAGTTCAGCGCCTTGGCGAACTTCACGGCGTCGCGGTAGAGCGCCTGCCGGATGCCCTCGTCCAGGTTTGGCGCCGGGGCGATCTCGATGACCTTCTGGTGGCGGCGCTGGATGGAACAGTCACGCTCGAAGAGGTGCATGACGTTGCCTTCGGCGTCGGCCAGGATCTGGACCTCGATGTGGCGCGGGCGCAGCACGGCCTGTTCGAGGAACATCGTAGGGTCGCCGAAGGCGGCGTCCGCTTCACGCATCGCGGCCTGCAGGGCTTCGGGGAGGGCCTCACGGGTGTCAACGCGCCGCATGCCGCGGCCGCCGCCACCGGCTACGGCCTTGGCGAAGATCGGGAAGCCGATCTCGTCGGCGGCGGCAATCAGCTCGTCGAGGTCCTTGGACGGCTGGCTGGACTTCAGGACGGGGACGCCGGCCTTGCGGGCCGCTTCAAGGGCGGCGACCTTGTTGCCGGCCAGTTCCAGCACTTCAGCCGGCGGACCCACGAAGGTGATGCCGGCCTCGGCCGCGGCCCGTGCCAGGCGCGGGTTCTCGGAGAGGAAACCGTAGCCGGGGTAGATGGCATCGGCCCCGGACTCCTTGGCCACACGCACGACCTCGTCCACGTCGAGGTACGCCCGGACGGGGTGGCCCTCCTCACCGATCAGATATGCCTCGTCGGCCTTCTGGCGGTGGATCGAATTACGGTCCTCGTTGGGGAACACGGCTACAGTTTTTGCGCCGAGCTCGTAGCCGGCGCGGAAGGCACGGATCGCGATTTCGCCGCGGTTGGCCACCAGAATCTTGGAAAACATACTTCTCCTGCATCATCGCGGGCGTATCGGTAAGTGCTCACAGTTTCTAAGACCGGCGCAGCCAAACACAAATGATTGTGGCCACCGTCACAGCATTATGCGTCACGTTGGCCCCCTGCGCGCAAGGCCGCGGACCGGAGGGGCATGCCTTCTGGGCGAAGTGCCGCCCCTCCACCGGATGAAACGGAAATCGATGCAGGGTCAACATATGATGAAAGGGTGGGTGGCGCATGCTCGCCCCGGCTCCCCAGGACCCAGGACCTAAAACCTTGGCACCCCTGGAATCATCGGAACGCAGGAGCCGGCAGGACCCCGTCCCGGCAACCGGCGTTAGGTATTGGTTTTTCACGTGCAAGTAGTCAGCATCAGCAGCCTCAAAGGCGGTGTCGGTAAGACATCGGTGACCACCGGACTGGCGTCCGCGGCAATGGCCGCCGGGATCCCCACCCTCGTCGTCGACCTTGACCCCCACGCGGATGCAAGCACTGCCCTCGGCGTCCGCCCTGTCGGGCAGCTGGATATCGGCCGGATGCTGAAGGCACCCCGCCGCGCCCGTTTGGCCGAGAACGTCGTCTCCAGCGGCTGGGTTGAGCGGGCGGGCAGCAACGGTGCGCCCGCAGCCGGCTCCACTACATCTGGCTCCACTACATCCATTCTGGATGTCGCGGTCGGCTCCGCCTACACCGGCATCTATGACCGGCCGGATCTTGGCCGCCGCGACCTGCGCCGGCTTTCCACCGTGCTGGCCGGGGCCAGCGGCTACGACCTGGTCCTCATCGACTCCCCGCCGTCCCTGAACGGGCTGACCAGGATGGCGTGGTCAGCCAGCGACAAGGTGACCCTGGTGGCAGAACCCGGACTCTTTTCCGTTGCCGGCACGGAGCGCACCATGCGGGCGATCCAGCTGTTCCGAAGGGAATTCGCCCCGAAGCTTTCCCCCGCGGGCATCGTGGCCAACCGCGTGCGCAGCGGTTCCGCGGAGCACGCGTTCCGGCTCTCAGAGATGCAGTCCATGTTCGGTGAGTTGCTCCTCTACCCGCACATACCCGAGCAGGCCAACTGGCAGCAGATCCAGGGTGCGGCCCACTCGATTCATTCCTGGCCCGGAGACTCAGCCAAGAACGCGGCCGCGCTGTTCGACGCACTGCTGGCGAACCTGCTGAAGTCCACCGGCAGCGTCCGTAACCGCAGCCTGCGGTAGCGCCGCCGCCCGGGCCCGTGGCGCCGCCCGGCAACTCCTGCCGGTCCTGACAACGAAGGCCGCCTTTCACAAGAAAGGCGGCCTTCGTGGTGTTCTGTGGTGGGCTGGACCTAACCGGTCTTGCGGGTGGCCCGGCGCTTGCTGAGTTCATCGTCGGGGAAGGACTGTACTGCTGCGTGTTCGCTGGGAAGCGCGGCAAGGCTCCCCTCCACCTCGCGCCAGACCCGCCCCACGGCGATGCCGAAGACGCCCTGGCCGCCCTGGACGAGGTCGATCACTTCGTCGGCAGAGGTGCACTCATAGACGCTGGCGCCATCGCTCATGAGTGTGATCTGGGCCAGGTCCTCGACGCCACGCTCGCGCAGGTGTTCAACGGCGGTGCGGATCTGCTGGAGTGAGACGCCGGTGTCCAGCAGACGCTTGACGACTTTGAGGACCAGGATGTCGCGGAAGCCATAGAGCCGCTGGGAGCCGGATCCGGCGGCACCGCGCACGGCGGGTTCGACGAGCCCCGTCCGGGCCCAGTAGTCCAGCTGGCGGTAGGTGATGCCGGCGGCCTTGCACGCGGTGGGTCCGCGATAGCCTGCGTCTTCGTCCAAAACGGGAAGATCCTCAGTGAACAACAGCCCCTGGGCACCGCTGGCCGGGACAGCTACGCCAGCCGTCGCAGTCTGCTTGAGCTCGCCCGCTTCGCCTTTCGGACTCACGTGGACCCTCCTTGTCATGGCTCCCCGGGGGAAGTCGCAGCATCACCGGTCAGCTGACCGGCTGAGTTACCAACCCACGGCAAAATTCATCCGTGTAACTAGGCCGGGCTGCACATTCCAGTGTGACCTGCGCGGCTGTTCTATGCAATCGAAATTCCATGCACTCGAACTTCTATGCAAGGGAACTTCTATGCAATGGAAACTTGTACCTCTGACGTTAGGCCCGCCGGAGCCCAAGGTCAAAGACCTTCGGCCTATTAGCAGGGCGTGTCGAAAGTTTCATCCTCGACTTTAACCTTAGGGCGGTCGATGCCGGCCTCAGCCGGCGAAATCCTCGGGTTCGACGTCGTCGAGGAACTCGCGGAAACGCCGCATTTCACCCTCTTCGTCCACTGCCGCGTCCGGGTGGGTATCCTCGCCCTCGTCATGCTCGGTGATCCGGACGCCGGCCTCGTCCATGACGGCGTCAGCGCACCATATCCGGCATTTGGCGCGCAGCGCGAGGGCCAGCGCATCGGAGGCCCGCGAGCTGACAGTGGTGCCGTTCTCAAACTGGAGCTGGCCGTAGAAGATGTTGTCCTCCACCGCCACGATGTTGACGCTGACGATGCTGTGCCCCAGTGACTCCACGACGTCTACCAGCAGGTCGTGGGTCATGGGGCGCGGCGGGACCACACCCTGCTGGGCCAAGGCGATGGCGCTGGCTTCCGGCGTGCCGATCCAGATCGGCACGTGGCGTTCTCCGTGGATCTCCTTGAGGAGGACAAGCGGCTGGTTGGACGGCAGCTCGATCCGCACGCCTACAATCTCCACCTCGATCATCAGATGTCCATTCTCGATATGCGGTCCTGGACCAGTGCCCGGTGCAGCGAGAGGCAGAGTTCGCTGATTTCCCGGGCAGCCTCGGCGGCACGGGCCTGGGAAGCGGCGTCCTTGCGGGACGTCAGGGTGGCCACCGCGCGCTCCACGAGTCCGAACTCGCGTTCGGCGGCAGCCTGGAACGGCCGCAGGTGCCTGGGTTCCAGGCCGTGGCTCTCCAACTGGACGCAGGCGCGCGCCACCTGAAGGGCGTTTTCGTCAAACTTGCCGTTGACGTGGCCGATCAGGCCGAAGCTCAGGAGTGATTCAACCAGCGGCACGCTGGCGCCGGACTCGGCCCGAAGCTGTTCCTCGCTGAGCCGCCGGACCCGGTTCTGCAGTTCGGATGCCAGCTCTTCGGAGACGATCCGCGGCGAGACCGTAACCCCGGGAGGCAGGTTGTCCGGGCGTTCGCCGCGGTCAATCGCATCGAGGTAGTCCTTGATGACCTTAAGCGGAAGATACTGGTCGCGCTGGAGGGACAGCACGAAGCGGAGCCGCTCGACGTCGCTTTCGGCGTACTGCCGGTACCCCGCGGGCGTCCGCTGCGGGTTGATGAGCCCCTTTTCCTCAAGGAACCTGATTTTCGACGCGGTCATGTTGGGGAAATCGTCGCTGAGCTGAGCCAGGACTTCCCCGATGTTCAGGACCTGGGGTCCGCGCCGTTCCGCTTGTGCCATTGCCACAGGCAACTACCCCGGAATCAGTCGTTGCCTGCTGCGCGGGCAGGGCTCAGGTAGAAGGTGAGGCGGAATTTGCCGATCTGCACTTCGTTGCCGGACTTCAGCTCCACGCTGTCGACGCGGTCGTGGTTGACGTACGTGCCGTTCAGGCTTCCGGTGTCGACAACTTCAAAGCTGCGAGCCGTGCGGCGGAATTCGACGTGGCGGCGTGAAACCGTGACGTCGTCAAGGAAAATGTCGGCGTCCGGGTGGCGGCCCGCCGTCGTCACGTCGGAATCCAGCAGGAAGCGCGCTCCGCTGTTGGGCCCGGAGTGGGCGACCAGCAGGGCGGAGCCGAAGGGCAGCGACTCGACGGCCGTCCGCTCATCGGCGGAGACCTTCGGAGGGATGGTGGGTTCGTCACGCACCGGGGTGAGGTTGATCGACGTGGTCTCCGAAGCCTTCACTCCACGCGCGCCGCGACGCTCCCCTGTGGCGTTCCGTTCGTGGCCAAACATTGAATCCTCCTCATTCGCTGCAGGTGTCCCCCCTGCAGATAACGCATGCCGGCCGGAAATGCCTGGCAAATCCGGTAGGGCCAGCGGGCGGGCCATCGCTGGTACTGCTGTGTTGCAAGTACTGCTGTGAAAGTACTGCTGTGGCCCGGCCCGGAAGCCCTTCCCTTTAGCCTACCTGTTGTTCATACTCCGACGCACTGAGCAGTGATTCGACGGCGTCGGGCTCGGCCAGCTTGATTTCGATCAGCCAGCCCTCGCCGTACGGATCGGAGTTGATCAGGGCCGAATCCGTGTCCAGCGCCTCGTTCCGGGACACCACCTCGCCGGAGACGGGAGCGTAGATGTCACTCACGCTTTTGGTGGATTCGACCTCACCGACGACGTCGTTTGCCTTGATTGTGGTGCCCACTTCGGGCATCTGGGCGTAGACGACGTCCCCGAGGGCGTCCTGGGCAAAATCGGTGATGCCCACGCGCACGACTCCGTCGGCATCCGGGGCCGAAACCCACTCGTGCTCTGCGGTGTAGGACAACTCTTCGGGAATGATGCTCATGACGGGCCTTTCATCGGGTCAATCACCAAGGTCAGCGGCGGCCACTCGAACTGCCCGCCGCTGAAAGTATAGGCAGATGCAGGCGAGGCCCGGGAAGACTCTGCCATGATGGTGCGATGACAGAACGTGCACAGGCGGCCGTCACAACTATTGACCTAACCGGCGTCGACGGCGACGCGGGTCGGGACTAGGCCATGCCCGAGCTTCCTGAAGTGGCGGCCCTGGCGGACTTTCTTGATGAACACCTGCGTGGAACCGTCGTAACAAAGATACAAATCGCCTCCTTCGCAGTGCTTAAGACCGCTGATCCCCCGTTCTCGGAGCTCGAGGGCCGGACCGTGACCGGGGTCCAACGCTTCGGCAAGTTCATCAGCATGGAGGCCGACGGGCTGTTTTTTGTCTTCCACCTGGCGCGGGCCGGCTGGGTCCGCTTCACCGACACACCGACCGAGATCCAGCTGAAAATGGGCAAGGGCCCCCTGGCGGCGCGGCTGCTCTTCACCGGCGCGTCCGGCCTGCTCGGCCTGGACCTGACAGAGGCCGGCACGAAAAAGGGCCTGGCGGTCTACGTGGTCCGGGATCCCCACGACGTCCCCGGAATCGCCACGCTCGGACCGGACCCGTTCGCCCCCGGGTTCGACGTCCATACCTTTGCGGAGATTCTAGGTTCCAGCTCGCAGCAAGTGAAGGGCCTGCTCCGGAGCCAGGCCGTGATAGCGGGCATCGGGAACGCGTACAGCGACGAGATCCTGCACGCAGCCAGGACGTCACCCTTCGCAATCGCCAAGTCGCTGGACCGGGACGCCGTCCAGGTTCTGTACGACGCCATCCACAGCATCCTGGGAACGGCGTTGACGGAAGCGCAGGGGAAGCCGCCGTCGCAGCTCAAAGACACCAAACGCAACCACATGCGCGTCCATGCCCGGACCGGCGAAGCGTGCCCGGTGTGCGGTGACACGGTCCGTGAGGTTTCCTTCGCCGACACAGCGCTGCAATACTGTCCGACCTGCCAGACGAAGGGGAAGATCCTGGCCGACCGCCGGACCTCACGGTTCCTGAAGTAGCGCGCTTCAACGGCCCCGGGTCTTGCGGCGCCGGCGTCAGGGGGCCGCCTGCCCCCGCTGCAGCGGTTTCACCTCTACCGCTTCGAAATGAGGATTCGGCCAGCAGGTGGATACCCGTCGCCGTTTCCAGCGTGGCGCCGCAACTGGCGGCGAGGGCGACAGATTCCTTAAGTTGCCGGCTGGCAGATTGGAAGTTGCCAGATTTGAGCGACTCATAGCCCAGGCTGAGGAGGGCACGGCCTGTGCAGCGCTGGTCACCAATAAGCTTGAAGTCTTTGAGCAATTGATCAAGGCGCGCGCCGTGGACGGTCTTCGGTTTCTGGAATTGGTCCAGTCGGATCCGGAAGAGTTCGGCATGGAGCTGCTCGTGCCGGTTTCCCGTCCTATGGGCCAGACGTTCGGCCTCGCGCAGCCACTGGCGTGCCTCATGGGTTCGCTGGCCTGTGCAGATGGTGTGGTTCGCCATCTGGTTTAGGCAGTTCGCCTCTTTCACGTAGTCCCCGAGGCTTCGAAACGCCTTGGCGCTGTTCGTTAGTAATTCGACAGCAATATCGGTGTCGGGCTCTGCGTATCCCAGGGATTCCAAGACCAGTGCGCCGTGCCACTCGTCGCCCAATCGATGAAACAGTTGGTCCGCCTTGAGTAGATGTTCGGTTGCAGACGCCGGGTCTGCACGTTTCAGGGCCCATCCCAGCGCCCATTCGGCCTGCGCGGTGCTGCTCCTGTCACCTAGTTCAGCGGCCAGTGAGTGAGCCCTTTGGGCATGCATGAGGGTTTGTTCTGAGTCCTGGTAATCGAACAGAACCGTCGCTGCAATTTCTGCCCTAACCCCAAGGATTCCTTGTGGAAGTGGGCGCGTGAGGAGGACTTTCAGCCAGTCGAAGAGTTCGCCCTTTGCCCCGAGAATTTCCCAGCCCGTTCCGATACCCGCGAGAAACTCCCACGCCAGCTCATCACTGCCGTTTTTCAGGGCCCAGCCCATGCAGGAGCGCACGTCGATCCAATGCTCGTTGTACCACCTGAGCGCGTAGATCTGGTCTGTGCCCTGCAGATCCTGCAACATTGAGGCGCCGCGGTGAAGGAGTTGTCGGGCGTAGTGTCCCTGGAGGAAGTCGCTTTCCCCTCGTTGCTCCAGTAGCGAGAACGCGAGCCGCCGCACGCTGTCGAGCATGCGGTACTCCGTATGTTCGCCATCACGGCGGACCGAAATCAAGGACGCGTCTACAAGGCCGCTTGTGAGCTCAGCCATCTCGGGAGGCTGCAATGGTGGATAGCAGAGGGTTTCCAGCACTTCGTCATATCCAAAGAGACCGGGGAACACAGAGCACCGTTCGAAAAGCTGCCGCTCCTTCTCGGTGAGCAGGTCATAGCTCCACTGCAGGGCTTCCCTCAAGGTCTGGTGCCGGCGGGTGATGCTGTGGTCCACCTGTCGTGACGCCGTCAGCTGTTCGTCCAAAAGCGCAAGAATCTCAGCGGGGGAAAAAGCACGGACCTGCGAGGCTGCACGGTCAACAAACAACCGACCGCACGGGGAGTTCACCAATTGCACCGGGTTCCAGTCAGCGTCTGGCACTGCAAACGGCATCAGTTCAAATAGCACTTCCCCCGCGATATGTAGCCGAGTGCGGCTCGTAGCCAAAATTCGGAGGCGCTGCGTGTAACTCAGCAGATCAGCCAGGAGTACGGTGGCGCTTGGCGCAACATGCTCGCAGTTATCCACTATGGCCCAATAGTCCCTTGCAGAAACTGCTTCGCGGAGCCGAGGCCGCAGCTGTTCTCCCTCGGCGGTCAGACCAAGCGCGTCGGCGAAGACACGCAAAACCTCTTCCCCTGATGCAGCAGTTGCCAGGTCGACGAGGACTGCTGGTGTGGCCGGGACGAAGCCGCCACTTCCAGGGCAAGCCTTGTCTTCCCGACTCCGGCAGGTCCAACGACCGTGATGAGGCGCTCCCTCACCGCCAGGTGCAGAAGCTCTGATACTTCTTCACTCCTGCCAATAAACGATGACAATGGCATCGGCAGGGGGCGGGTGGGCGAGGAAACACGCAGCTGTTGCGCTGCGGCGACAAGCGACGGGCGATCAGTCAAGCCAAGTTTGCGCAGCAGGGCAGATACATGGCTCTCAACCGTGCGTTCTGAAAGATGTAGACCCTCCGCAATCTCCCTGTTGCGCAAGCGGTCCCCCACGAGCCAGAAAACCTCCATCTCGCGCTTCGTTACCCCCGCGTCCCGCAACGATCCGCCCCGGATTTCGAATCCAAGTTGCACGTCCCAACAGTCGCATACGGCCATCCGCTCTGCACAGCCTCCACGGAATATTTTTCAGTAGTAAGCACGGATGTGGCGCGCCTGACTCGGAGGTGGAATGGACTCAGCACCCCAAAAGACACGCTTTCAACCCACGAACAAAAGGGTGCAGGCTAGCAAGTATTGAAAGTCTTTAGGAGATAGAGATGACTATCATCAAGACGGTGCCTCCGGGTGAGGCCTCCGGCGTTACCGCAGCCTTCTACGCCGAGGACATCCGCGACCTCGGCTACGTGGCCAGCCACACGAAAGTGATGTCTCTGCACCCCGAGGCCTACAAAGCGTGGAACTGCATGGTCGAGGCAGTGGCGGGCCCAATGGACAAACGGCGCTACGAACTGGTTACACTCGCCGCATCCCTGGGTATCGGCTCGCAGCATTGCAGGCTGGCGCATGGGGCAAGGACACTGAAGTACTTCGACGAAGCAACCCTCATCAGGATTGCTCGCGACTACAGGAACGCGGGATTAACCGCCGCGGAAGTGGCAATGATGGAGTTCGCTGAGAAGCTCAGCCGCGACTCCGCATCCATGACCGAACAAGACAGCAGGAACCTGCAGGCTCTGGGCTTCAGCGATGAGGACATCGTGGAAATCACCCTCGCCGCTGCCATGCGGAACTTCTTCGCCCGTGCCGTGCAGGCACTCGCAGTTGACGTCGACAGCCCGCCGGCACTCAGCGCGGGTCTCAAGCAAGCCCTGCTTGACCCTCTGACCTGCTACTGATCGACCGAACGGACACGCCCGAACAATCGTGGCTACATTCGACGTGCTAAGCAGAAAAGGCCGTCTCCGGATTTCTCCGGAAACGGCCTCTTACCTGCTGCTATTTTGGTCGGGCTGACAGGATTTGAACCTGCGACCCCTTGACCCCCAGTCAAGTGCGCTACCAAGCTGCGCTACAGCCCGTTAGTTCCGCCGTTCTCCGCATCGATTGCATCCCCTGTATGCCAGGAGTTTCATCTCTGCAGTCCGGCCGAACCACCTCCAAAAGCTTACACGATACGGGAGGGTGCCTGTGACATTTTCAAAGCGTTACCGCCCCTGGTGTGTCGGAATTAACGCTTCTTGCCGCGCTTTTCGCGGACGCGCATGTTGACCTCGATCGGAGTGCCCTCGAAACCGAAGGTCTCACGGAGCCGGCGCGTGATGAAGCGGCGGTAGCCTGGATCCAGGAACCCGGTGGTGAACAGCACGAACTTCGGCGGCCGGCTGGAGGCCTGGGTGCCGAAAAGGATGCGGGGCTGCTTGCCGCCGCGGACCGGGTGCGGGTGCGCCGCGACCAGTTCGCCCAGGAATGCGTTGAGGCGCCCGGTGGGGATGCGCTTGTCCCAGCTTTCCAGGGCGGTGTCCAGGGCCGGAACCAGCCTGTCCTTGTGCCAGCCTGTGAGCGCCGAGATGTTGACCCGCGGCGCCCACGCCACGTGGGCCAGGTCCCGCTCAATCTCTCGTTCGAGGTAGATCCGGCGTTCCTCGTCCAGCAGGTCCCACTTGTTGAACGCGAGGACCAGTGCGCGGCCCGATTCGATGGCCAGCTGCAGGATGCGGACGTCCTGTTCGCTGAGCACTTCGTCCACGGCCAGCAGCACGACGGCGACCTCGGCCTTTTCGAGTGCGCTCTGGGTGCGCAGCGAGGCGTAGAAATCCGCGCCCTGGGCCATGTGCTGGCGGCGGCGGATGCCGGCAGTGTCCACGAAGCGCCAGGTGCGGCCGCCGAGTTCGACGAACTCGTCCACCGGGTCCCGGGTGGTGCCGGCGGTATTGTCCACCACCACCCGCTCGGAGCCGGCCAGCTTGTTCAGCAGCGAAGACTTTCCGACGTTGGGCCGGCCGATCAACGCGATGCGCCGCGGTCCGCCGGACCGCTCCAGCCCCTCGATCGTCGAGAACTCGGGCAGCGTGTCCATGACGTGGTCGAGCAGGTCGGCAACGCCGCGGCCGTGAAGCGCGGACACGGGGTACGGTTCCCCGAAGCCAAGGCCCCAGAGCGTGGCCGAGTCAGCCTCCTGCGCGAAGTCGTCCACCTTGTTGGCCACCATGATGACGGGCTTCTTGGACTTACGCAGCATCTTCACGACGCTTTCGTCGGTGGCCGTTGCGCCCACGGCGGAGTCGACGACGAACAGCACGGCGTCCGCGAGTTCCACTGCCATCTCGGCCTGTTCGGCCACGCGTGCGTGGATACCGCGGGCATCGTGCTCCCAGCCGCCGGTGTCGACCACCGTGAAGTTGCGGCCGTTCCAGTGGGCGGAGTACATGACCCGGTCGCGCGTGACACCGGGGGTGTCTTCCACGACCGCTTCGCGGCGGCCGAGGATCCGGTTGACCAGGGTGGACTTGCCCACGTTCGGGCGCCCGATGATGGCCAGGACGGGATCCAGCTTGAGCGGACCTTCGAAGTCCTCGTCGTCGTAGCGGCCGCTCAGGAGGGCGGCGTCTTCCTCGTCAAGTTCGTAGTCGTCCAGCCCGGCCCGAAGGGAAGCTGCGCGGAGTTCCGCTTCCTCATCATCCAAGGCGGCAAGGTGCTCAGCCACCTGGTCCGTGCCGGTGGGCGTGTATTCGTCTTCGCCGGCGCCGAAGTTGCCGGAGGTTTGAGTCGTATCGCTCATTGCACATTCCTTAGGTGGTGATCTGCCGGCGTCCCGGCTACTTCTTTATGACGTTCTTGCGGGATGTCCGCGTCGGGCAGGGGCTGCCCGCTGCCGGCGATTGCTTCCTGGACATGGCGGGCCAGCGCGGCACGGATTTCGGTTCCCGCCCTGTCCATTGAAACACGGCCGGTCTCGCCCGGCCGGCGGCAGACGTTCAGGGCACCGCCGAAGCTGACATGCAGCCGGCGGCGCGGGCCGGGTACCGCATCCAGGTGCTCGCCGCTGATCCGTGTGCCGAGGATGGCGACGGGAACCACGGTGGCGCCGGAGTTCAGTGCCAGCCAGGCAACTCCGTTGTTGATGGCAGAAGCTTCGCCGCTCCCCCGCGCTCCTTCCGGAAGGATGCCAACGCAACGGCCGGCCTCGAGCACCCGCCGGGCTTTATGCAGGGCGGCGCGGTCACCGGCCCGGTCAACCGGCAGTTGGCCCGCGGCAGTAAGCACCCGGCCCAGGAGGCCGCTGAAAAGTTCCTTTTTAACCAGGATGTGCATGGGCCGCGGTGCGGCGCCGAACATGACCGGGCCGTCCAGGAAGCTGATGTGGTTCCCGGCGAAGATCACCGGGCCCGACGCCGGGACGTTCGCCCGGCCCGTCACCGAAGTCCGGTAGACGACGTGGTCCAGGAGCCAGCCTACGGGCCTGCTCCAGACGGTCGTCCACCGTCCCGGCAGTGCCGGTTCCGGCTCAGTCAAGGCTGATCTTGTGGTTGACCACGCGGTCCACGATGCCGAGGGCGGCATCGACCGTCTGTTGGAAGTCCAGGTCGGAGGAGTCCAGGGTCACGACACCGTCGGCGGCCTGGGTGAAGTTCACCACCGTGGAGTCCTTTGCGTCGCGCTGGGTCACCTGGGCGGCGAGCTGCTCGGCGTTCTGGCTGCCGCCCAGCTGGATTCCCCGGCGGCGCAGGCGCGCCTCCTCGGACGCCGTGAGCAGCATCCGTACTTCCGCGTGAGGCGCGACGACGGTAGTGATGTCCCGCCCCTCGACCACCATGCGGCGGTGGTGCAGTTCGATCATCTCGCGCTGGCGGCGGATCAGTTCGGTGCGGGCGCCAAGGGTGGTGGCGACGGCGCTGACGGCCGCGGAGATCGCGGGCTCCCGGATGGCGAGGGTGATGTCGACGCCGCCGACGCGCACGTACTCGTCCTGCGGGCTGGTGCTGACCTCCAGCGGAAGGTTCTCCGCCGCGGCTTCCACTGCGCCGGCGTCTTCCAGGTCAGTGCCGGTATCCAGGCAGAACCAGGTCAGGGCACGGTACATGGCGCCGGTGTCGAGGTAGGCAAGACGGAGCCGCCGCGCGACTTCCTTGCTGACGCTGGACTTGCCCGATCCGGACGGCCCGTCGATCGCCACGACGAGGCTTTTTCCGGGGCGGACAACGTCCATGGTTTCTATGATTTCCTGTGTCATTACTGGAGTACCCGCCATCCGCGGTCGTTGAGGGCTTCGATGAGGAGGTCATGCTTGTTGGGCAGCACGGAAATTTCCACCATACCCACGTTTTGTCCCGACGAGTGGTCCAGCCGGAGGTCTTCGAGGTTGACGCCGATCTCACCGATCTCGGTGAGGAGCCGCGCGATCTGGCCCGGGGTGTCATCCACCAGGACCGTGAGCCAGGAGTAGGCCTGCGGCGGTCCGCCGTGCTTGCCCGGGATCCGCGACTGTCCGGCGTTCCCTTCGCTGATCAGCTGGGCCAGGTCCAGCCGGGCGCCGGGAGCGGTGGGATGCTCCAGCGTTCCGATGAGGCGGTTGAGGTCTTCGCGGACACCGTGCAGGATCCCGACGAGTTTGTCCGCGTTCGCACCGAGGATCTGGACCCAGAGGGTGGGGTCGCTGGCAGCAATGCGGGTCACGTCCCGCAGGCCGTTCCCGGAAAGGGACAGCGCGTGCAGGGGCGTGCCTTGGAGCCGGCTGGCGACGAGCGAGGACATGATCTGCGGCAGATGGGAAACCAGCGCCACCGCCTCGTCGTGTTCTTCCGCGGAGAACTCGGACACGACGGCGCCAAGGTCCGTGGCGAGGGCGCGCGCAGCCTGCACCGCGGCGGGCGAGGTTTCCGCCGTCGGACACAGCACCCAGGGCATTGACGTAAACAGTTCTCCCCGGGCGGCCACGGGGCCGGACTTCTCCCGTCCTGCCATGGGGTGGGTGCCCACGTAACGGCTGAGGTCAGCCCCCCGGTCGCGGAGGTCGGCCTGGATGCCGGCCTTGACGCTGGCGATGTCGACGACGGCCGCGTCCGGGTAGTCCTTCAGGGCCTGGGCAACCACGTCCGCAGTGACGTCCGGCGGAGCGGCAACCACGACGAGCTCAGGCCGCTCCGCGTCCAGGCGCGCCAACGGCAGGCCTGCGCCGATGTCGACGGCGACGGCCTGGTTAGTGGGTGAGGGGTCGGAGAGGAACACGGACACGCCGCGGCCCCGGAGGCCGAGCCCGATGCTGGTGCCGAGGAGCCCGGTTCCAAGGACCACGACCGGGCCATTGAGGTGGCCGCGGCCGTGGGTGCGGAAGGCGGACATGCCTTACAGCCCTACGGATGCCAGCAGGTGACCGACTTCCTGCTTACCCAGGTTGCGGATGCTTCCCTGGCGCTGGTCGCCCAGGCCGATGGGCCCGACCTTGACCCGGACCAGGCGCAGAACCGGGAAGCCGACAGCGTCAAAGAGGCGCCGGACAATCCGGTTCTTGCCGGAGTGCAGGACAACCTCGATCAGCACATGGCCCGGAGTCGAGTCAACGAGCCGGAAGGAGTCAACCGAGGCAATGCCGTCCTCAAGTTCAACGCCGGCCTTGAGCTCGGCACCGATGCCCTGCGGGAACGGCCCGCGGACCTGCACGAGGTAGGTCTTGGGCACTTCGTAGGACGGGTGCGTCAGCCGGTTGGCGAGTTCGCCGTCGTTCGTCAGCAGCAGCAGGCCCTCGGTGGCGACGTCGAGCCGGCCCACGTGGAAGAGCCGTTCACCGTGGTACTTGCGGACAAAGTCGCTGATGCAGGGGCGGCCCTCCGGGTCTTCCATGGTGGAAACGACACCCTTGGGCTTGTTGAAGACCATGTAGACCATGTTTTCGTCCAGCTGGATGCGGAGGCCGTCAACGTGGATCACGGCGGTCTTCGGGTCCACGCGGACGCCGAGCTCCGTGACCACCTGGCCGTCGACCTCTACGCGGCCTTCGGCGATCATTTCCTCGCAAACGCGGCGCGAGGCCACGCCGGCCGAAGCCATGACTTTCTGCAAGCGGACGCCGTCCTGGTCGTGCAGCTCCGACTGGGGCACCTCGGCGCGGGGTCCGCGCTTGCGGGCCGGACGCCGTACGGGGCCCAGGTTCTGGCCGAAGCGTTCCCCACCGAAGGCGCGGGCGCCGGCGGGCTTGGGTGCGCCGCTGCGTGGCTTGGGCTTGAGCGCTCCCGGGGTGCCGGGATCCTTGCCGAAGCCGGGCTTGCGGGCGCCGGGCTTGCGGCCGGCAGCCTTGCCCGAGAAGCCGGCGGGCTTCCGGTCGCCCGAAGCAGGGCGGTCAGCGGGCGCACCGCCGGGACCCTGCAGGTCGGGATCGATGAAGGCCTGTTCGCGGGGCTTCGGATGCTTGAAGGGGCGGTCTCCCCCGCCCTTGAAACCGGCTCCCCCGCCGCGGCCCGCGCCGCCCTGGGGATTGCGTCCGGCACCGCTCTTGCCGGCACCGCTCTTTCCAGCGCTGCTCTTTCCGGCGCTGCTCTGTCCGGCACTGTTGCGTCCCGAACCGTTACGTGGTGAACCCTGGCGTCCCGCCTGTGTCATGACCCGTCCTTCGTTATGTTGACCGGTGCGGCTTGTCTCCCGACAAGGCCGGCCGGCTCGGGCAAATGCTTCTGCCCTGCTGGATACTCGTGCGCAGGCAGTGTTCCTGCCTACATTGTTCCTGCGTCGTAGAACTCTTCAATTCCTTCGAGCCCCGGAAGATGCGGTGAAAGCTGCGGCAGTTCCTCCACCGAGCCGATTCCCATGCGTTCCAGGAAATACGACGTCGTGCGGTACAGGATGGCTCCGGACTCGGGGTCTGTTCCCGCGTCCTCTATCAGCCCCCGCTGCGTCAGGGTCCGCACGACGGAGTCAACATTGACTCCTCGAATTGCAGACACCCGCGCCCGTGACACGGGCTGGCGGTAAGCGATGACGGCGAGCGTTTCGAGCGCCGCCTGCGTCAGCCTGGCTGTCTGTCCCTCCAGCACGAAGCCGCCGACGACGTCGGCGAATTCAGCCCTGGAGTAGATCCGCCAGCCTCCGGCGATATTCCGCAATTCAAAACCCCGGGGGGTGGAGCCGAAGCCGTTCAGGTTGCTGCTATGGCTGTCGTCCACATCCGGGGCATTAACAGTATAGCCGTTATACTCCCGCTGCAGGTCCGCCAGCAGGCCTTCGACCACGTCGACCGTGAGATTGAGACCGGCCGCAAGACTCGTGGCGGTGGCGGGTTCATCGATCACCATCAGCACGGCTTCGAGCGCGGCGCGGGCGCCGCCCGGCAGGCTTGCGACGTCGGGCCCCTCCCCTTCGGCAGCGGGGTGTTGGGGTCCGCCGCCGGCCGGGCCGGATCGTGTCTCACTCAAGGCTGCTCCTCGTATTCTTCACTCAGGGACTCGCTGCTCCATGCCTCTGACCCGGCAGTCCAGTGGACGGTCAGGTCCCCCAGCGGCAACAGCTGGTCGAAGGAAACCACGCGGTCCCGGAACATTTCCAGCAGCGCAAGGAACCGCGCCACCACCACGAGGGAGGATTCGGCGTCGGCGGTGAGCGCCCGGAACGTCAGCGGGCTGCCCTGCCGCAAGCGGCGGCCGAGCAGGTCCGCCTGCTCCTTGACGCTCACCGGGCTGCCGTGAAGGTGCGCCAGGCCGACCTCGGTGGGGGCTGCCTCCTTGGGCTTGAGGGCGGCCTCAGCGAGGGCGGCGAACTGTTGCGGCGTGTGCCGCCAGACAAGTTCCGGAAGCAGCGCCGAGAAGTGTTCCTCCAGTGCCACCTGGCGTGGAAACCGGCGGCCTTCCAGGTCCAGGGTCGAACCCATCATGCCGGCCACTTGCTTGAACGCCCTGTACTGGAGCAGCCGGGCGAAGAGCAGGTCGCGGGCCTCCAGCAGCGCGATGTCGTCCTCGTCTTCGACTTCACCGGCGGGCAGCAGCCGGGCGGCCTTGAGGTCGAGCAGCGTTGCGGCGATGACCAGGAATTCGCTGGCCTCGTCCAGGGCCCACTCCTCCCCCAGTGCCTGCAAGCCCTTGATGTACCTGATGAACTCATCTGTGACCGTCGCCAGTGCCACTTCGGTGATGTCCAACTGGTGCTTGGTGATCAGGCCCAGCAGCAGATCGAAGGGGCCGGTGAAGTTGGCCAGCCGCACTTCGAAGGCGGGCCTTTTCTCCGGCGGGGACAGCTCCGCCGTCGGGGTGTGCGTCGCCGTCACGTGCCGGCTAGGGCGCGCCGCCGCGCGAGATGAGCTCCTTGGCGAGGTTGCGGTAGGCATCAGCGCCGATGTGGTTGCCGGCATAGCTGGTGATGGGCTCGGCGGCCACAGTGGCATCCGCAAACTTGATCGAGCGTTTGATGACGGTCTCAAAGACCTTGTCGCCGAAGGCTTCCACCAGCCGGGAAATGACCTCCCGGCTGTGCAGGGTGCGGGCGTCGTACATGGTGGCGAGCACCCCGTCGACCTGCAGCCTGGGGTTCAGCCGGTCCTGGACCTTGTCGATGGTCTCCACGAGCAGCGCCACCGCGCGCAGGGCGAAGAATTCGCAGATCAGCGGGATGATGACGCCGTGGGCCGCCGTCAGCGCGTTGACGGTGAGCAGGCCGAGGGAAGGCTGGCAGTCGATGAGGACGACGTCGTAATCGTCCTCGACCTTTTTGAGCGCACGGTCGAGGACCTGCTCGCGGGCCACCTCATTGACCAGCTGCACTTCGGCGGCGGAGAGGTCGATATTGGCCGGGAGCAGGTCCAGGTTGTCCACGCCGGTCTTGTGGATCGCGTCGCGGATGTCGACCTTGCGGTCCATCAGGACGTTATAAACCGTGAGATCCAGTTCGTGCGGGTTTATGCCGAGGCCCGCAGAGAGTGCACCCTGCGGGTCGAAGTCCACGACGAGCACCCGGCGCCCGAATTCCGCCAGTGCCGCGGCGAGGTTGATGGTGGAGGTGGTCTTACCCACCCCGCCTTTCTGGTTCACCATCGCGATGACACGCGCGGGGCCGTGGGAGGGCAGCGGCGCGGGTTCAGGAAAGTCGCGGTGGGGGCGCCCGGTGGGACCCATGACGGCGTCTTCCAGATCGATTTGGGTGCCTTCCAGAGTTGCTGAACCCTGTTCGCTGCTCACGTATCTATCCACACTTTCGATGACGGTGATTGTCCTGCTTGATGGTGTTGCTGATATTCCTGTTTGGAAGTTCAGCGCCCATCTTGTTCCTCCCAAGGTTACAGCGCCCGACACGGGATTCAACGGACCTTGACAGTCGGCGTCTTTTGAGCCTTGACCTTCTGGTTGAGGTCGAGGGTTGCCGCGGAACCGAAAAAACCGCCCGGACGCGCTGTGCGTGTCCGGGCGGTTCTTCCTGTTGGGGCAGTGCGGTTTTTCCTGCTGCCCTAGTGCTGTACGACGGCCGGGCGGTCCGCCTCTGTGGTCTCGACATGGCCGTGACCGACGTTCATCGTCCGCTCATCGAACGGGTCGGTGCCGGAGAGCACCCGCTCAACCTGTTCGCCGTCGATCTCCTTCACCCAGGTGCCGACCAGCACCGTGGCGACAGCGTTGCCGGTGAAGTTGGTCAGGGCGCGGGCCTCGGACATGAAGCGGTCGATGCCGACGATCATGCCTACGCCGCCGAGCAGTTCCGGACGGTGCGCCTGGAGCCCTGCGGCGAGGGTGGCCAGGCCGGCGCCGGTGACACCGGCTGCGCCCTTGGAGGCGATGATCATGAAGACCAGCAGCGAGACCTGCGCACCGAGATCCAGCGGCGTGCCCATGGCGTTGGCGACGAAGAGGGAAGCCATGGTCAGGTAGATGGCCGTGCCGTCCAGGTTGAAGGAGTAGCCGGTCGGAACCGTGACGCCGACAACAGGCTTGGAAATACCCAGGTGTTCCAGCTTGGCAATGAGGCGCGGCAGGGCGGCCTCGGAGGACGAGGTGGAGAAAATCAGCAGGTATTCACGGGCCAGGTACTTCATGAGCCGGAAGATGTTGACGCCGGCCACGATCTGCAGCAGTCCGCCGAGGATGACGACGATGAAGATGGCGCACGTGATGTAGAAGGCGATCATGAGGGTGAACATGCTGACGATCGCCTGGACACCGGTGGCGCCGACCACGGCCGCGATGGCGCCGAAGGCACCGACCGGCGCAACCCACATGATCATGATGAGGATGCGGAACACCAGGGCCTGGCCCTGGCCGATGGCCTTAAGGATCGGGGCGCCCTGGGGACCCATCTTCTGGAGCGCGAAGCCGACCAGGATTGCGGCGAAGAGCGTCGGCAACACCGGAATGTCGCCCGGAATAATTCCCAGCAGGAAGTCGACCGTGCTGTCGGAAGCCGCCTTCTTATTGGGGTCGTACGGGGTCAGGTTCAGGCCCTCGCCGGGGTGGATCAGGTTGCCGACCACGAGGCCGATGGCCAGCGCGAAGGTCGACATCACGATGAAGTAGCCCAGTGCCAGGCCGCCGACCTTTCCGACCGTGGCGGCCTTCGCGATGGAGCCGATGCCGAGCACGATGGTGCAGAAGATGATGGGGGCGATCATCATCTTGATCAATTTGACGAACCCGTCGCCGAGCGGCTTCAGGGACTTACCGACCTCGGGAAACAGCAGGCCCACCAGGGCGCCGAGGATCACGGCCACGATGACCGCCATGTACAGATAATGGGACTTATCCAGCCCCTTGCGCTTTGTGACCGTCGCCGCGGCCGGTGACTCTCCTCGCTGAGAGGCCATGGGTGTTCTCCTTGGATAGGCTGGACGTCGGTGCTGCACAGGGTGTGGGCCCTCGTCCGTACTGCGTGTACATCCATCATTGGAGATGGAGTGACGCGCATCACCGTTGCGTTCATATTGGTCATGAAAGGGTGTTGATGATCCACCCCTGGAGCATCGCCCGCCGGCTCTTCGTAGCCCACTTGCTGTTCATGGTGGCCCTGACGGCGATCGTCGGCACGGCCACGTTCGTCGACGCGCGCGACCATGCCTACCAGGAGGCCGGCCGCCGCATGGCCGGCATCGCCGTCACGGTGGCCGACAACCCCTTCGTGCTGCAGGCGGCGAGCGCCGCCAATCCGTCGGCGCTGCTCCAGCCCTACGCCCTGAAGGTCATGGAGGATGCCGACGCCGATTTCGTCACCATCATGGCTCCGGACCGCACCCGGTGGACCCACCCCCGGGACGAGGAACTGGGCAAGCCGTACATCGGGTCCATCGACGCGGCCCTCCACGGCGAGGTCTTCACGGAAATCACCGCCGGAACCCTGGGCCCCTCGGTGCGGACGATTGCGCCGGTCAAGAATGCGGACGGCAGTGTGCGGGCCCTCGTCGCGGCAGGGGTGACGGTCCGCAGCGTGGATGTGGCCCTGTCCGGCAGGCTGCCCGCGCTCGTGGCCATCGGCCTGGCCCTGCTCGCCGGCGGGTCAGTGGCGTCGTGGCTGCTGGAGCGGTACCTGCAGCGGGTCACCCGGGGCTGGGGTCCGGAGCAACTGGCCCAGCTCTTCGCGTACTACGAGTCGGTGCTGCATTCGGTGCGGGAAGGCCTGATCCTGATCGATTCCCGGGGCAAGGTGGTCATGTACAACGACCAGGCCGCGGAGCTGCTGGGGCTTTCCAGGGGCAGCTCGAACGGCCAGGCGGACGGCAGCGCCGCGATCGACGGTGGTTCCGCTGCCGTTCAAAGCCAGGCGGCGCCGTCGCTGGCAGAGCTTCCACTGGCACCAAGCTTGAAGGAGCTCTTTGAATCGGGGCGGACGGCGCTCGATGAGATCCACCTGACCGGCTCCCGGATCCTGGTGGTGAACCAGGGCCCGGCAGTCGGCCCTGGTTCTGCAGCGGGCCGGCAGCGGGCGGCGGTTTTCGGCACTGTGGCCACCATCCGGGACCGTACCGAAATCGAGTCGCTGGGCAGTGAACTGGAAACCATGCGCACCCTCTCCGATGCTCTTCGCGCCCAGACCCACGAGCACGCGAACCGGCTCCACACCATCGTCTCGCTGATGGAGCTGGGGAGGACCTCGGAAGCCCTGGACTTCGCCACCAAGGACCTGGAGCTCAGCCAGCGGCTCACCGATGACCTGGTCAGCTCCATCGAGGAGCCTGTGCTTGGGGCCCTCATCATGGGCAAGGCCGCCGAGGCACACGAGCGCGGCGTCGAACTGATCCTGAACACCGGCGGTTCAACGGCCGTTTCCGGACTGGCTGTGCAGGACCTCGTCGCCATCCTCGGAAACCTGCTGGACAACGCCATCGACGCAGCGGCGGAAGCCCCCGCGCCGAGGATGGTGGAACTCACCGTGGGAGCTAACGGGCGTGCCCTGGAGATCGCTGTGGAGGACAGTGGCCCCGGAATCGATCCCGACGCGGTGGAGGATGTGTTCCGGCACGGTTTCAGCACGAAGACCCCGGGGCCGTTCGGACGGGGGCTGGGCCTGGCATTGGTCCGCCAGGCGGTGCACCGCCTCGGCGGTACGATGACAATCACAAGCCCGGCCGGGGCCTTGTTCCGCGTCACGCTGCCGGTCACAGAAGAGGAAAAGCCATGAGCGACATCCGCGTCCTCGTCGTCGAGGACGAGCCGATCGCCGCCGCGGCCCACGCCGCCTACATCGACAGGCTTGAGGGGTTCATCCTGGCCGGTTCCGCGCCCGACGGGCAGTCCGCGCTGCGCCTGCTCACGGAATTCGCGGCCGCCGGCACGCCGGTGGAGCTGGTGCTGCTGGACATGAACCTTCCGGACCTGCACGGGCTGGACATCGCCCGCCGGATGCGGGCAGCCGGATCCTTCGCGGACATCATCGCCATCACCGCCGTCCGGGAGCTGAACATCGTCCGCAGCGCGGTTGCCACCGGAGTGGTCCAGTACCTGATCAAGCCGTTCACCTATGCCACCTTCGCCGACAAGCTCACCAGCTACCGGCAGTTCCGCCAGCAACTGGCTTCCCCCGGCACCGGAGCTGCCGGTGCGGGGGCTTCCCAAAGCGATGTGGACCAGGCGTTTGCCAGCCTGCGCGCTCCGTCCGAGCTGCCGCTACCCAAGGGCCTTGCCGTGTCCACGCTTGAATCCGTGCAGGAGTTTCTGAAACGGCAGGCCGGCGCGGTGTCCGCCAGCGAGGTGATGGAGGTGCTCGGCATGTCCCGGGTGACCGCCCGCCGCTACCTCGAGTACCTCGCCGACGCCGGGACGGTGGCGCGCACGGCGCGGTACGGCGCGCCCGGCCGGCCGGAGAACGAATATCGCTGGAACCGGCCGGCGTCGTAAGTCTCCTGCGCGCTTAGAGCCTCCTCCCCCGCACCGGCCCGCCGAGTTTGCACTTCGCGGCAATGTTTTGGGAGACACTGCCGTGAAGTGCAAACTCGACGCCGGGCTACGGCGCCAGGGACGGGCCGGGCTGCCGCGCTGCCGGGCGCAGGGTTTCGAGCAGCTGGTCGATCACGCCGGCGTCCTCGATGGTGGACGGCACCACGTACTCGTCGCCGTCGGCTATCTGGCGCATGGTCTTGCGCAGGATCTTGCCGGAACGCGTTTTCGGGAGGGCTTCCACCACGGTGACGTGTTTGAAGTCCGCCACCGCTCCGATGTCCCGCCGGACCAGGGCGACGAGGTCCTTCACCAGGACGTCCTCCGGCACGTCCACCCCGGCTTTGAGCACCACGTAGCCGCTGGGGCGTTGACCCTTGAGCGGATCCGCCAGGCCGATCACGGCGCATTCGGCCACCGCAGGGTGCTGCCCGATCACCTGTTCCATGGCGCCGGTGGAGAGCCGGTGCCCGGCCACGTTGATGATGTCGTCGGTGCGGCCCATGACAAAGACATAGCCGTCCTCGTCCCGGTAGCCGGAGTCGCCGGTGGCGTAGTGGCCCTCGAAGGCCTGGAGGTAGGAGGAGACGAAGCGTTCGTCGTTGTGCCAGAGCGTCGTCAGTGTCCCTGGCGGCAGCGGCAGGCCCAGGACAATGTTGCCTTCCGTGCCGGCCTCGACGTCCTGGCCGGCACCGTCGACGATCTTGAGCCGGAAGCCCGGCATCGGGACACTGGGCGAGCCGGCCTTGATCGGCAGCTTCTCGAGGCCGCGGGGGTTGGCGCAGATGGCCCAGCCGGTCTCGGTCTGCCACCAGTGGTCGACCACCGGAACTCCGAGGACCCTCGCGGCCCAGTGGTAGGTGTCCGTGTCCAGCCGCTCGCCGGCCGCGAACAGGGTCCGCAGGCTGGAGGTGTCGTACCGTTCGAGCAGCCGGGCCTCGGGGTCGGCCTTCCGGATGGCCCGCAGTGCGGTCGGAGCGGTGAACAGCACATTGACCTTGTGGTCCTGGATCACCCGCCAGAACGCGCCGGCGTCCGGGGTCCCCACCGGCTTCCCTTCATACAGGACGGTGGTGGCACCGGCCAGCAACGGGCCGTAGACGATGTAGGAGTGCCCCACCACCCAGCCGACGTCGGAGGCGGTCCACAGAACGTCTCCCGGGCCGACGTCGTACAGGTTTTCCATGGTCCAGTTCAGTGCCACGGCATGGCCGCCGTTGTCCCGCACCACTCCCTTGGGAGCACCGGTGGTTCCTGAGGTGTAAAGGATGTAGAGCGGGTCGGTCGCCGCCACATCGACCGGGGCCGCGGGTTTGGCGGCGGCCAGCTCGGTTTCCCAGTCCAGCCAGCCGGCCTGGTCGGCCACCGTGGAGGCAAATCCTTCCCGGGCCTTGACCAGTACAGGGGTCTCCGGCATTCCGGCGAGCGCCAGGGCCTCGGCGACGGCGGGCAGGTACTCGACCCGGCGCGAGGGTTCAAGGCCGCCGGACGCCGTGACGATGGCGGCGGGGGCGGCATCCCGGATGCGGGCCGCCAGCTCCTTGGGCGCGAAGCCGCCGAAGACCACGGAGTGCACGGCGCCCAGCCGGGCGGTGGCCAGCATGGCGATGGCGGCCTCAGGGATCATCGGCATGTAGATCACCACCCGGTCGCCCCGGCCCACGCCGTGGCTGCGCAGCACGCCCGCGAAGCGCGCCACCGCGTCGGTGAGCTGGGCATAGGTAAAGCGCTGCTGCGTCCCGAGCATCGCGGAGTCATAGATCAGGGCGTCCTGGCCGCCCCGGCCTGCCTCCACGTGGCGGTCGAGGGCGTTGTAGGAGGTGTTCAGCGCGCCGTCCGGAAACCAGCCGTAGAGCGGTGCCCGGCTGGAGTCGAGCGCCTGCTGCGGGGGCTTGGACCATGAGATCCTGCGCGCTGCCTCCAGCCAGAACTCTGACGGCTGGCCCAGGCTGAGTTCGTAAGTGTCCCGGTAGCTCTTGGTGACCATAAAACAAATCCCGTCCACGACGTTGTGATGAAGTTCAGGATAGCGCTCACCTCGGGGTAGAACAAGAGTCTGTGTATACATTCGCTCTCGTCTGTGGGTATCTTTGCGGCTTCACCTCCTTCTTGCTGGGCAAACGAGGAAAGCTTGTATACACTGATCGGGAATCGTCCCAGCAACCCAGCAGCCGAAGGAGCCAGGATGCGCGCCAGCGACAAGGCCTATGCGGCCCTGCGCGAGGACATCATCGAATGGCGCCTGCTGCCCGGGACGGTGCTCGGCGAGGTGGAGCAGGCCGAGCGGCTCGGCATTTCCCGCACCCCGCTGCGGGAGGCCCTGAGCCGGCTCACGGCTGAGGGACTGACGACGGCGGCGGGCGGCCGCGGCGTCGTCGTCACTGACATCTCACTGGAAGACATCGACGAGCTGTTCGAACTGCGGGAGACCCTTGAAGGCAAGGCGGCCGCCCTCGCTGCCCAGCGCGGGGACCGCGCGACCTTCGAGCAGCTCTGGACCGAGCTGCTCCAGGCCCCGGAACTGATCCGCGGCGAAGACCCGGCCCGGCACGACTACTACGGGCTGGTCGGGCGGCTCGATGCCGCAATCGACGCCGCGATCTCCAACTCCTACCTGGCCCAGGCGATGCGCAGCCTGCGGGTCCATCTCGTCCGGGTCCGGAGGCTCGCCGCCGACGACGCGGCGCGGCTCACCGCCGCCGCCGCCGAGCATGCCGCCATCGCCGAGGCGATTGCGGCCGGCAACCCCCGGCTTGCCGAGGCCGCCACCACCATCCATCTGCACCGCAGTCTTTCGCACGTCAAAGCCACGCATACACCTCAGCACAAGGAGCACCATGGTTAAGGAACACCACGTCCGGGTCTACAAGAGCGAGGAAAACCTGGCCCGCGAGGACCAGCTCGCGCACAAGATCGCCACGGTTGCCGCGGATCCCGTCCCCGTCACCGCCGAGGTCACCGACATGGTGATCAACCGGATCATCGACAACGCCTCGGTGGCGATAGCGTCGCTGAACCGCGCGCCCATCGTCGCGGCCCGCGCCCAGGCCCTGACGCACGCCCCCAGCAGCGGCGGCCAGGGCGCAAAGGTCTTCGGTATCGACGAGCGGGTCTCCCCCGAATGGGCCGCCTGGGCAAACGGCGTCGCAGTCCGTGAACTGGACTACCACGACACGTTCCTTGCAGCCGACTACTCGCACCCCGGTGACAACATCCCGCCGATCCTCGCCGTCGCCCAGCACGTCGGCGCCAGCGGCCAAGACCTGATCCGCGGCATCGCCACCGGCTACGAGATCCAGGTCAACCTGGTCAAGGCCATCTGCCTGCACGAGCACAAGATCGACCACGTCGCACACCTGGGCCCCTCCGCCGCCGCCGGCATCGGCACCCTCCTCGGACTCGACGTCGAGACCATCTTCCAGTCGGTCGGCCAGGCCCTGCACACCACCACCGCCACCCGGCAGTCCCGCAAGGGCGAGATCTCCACCTGGAAGGCCCACGCTCCGGCCTTCGCGGGCAAGATGGCCATCGAGTCCGCGGACCGGGCCATGCGGGGCCAGACCTCCCCAGTGCCGATCTACGAAGGCGAAGACGGTGTCATCGCGTGGATGCTGGACGGCCCCGACGCCTCCTACACCGTGCCGCTGCCCGAGGCCGGCGAAGCCAAGCGCGCCATCCTGGACACGTACACCAAGGAACACTCGGCCGAATACCAGGCCCAGGCGTGGATTGACCTCGCCCGCAAGCTGAACCGCGAACACCCCGAGACCACCGACCCGGCCAACGTGGCGTCGGTGCTGATCAAGACCAGCCACCACACGCATTACGTGATCGGTTCCGGCGCCAACGATCCGCAGAAGTACGATCCGACCGCGAGCCGTGAAACGCTGGACCACTCGATTCCGTACATCTTCACGGTGGCGCTCCAGGACGGCGCCTGGCACCATGTCGATTCCTACGCCCCGCAGCGCGCGGCCCGTCCGGACACCGTGGAACTGTGGCAGAAGGTCAGCACGGTCGAGGACCCGGAGTGGACCCGGCGCTACCACTCCCTGGACATCGCCGAGAAGGCCTTTGGCGGTTCCGTGGAGATCACGCTCACCGATGGCACAGTCATCACCGACGAGATCGCGGTCGCGGATGCGCACCCGCTTGGAGCCCGGCCGTTCGCGCGGGAGCAGTACGTCAACAAATTCCGCACCCTCGCCGCTGGCCTCGTGGAGGAAGCGGAAATCGAGCGCTTCCTCGCCGCCGCGGCACGCCTGCCCGAGCTGGCGGCCGGAGAACTCGACCAGCTCAACATCAAGGCGGCCGACGGCGTGATCAACCCCGCGGCCGCACCGAAGGGACTCTTCTGATGCTGTATTCAAAGACCACACCGGAGCAGAAGCGGATCCGGTTCCGGGAGCTCCTGGCGTCCGGGACCATCCAGCAGTTTCCGGGCGCGTTCAACCCGCTCTCGGCGCGGCTGATCGAGGAAAAGGGCTTTGCCGGGGTGTACATCTCCGGCGCCGTCCTGGCCAACGACCTCGGCCTGCCGGACATCGGACTCACTACGCTGACCGAGGTTGCCACCCGGGCCGGCCAGATCGCCCGCATGACCGACCTGCCGGCCATCGTGGACGCCGACACCGGTTTCGGGGAGCCAATGAACGTGGCCCGCAGCGTGCAGGAGCTCGAGAACGCAGGCCTGGCCGGCTGCCACATCGAGGACCAGTTCAACCCGAAGCGCTGCGGCCACCTGGACGGCAAGAACGTCGTGGACCTCGAAACCGCCACCAAGCGCATCCGCGCCGCGGCGGACGCCCGGCGCGACCCGAACTTCCTGATCATGGCGCGTACGGACATCCGCGCGGTTGACGGCCTGAAGGCTGCGCAGGACCGGGCGCGTGCCTTGGTGGAGGCGGGGGCGGACGCGATCTTTCCCGAGGCCATGAAGGACCTCAGCGAGTTCCAGGCGATCCGCGACGCCGTCGACGTCCCGATCCTGGCCAACATGACCGAATTTGGCCAGAGCGCCCTGTTCACGGTGGACGAGCTGGCCGGCGTCGGCGTCAACATGGTCATTTATCCGGTGACGCTGCTCCGTAGTGCCATGGGCGCTGCTGAGCGTACTCTGGAATCGATCAGGGCCGACGGAACGCAGGAGGCACAGGTTGGCAGCATGCTGACCCGTGCGCGTTTGTATGACCTCGTGGACTACGAGGCGTACAACCGCTTCGACACGGGGGTCTTCAATTTCCAGATCCCCGGCCAGTAACCCCCAGATGAGTTTCCGGCCCCGGCCGGCACCCCACAGGCGACAGGAACAAAGGAGTTTCAGCATGGCTGAACAGGACATCAAAAAGGGCCTCGCCGGCGTCGTGGTGGATTACACCGCGGTCTCCAAGGTAAACCCGGACACCAACTCGCTGCTGTACCGCGGCTACCCCGTGCAGGAGCTTGCCGCCAGATGCAGCTTCGAGGAAGTGGCCTACCTGCTGTGGAACGGCGAACTGCCCACCGCGGAGCAGCTGGCCGAATTCACCGCCCGGGAGCGCGCCGGACGCGCTCTGGACCCCGTGGTCAAGCAGGTTATTGACGCGTTGCCGACCACCTCGCACCCGATGGATGTCTGCCGCACGGCCGCTTCCGTCCTGGGAGCCAGGCACGAACTTGCGGAGGACTCGTCCCGGGAGGCCAACATGGCCAAGGCCGTGGACCTGTTCGCGGCGATGCCGGCAGTGGTGGCCTATGACCAGCGCCGCCGCCGCGGGCAGGAGCCCGTGGAGCCGCGTGACGACCTGGGCTACTCAGCGAACTTTCTGTGGATGACGTTCGGCCAGGACCATGTCCCGGAAGTCATCGACGCGTTCAACGTCTCGATGATCCTGTACGCCGAGCACTCCTTCAACGCCTCCACGTTCACCGCCCGCGTGATCACGTCCACCCTCTCGGACCTGCACTCGGCTGTCACCGGGGCGATCGGCGCGCTCAAGGGCCCGCTGCACGGCGGCGCCAACGAGGCCGTCATGCATACGTTCGACGAGATCGGCATCCGGCCCGAGGAGTCGTTGGAGGAGGCGGCGGTCCGGGCCAAAGCCTGGATGGAGAATGCCCTGGCCCAGAAGAAGAAGGTGATGGGGTTCGGCCACCGCGTGTACAAGCACGGCGACTCCCGGGTGCCCACCATGAAGGCGGCCCTGGACAAGATGATCGCGCACTACGGACGCCCGGAGCTGCTCGGGCTGTACAACGGCCTGGAGTCGGCGATGGACGAGGCCAAGGCGATCAAGCCGAACCTCGACTACCCGACGGGGCCCACCTATCACCTGATGGGCTTCGACACCGCCACCTTCACTCCCCTGTTTGTCGCCAGCCGCATCACCGGCTGGACGGCGCACATCATGGAACAGCTGGATGCGAACGCGCTGATCCGTCCGCTGAGCGAATACAACGGCGTCGAGGAACGGCACCTGCCGTAGCTCTTCCTTGCCGCTGCTGCCAACCGTTACTGCAGCGGACAGCAACTGAAACGGACGACGGCGGGCCGGTCACCTTCGAAAGGTGGCCGGCCCGCCGTCGTTGCTCCGTCCAGTTGAGTTTGGTGGTCAGTTGAGTTTTGTGACGGTCAGCGAGGTGATGACCGCTTTCAGGTCCTTGTAGCTTTGCGTCTGGGTGAAGGCGGTAGCCTCTTCCAGCGTCTGGAACCTGTAGAGACCCCACGGGGGTCCGCCAAGCGGATAGTTGTCTTTGTGAATGGCGATAAACGCCAGTTCACGCTTGGAAAGCACGATGGTCCCCTTGAAAAGTAGTGTCCTGGCCTGCAGGCTACCTGTATTGTTCCGGCCGGCGGCCAGCGGTTACTTTCCGGTGGAAAGTCTTTCAATCGACGCTACTGTTTCATTGTCGTCGTTGAGGACCACGACGACGTCGTGCGCCTCGCCCGCCAGCGCGGGGGGCAGCCAGTGCTCGGCGTCGTGCCACATCCGCTGCAGCGGCAGCGCTGCGGCATCGAACCATTCCGGCGTGATCTCCGGGCTCTCGGCAGGTTCGCCTTCCCACCGGCGTGTGATGAACAGCCGGCAGGACATGTTCCATTCGGGCCGGGCCGGGAAGACGAACTCGACGAGGCCGGCGTGGACCAGGTCCTCCTGGCGAACGACGATACCGGACTCTTCCCAGACCTCCCGGCAGACGGCCTCCGCGTCGCTCTCCCCCGGCTCCACGTGGCCGCCGATGCCGACGATCTTGCCGGTGCCGAATCCCGTCCGTTTCAGGCCCAGCAGCACTTGCGTGGAGCCGGGTGCCACATCGCGGAGCATAAAACAGAGGGCAACCGGTGTGGACTTCATGTGCTCAACCCTATAGCTGGTCAGCCCCTATAGCTGGTCAACCTTATAGCTGGCGCAGGGTACCGGAGCTACCCGGCGGCCGGACCGTCGCCCACCAGCTGCGGCCGCAGTTCGACCGGAATTCCCTTTTGCGCGAATTCCTTGTCCATAGCCTCCTGCGGCGTAAGACTCCGCCCGTTTTGGGAGACATCATTGTTCAGCGCCTGGAACTTCCAGTTGAATACGCTGGCCCATTCCTGCCGGAAGTCGCAGAGGAAACGACCGTTCTGTAATTTGGCTATCTGGAACCACGCATTGCCGCCGTCGAGCTGGAGGGCTTTCACTCCCTCGTCGGAGATGGAGTAGGCGAGCCAGCCGTCGGCGCAGCCCAACACTGCGTAATACCCTTGCTCGGCGGCGGGAATCGGCTGGATCGCCCGTTGCTGGTCGTTGCGTTGCTGGTCGACGTTCGCCATGGTGCACGCCACGCCCTGGGTACTCAAGGCCGCGCCTGCGGTACCCGCCTGAGAGGGAGAGGGTGTGGGAAAGGCAGTGGAAACCGGCGGTGAAGCGGACGCGGTGCTTCTGGAGAACGTCGGCGTCGGGATGCCCGACTGCGCCGGCCCGGGCGCAGGTCGGGGCATCAGGTTCCCCCCGACGACGACGGCGCCAGCGACGGCAGCCGCGGCAAGGACGGCCGCTGCGGCAACCTGCACGGCCCGGCGCCGCGCCCGATCGGGTCGCGCCGGAGTGCGTCCTGTCAGGGTACGTCCGGCCGGGGTGCGTCCGGCCGGGGTGCGTCCTGTCAGAGGCAGAATGTTGGGATCCGTGGAGTAGACAATCGAGCGGGGGGACTGGTTTTCCGATGTATCACCCGGTTTTCCGACCCGCGGCTTCGCATCCCTCATGAGTTGTTCAATGCGGTCCATGGCTAGTCCTTCCGTTCGGTCATCAGCTGAGCGGGGGCGGCTTTCGCGAAGGCCCGGCGTGCCCGGTGCAGGCGCACTGCAGCTGCCGACGCCGAGCAGCCCAGGGCCTCGCCCAATTCAGCGCCTGTGAGGTCGTCCCAGTAGCTGAGCATGAGGACTTCCCGGTCCCGCTCCCGAAGTTGCATCAGCACCTCTGCCACGGCGGCCCGTTCATCAGCCACTGGCCGGAAGAGCTCCCGCCGGGCTTCCTCTTTGAGCCGTTCAACCAGTTCCTGGCGCCGGCGACGGCCCTTGTACTCGTTTCCGATCACATTCCGGGCGGTAGCCAACAGCCAGCCGATCCCCGGTGGTTCCGGCAGTTGTTTCTCCCACGCAATCCGGAAGACGTCCGCGGCAAGTTCCTCGGCGCGGTGCCGGTCGTTGATGCGGCGGGCGATGTAGCCGTAGACCCGCGCGGAGTGCTCGGCGTGCAGGTCCATGAACGCTTGCTCATTTGCAGCCAACATCATGTTTCCCCCGAACATCGGATGACTTGTTCTTTATGACTAAGTGTCCCGTGAGTGCCCTTTTCTTACACTGACGAGCAAGAACATTCCCGTTTTCACATTGACCAGCAAGAACACTCCCGCAAGCAAGGATTCTGGCGGGGTCAGCTACCCCTTCGGCCCGCCAACGAGATCGCAACAACGTGGCGGCAACGTGGTGGCACCGGGCGTTGGGCATTGCGATGTCTCGCCTGATGCTGTTGGTCGATCAGGCGCATTGGAGCAGGAAGGTCTCCAGGCAAGAGTCAGAAAGCGGTGTCGGCGGCCAGAACGCATCAGCCATGTCCGCGGCGATCAGATCCTCGATCGTGAAGACGTGCCAGTCCGGGAGAGGGTCAGCGGGCAGCTCCAGTTTGGGCCCTGTCTGTGCGGCCGGGGCGGAGCCGGCGTCTGTGTCCGCGGGGATGTGGGCTGGCCAGTGTGGTGGTTCCCAGTCCTGTTGCTCGCTGGGGTAGTGCCGCCCGGAGGGTGAGGTCCATCCCGGCGTGTGGTCCTTGCTGGCTCCGGACGGTGTCCAGGTTGAGCCGTGTTTGAGGCGGTGGTGTTTGCGGCAGAGCTGGCCGAGGTTGGCAATCCCGGTGGTGCCGCCGGCGGCCCAGGCCAGGATGTGGTCCGCGTCGTTGTCCAGGGACGGGTTGCTGCAGCCCGGGAACGTGCATGTGCTGTCGCGCAGCCGGAGCCATTGCCGCTGGGGTTTCGTCAGCCGGTGGCTGGTCCGTCCGATTTCCAGCGGGGCACCGTCGCGCGGGTCGATCAGGACCCGGTGGAAGGAATCGGAACCCTCGGCGACCAGCCGCCGCGCCATCGACGGCGGGATCGGCCCGTACCCGTCCAGGACGGCGGGTTCGTCCGTGAGGCCCAGCAGCGACAGGACCGGGACGGTGACCAGCACCTGCGCCCGCGGCGACGGCACACGCCCGCGCGGACCGGCCGGTCCGCCGACGGTGGTGGCGCTGTTGTCGGCGGCGGCTCCGTCACCGCCAGTGCCGGTGGTGCCACTGCCAGCGGTACCGGCTCCGTCACCCTCACCGTCAGCGCTAGCATCCGCGGTGCCGGTGGTGAGGAGCCAGGTGGCGGTGATGTCGGCGCGGAGCTGGGGAAGGGTCCGGGGCTCGGCCGGGCCCTGGAGGGCGCGGGCGGCAGCGGTGCTCCGTTCCCAGATGCCCGCCGCGGCGTCCGCCGGGAGATAGGCCGAGAGCCACGCCATGCCGTCCCGGTCCGGAACGAACTCCACGCGCCGGTCCGCGGCGCTCTTCGCGTGGCGTTCTTCGATGCCGACCGGGTGGTGGCGTTCGCGCCAGGTGCGGGCTTTGGCGCGGAACCGGGACGCGGTGAGCTCCCCGGCGTGGCAGCCGCGGGCCGGGTCCGGCGCGTCGGGGTCCAGGAAGTGCGCCTCGAGCGCGGCCGTTGCGGCGGGGTCCAGGCCGCTGGTTTCGTCGACGAGGATCCGGGCGTGCTGCCAGGAGATCGTCCCTTCCTGCAGGGCGGCCAGGGTCAGCGGCAGCGAACCCGTCAGCCCCCGGCACTCGGATAAGAGCGCGCCCGCGCTTCGTTCGCTGACGGTCAGGACGCAGGCGACCTCGGCGACCACGGCCATTTCCTGGGCGGTGCGTTCCTGCGGGGACGCCGCCGGAGGCGCCAGGGCCTCGGCCGCCCGCGCGTATTCGGCGGTCAGCCGGGCCTTCAACGCGGCAGTCCGGGCCTCCAACCGGGCCACCTCACCCAAACCGTCCAGGCACGCATCGGCCCGAGTCCGGAGCGGATCGGCGTCTCGGACGGTGTCGGCGCCGGACAACTCCATGCGGGACAGCGACTCAGCAAGCGCAGCAGCGGACGCGGCAACGGCCGCCATGGCCTCCCTGGTTCCCGCATCCCAAGCCACTTTGCTTTCCATACTCAAAGAATCTCATGAGGCACAGACAATAAAGACGGACGTTGTTGGGTTGCGACGGCGCTCCCGGCCCAGCCGCTACGCCCCACACAGGGCAACCCCCGGCGCAGCCGCTGACACCCCGCCGAGCAGCCCGGCGCAGCAGCACCGCCAGCCCAGCCCCGTTTAGCCCAGCGCCCTCGGATGCGCCGCGGCGTAGATCTCGCGCAACGTGTCGGCCGTGACAAGGGTGTACACCTGAGTGGTGGTGACGGACGCGTGACCCAGCAGCTCCTGGACCACGCGGACGTCGGCGCCGCCCTCGAGCAGGTGCGTAGCGAAGGAGTGGCGCAGCGTGTGCGGCGAGACATCCTTGGTGATGTTGGCCTTCTCGGCGGCCGTCTTGAGGATGGTCCAGGCGCTTTGCCGGCTGATCCTGCCACCGCGCGCATTCAAAAAGAGGGCAGGCGTGCCCTTCCCCTTGGCGGCCAGTAAGGGCCTGCCACGGACGAGGTAGGCGTCCAGGGCCCTCGCTCCATAGGATCCCAACGGCACCAGCCGTTCCTTGGATCCTTTGCCGAACAGCCGGACGATCGCGGGTCCGGCGTCGGGAACGGCTTCCTCGCCCTGCAGCGAGATATCGTCGACGTCCAGGCCGACAGCCTCGCTGATGCGGGCGCCCGTGGAGTACAGGAACTCAAGCAGCGCCCGGTCCCGCAGGCCGGTGGCGGTGTCCGCGCCGGCTGCCTCGAGGATCCTTGTGACTTCATCGACGCTGATGGCCTTTGGCAGGCGCTTGCCGGGCATGGGCGGATGGACGTCGCTGGCCGGATCCGTGGTGGTGACGCCTTCCAGCGCCCAGAACTTATGCAGTCCGCGGACGGCGACGACGGTCCGTGCGGCGGACCGGATGCCGAGGGCGGATCCGCCGTCCGACCCGTCGGAAAGAGCTTGGACGAAGGCGGTCACATCGTGCCGAATGATCTCGGCGGGACGCTGCCGGCCCGCCCGCACAAGATGGTTGGCATACCGCGCCAGGTCCCGCCGATAAGCCGAGAGGGTGTTGGCCGCCAGGCCCCGTTCCACGCCCATATGCTGCAGGTAGTCCGTCATGGCCCGGTCAATCGCGGTCGGTGGCCGGACCGCAGCAGCCGGCGCTTTCTCCGGGGCGTTGTCCTCGCGCGGGTCAGGCCGCTCCGTTGCCGCCAGTTCCACCATCAGCGCTGGCTGGGGTGCGCGGGCCACGGCGCGTCGGCCGGCCGGAGGTCCTTGAAGTTGTCAGCACGGGCCGCCGCGGCGGCGAGGATCCCGACGACGGCGGACGGGTTGTGCAGGCGACCTTCCAGCACGGAGGCGACGGCGTTCTCCAGCGGAATCCAATGCAGCTCGATTTCGGCTTCCTCATCGGTGCGGACGTGCAGCTCGTGGCCGGGAACGTCGCTGAGCCCGCGGGCCAGGTAAATGCGGATGGCCTCGCTGGAGGATCCGGGCGAATTGAAGAAATCCACGAGGACGTTCCACTCCGCCGCGACCAGGTCCGCTTCCTCGGCCAGTTCGCGGGCGGCTCCGACGACGAAGTCCTCGCCCTCGACGTCGAGCAGTCCCGCCGGGATCTCCCAGAGGTCCATCCCGACGGGGTGGCGGTACTGCTTGATCAGCAGTACCTCCCCAGCGTCGTTCATCGGCAGCACGGCAACAGCACCCGGGTGGTCGATGTAGTCGCGGACGAGGGCGTCGCCGTCGTCGTTGAGCTGGAACGTGTCACTGACGACATCCCAGATCCGGCCTTCATAGACCGTCTGGGATGACAAAAGACGGCGCGGGCTCGGCTGGTCCGAAACCTGCCGTGCAGCACTGGGCATCTCGGACCTACCGGGCATCGCGCCGTCCTTCGAGTCAGTCAGGTGGGGTTACTTGGACGCTACTGCCGACGACGGCTTCGCGTCGGCCGCGGCATCCTTCGGGGCCGGAGCGTCCTTGGCGGGCGATGCCGCTTCGGAGGCGGCAGCGCCGTCCTGGCCGTCGGCACCCTTCTGGTGCACCAGGGCAGCCTCGACCAGCCCGGCGAACAGCGGGTGCGGCCGGGTCGGGCGGGAGCTGAGCTCCGGGTGCGCCTGGGTGGCAACGTAGTACGGGTGGACGTCGCGGGGAAGTTCCACGTACTCCACGAGCTTGCCGTCGGGTGAGGTTCCGGAGAACACCAGGCCCTTGGCGGCGATCTGCTCGCGGTACTTGTTGTTGACCTCGTAGCGGTGGCGGTGGCGTTCGCTGACCACGGTCTTGCCGTAGGTAGCTGCCACAACCGAGCCCTCGTCGAGCTTGGCCTCGTACAGGCCCAGGCGCATGGTGCCGCCCAGGTCGCCGCGGCCCTCAACGTACTCCAGCTGCTCCTCCATGGTGGCAATCACCGGGAACTTGGAGTCCGGCTCGAACTCACTGGAAGAAGCACCCTCGAGGCCGACCACATTGCGGGCGTACTCGATGACCATGCACTGCAGGCCAAGGCACAGGCCCAAGACCGGGAGCTTGGTTTCGCGGGCGAACTTGAGGGCGCCCAGCTTTCCTTCGAGGCCGCGGATACCGAAACCGCCCGGAACGCAGATCGCGTCCACGCCCTGCAGGGAGTTGACGGCGCCTTCACGGGTTTCGCATTCGTCCGACGGGACCCAGCGGATCTTCACCTTGGTGTCGTTCGCGAAGCCGCCGGCCCGCAGCGCCTCGGTCACGGACAGGTAGGCGTCGGGCAGGTCGATGTACTTCCCGACCAGGGCCACCTCGACCTCGTGCTTGGGGTTGTGGACCGCTTCGAGGAGCCGGTCCCAGCTGGTCCAGTCAACGTCCTTGAAAGGTAGGTCCAAGGCACGGACGATGTAGGAATCCAGGCCCTGGGAGTGCAGGGTCTTCGGAATGTCGTAGATGCTCGGGGCGTCGGGGCAGCCGATGACGGCGTCGATGTCGACGTCGCACATACGGCCGATCTTGTCCCGCATGGGCTGCGGGACTTCGCGGTCCGAACGGATCACGATCGCCTCGGGCTGGATGCCGATGGAGCGGAGCGCGGCAACGGAGTGCTGCGTCGGCTTGGTCTTCAGCTCCTGCGACGGGCCGATGTACGGCACCAGGGACACATGGAGGAAGAACACATTGCCGCGGCCGATGTCCTGGCGGACCTGGCGGGCGGATTCGAGGAACGGCTGGGACTCGATGTCGCCAACGGTGCCGCCGATCTCGGTGATGATGACGTCGGGGGCGTTCTTGCCCTCGGAGGGCAGCCGCATGCGGCGCTTGATCTCATCGGTAATGTGCGGGATGACCTGGACGGTGTCGCCGAGGTACTCGCCGCGGCGCTCCTTGGCGATGACCGTGGAGTACACCTGGCCGGTGGTGACGTTGGCCGAGCCTTCGAGGTTTTCGTCGAGGAAGCGCTCGTAGTGGCCGACGTCGAGGTCCGTTTCGGCGCCGTCGTCCGTGACGAAGACTTCGCCGTGCTGGAAGGGGTTCATCGTGCCCGGATCCACATTCAGATAGGGATCGAGCTTTTGCATAGTTACAGACAAACCGCGTGCCCGCAGCAGGTGGCCGAGGCTCGAAGCCGTCAGTCCTTTGCCGAGCGAGGACGCCACACCGCCGGTGACGAAGATGTGTTTGGTCGTCTTGGACGAGCCCGGGAACCGGGAATTTACACGGGAATTTGATCGCTGCACCACGGAGTTCGAGCCTATCATCATTTCAGCCTTCCAGGGATGTGTTCGCGGGCAGCGGCTGTGATTGTCATCCCAGTTCCAGCCCGTTTCAGTGAGGTTCAGGTTTGCTGCGGCAGCAGCCGGGCGTCGTCGAGGAGTTCCTGGGCGTGGGCCTGCGCGGATTCCGAATCCTCCTGGCCGGCCAGCATCCGGGCCAGCTCGCGGACGCGCTCATCCGCGTCCAGCAGCTGGACGTCGCTGGAGGTGAAGCCGGACGCTGTAGCCCCGTCCGCGCCGCGCACAGAGGTTTTGGTGACCCGGATGTGCTGGTCCGCAAAGGCGGCCACCTGCGGAAGGTGCGTGACCACCAAGACCTGGACATGGCGCGCCAGCATCGCGAGGCGCCGGCCGATCTCGACGGCGGCCCGCCCGCCGACGCCGGCATCCACCTCGTCAAAGACGAAGGTCGGGACCGGGTCCACCGCGGCCAGCACCACTTCGATGGCAAGCATCACCCGTGAGAGCTCACCCCCGGAGGCTCCCTTGCCCAGCGGGCGGGCCGGGGCGCCGGAGTGCGGCTGGAGCAGGAAGGCGATGTCGTCCGCACCGAACGGGCCCAGCTGCTCCCCCGCGTCGACGTTGATGACGAGCGTCGCGTCGGCCATCGCCAGCGCCTTCAGTTCCGCGCTGACGCGGGCGGACAGGTCCTTGGCGGCCTTCTTGCGGACCTTGCTGATGGCGGCCGACTGCTTGCGGAGCTCGGCTTCGGTGCGGGTGACGTCGGCGTCCAACGCTTCGATCCGGGTTGAGTCGTCCTGCAGCTCCTCGTACCGGGTCCGGGCCTCTTCGGCCCAGACCAGCACTTCGTCGATGCTCGGCGCGTACTTGCGGACGAGTTTCGCCAGTGCGGCCCGGCGGTCCTCGATCTCGGCGAGCCGCTCGGGCCCCTCCGTGTCGAGGGACGCCTGGTAACTGGCCAGTTCGGTGGCGATGTCGTTGAGGAGGAAGCCCACCTCGGCCAGCCGGGCGGCCGCTGATCCGAGCTCCTCATCGTGTTCCGCCACGTGCTCCAGGGTGCGCTTGGCGGCGTCGACCAGGGCGGTGGCGTCACTGCCCTCGCCGAAATCCTCCGCGATGAGGGCCTGGTGCGCCGTTGTGGCCGCGATCCGGAGCTCCTCGACGTTGGCGAGCTTGACCGCCTCCGCCTTGAGCGATTCGTCCTCCCCCGGCTGGGGATCGACGGCGTCGATCTCCGCGAGGGCGGCTTCCAGCGATTCAGCCTCCCGCAGGCGTTCCCGTGCGGCGCTGCGCAACGAGTCGAGTTCGAACTGGGTAGCCTTCCAATGGGCGTGCAGCTCCTGGTAGGCGGCCAGGGTCCGGGCGAGGCTGTCGCCGGCGAATTTGTCGAGCGCCCCGCGCTGCGCCACCGGGCTCTTAAGCCGGATCTGCTCGGATTGGCCGTGGACCACCACGAGGGTTTCGCCCACCTCGGCGAGGACCCCCACCGGTGCGGCACGGCCGCCGAGGTAGGCGCGGCTGCGGCCGTCGGCACCGACGCTGCGGGCGAGCAGCAGCTCGGCGCCGCCGTCGAACTCCTCGACATCCGCGCCCGCCTCGCGGGCGCGCGCCACTGCGGAGTGCCCGGCGTCGAGTTTCACGCTCGCCTCGGCGGAGGCGCTCTTCGCGCCGCTGCGTACGGCGCCGGCGTCGGACCGGGCGCCCAGCAGGAGCCCGACGGCGGTCACCACCATGGTCTTGCCGGCACCGGTTTCACCGGTCACTACGCTCAGTCCCGGTCCGAGGGGCAGGGTCGCGTCGGTGATGACGCCGAGGTCGCGGATTCTCAGTTCTTCAAGCATGGGTCACTTCGCAGTCGAGGGATCGGGAGTTTCGCCGGGCCCGGCGTGCGGTGGCCCAGCCTGCGGCGGAGTCGGCAGCGCGGGCATGGCGCGCGGTGTGCGGATCACCGGCACCGGGCCGGTGTGGATGGCCGCGGACTGGGGCATGGGACCGCGCCAGCCCTGGATGGGGAGCTCGAACTTGCGGACCAGGCGTCCGGAGAACGGCGTCTGGTGGGTGCGGGCAAGCCGGACCGGGGTGTCCGAGCGGGTGACTTCCACGCGGGCGCCGGGCGGCAGGTCCACAGAGCGCCGGCCATCGCACCAGAGCACCCCCTGGGCATCGGTCCGGTTCAGGATTTCCACAGCCAGCCGGGATCGGGGCGAGACCACCAGCGGCTTGGCGAACAGCGCGTGGGCGCTGATCGGCACGATCACCAGGGCTTCCACCTCGGGCCACACCACGGGCCCGCCCGCCGAGAAGGCGTACGCGGTGGAGCCGGTGGGCGTGGCGAGGACCACGCCGTCGCAGCCAAACGACGTCAAAGGGCGCTCATCGACTTCGGTGACCACCTCGAGCATCCGTTCCCGGTTGGCCTTCTCGATTGCTGCCTCATTGAGGGCCCACGTGTGCCAGATCTTTTGCCCGCGGACCCAAACCTGCACGTCTATGGTCATCCGCTCTTCCACGGTGTACTCGCGGCTGGCGACCCATTCGACGGTCTGCGCCAGGTCCGCCCGCTCGCTTTCGGCCAGGAACCCGACGTGGCCGAGGTTGACGCCCAGCAGCGGCACATCGACTTCCCGCACCAGCTCCGCGGCGCGCAGGATGGTGCCGTCGCCGCCGAGCACCATCACCAGTTCGACGTCGGGCAGCATCACGTGGTCGTGGAGAATCTCGACCGGCTGGTCGAGGCGTCCGAAGAACCGGACCATGTCGCCGAGCTCTGACTCCTGCATCACCGGGACAAGGCCGGATGCGTGGAGCTGGGCGCACGCTTCCCACGCAGCCTTGAGGGATTCCTCACGTCCGGTGTGGGCAAGGATGAGGACACGCCTGCTCATTCGGATTCCGCCTTCTACTGCTGCTGGTGCTTCGGCCAGATCATTGCGGTCAACGCAGCAACGGCTGCGTCCCGCTCCTCGATCTTAGGCAGATCATTCCTGATCCCGCGTTTTATCCACAGGAAGTACTCAACGTTTCCGTCCTGGCCGGGCAGCGGACTGCTCGCCAGGCCCCGCAGTTCCAGCCCCGCATCCACGGCAGCGGCGGCAACCTTGCTGACCGCCAGGCGGCGTTCACGTTCGGAGGTGACAACGCCGGTGCGGCCCAGCCGGTCCTTGCCAATTTCGAACTGCGGCTTAACCATCAGGACCAGGTCACCGCCCGGCTCGGTGCAGGCTGCAAGCGGCGCGACAACCAAAGTCAAAGAGATGAAGGACAGGTCCGCGACCGTCAGGGCAGCCGGTCCCCCGATCGCGTCCGGCGTCATGTAGCGGACGTTAAGTCCTTCGTGGACGGAGACGCGGGGGTCGTTCCGGATCTGCGGCACCAGCTGGTCATGCCCGACGTCGACAGCCACCACGTGGGCGGCGCCGCGCCGCAGCAGCACGTCGGTGAACCCGCCTGTCGAAGCGCCGGCGTCGAGGCAGCGTTTTCCTGTCACCTCGACGGCGGGAAAGGCATCCAGCGCCCCGGAGAGCTTGTGGCCGGCCCGGCTGACGTAGGTGTCCTCGCCCGTGGCCGCAACGTCCAGTGCAGTGTCGTCCTGCACCTGAAGCGAGGCTTTGGCCAGCACTTCACCGGCGGACGTGACTTTGCCCTCGGCAATGAGGCGTGCCGCGTGCGTGCGGGAGCGTGCCAGCCCGCGGCCGACGAGAGCCTGGTCAAGCCTGCTCATGAAGCGGTCTCCCCCGCTCCGTCCAAGGCCTCCGCCAGGTCAGCATGCATCTGCGCGTAGACCTCACCGTGGTCGGCAACGGGCAGCGCGGGCAGGGCTTCGAGCCGCTGCAGCAGGCTGTCCACGTCCGCGTCCCGGCCGGCAGCTCCCGCCTGAAGCGCGGGCCACTCGGGAAGTGCGGGCCGTGCAGGGTTCAGCTCGGTCATACGTCCACTCTACTGATCCAGCCACTCAAGTTCGGGCGCGAGCGCGGCGGCGGTTTCCGGGTTGGCGGCCCACCAGGCCGCGCAGGCGGCCCGCCAGGCATCCAGGTCGGCAGGATCTCCGCTGACGCGGACAGTCTGCCCGTCCACGACGGCGGAGGCGGCGCCGCAGCTGTAGCGGCCGGCGTCGTGCTCCACGGCCGGGTAGGGGCGGTAGAGGTCCGTGAGGTCATTGATCAGGAACCCCGGGCGTTCGAGGGTCCGGGCAGCAAGGATGGATTCGCGGGTGTCGACGCCGGTAAGCACCGCGGCGGTGGCGAAGCCCGCCCTGTTGCCCCCAAGGATGTCCGTGTCCAGCCGGTCCCCGACGACGAGGGGGCGGTCCGCGGCCAGCCGTTTGGCGGCGGCGTGGAACAGCGGCGCCTCGGGCTTGCCGGCAACCAGCGGCAACTTCCCGGTTGCCGCCGTCACGGCCGCGACAAGGGACCCGTTGCCCGGGGCGATGCCCCGTTGCTGGGGAATGGACAGGTCCGTGTTCGTGGCCACCCACAGGGCGCCGCCAGCAACAACGAAGGCGGCCTCAGCGAGGTCCCTCCAGCCGACGTCCGGGTGGAACCCCTGCACGACGGCGACCGGCTCTTCCGCCTCCGAGCGGACCGGCACCAGCCCGACCAGTTCGATTTCAGCCGCCAACGCGTCTCCGCCGGTGATCAGGACGCGGGCACCGGCGGGCAGCAGCGAAGCCAGCAGCTCTCCGGCGGCCTGCGAGGAGCTGACCACCTGGTGGTCCTCCGCCGGCGCGCCGAGATCACGCAGGTGCTGGGCGACCTGCGCCGGCGTCCGGGAGGCGTTGTTGGTGACGTAGCCAAGACCGACGCCGATTCCGGCGAGGTTGCGCAGGGACTCCACCGCCCCCGGGATGGCGTTGGGTCCTGCGTAGACCACGCCATCCAGGTCGGCGAGCAGCGCGTCGAACTTCGAGATCAGATCATTGCCGTTCATGCGTTCCTAGTCCTCGCTGCGGTCCGGCTGACCGGAACCGGCAGCGGGGTCGGCGTCGTCGTTGAATTCTGCGTCGGCGTCAAATTCGGCGGCGTCGTACTCGTCGGCGACGTCGTCTCCGGCGGCCTCGGCTGCATTGCCAGCCAGCAGTTCCGTGCGGTCCAGCGTGTCCGGCTCCTCTGAATCCTGATCGGACTCGGCGTCGTCGGATTCAAAGAAGTCCGCGTCGGCATCGTCCGCACCCTCATCGAGCGCGGCGGTTCCGGTGCCGGCAACAGCTGTTTCCGGAAGGCCGGCTGCTGCCGCGGCGGTAACGGCCCGGGGGGCAGCCTCCCCGGCAGCGGCCGACTGTTCGGCCTGTTCGGCGACCTGGCGACGCCGCCGTTCTTCCTCGCGGGCTTCCTCGCGGGCTTCCTCTTCCTCGTCCCAGCCGAGGTCGATGATGTCCGGTTCCTCGTCGCCGCCCAGGCCGAGGGCGTTCTCTGCGACGATAGCCTGGCGGTTCCACTTCTCGGCTTCGGGCGCCCGGTTGGCAGCCGTCAGGGCATCGGCATAGGCACGGAAGAGACGGGGGCTGTAGGAGAAGGCCCGGTTAATGTCCAGCTGTGCGATCTCCAGTTCGGAGACTGCGGCGTCGAGCTGTCCCAGGTCGGACCGCGCACCGGCGGCCACGATGGCCAGTTCCACCTTGCCGGGCGCATCGAGATCCTTGGCTTCGTCCGAGCGGGCCATGTCAAGGGCGCGGTCCGGCCGGCCGAGGCCACGCTCGCAGTCCGCCATGACCGGCAGGTGCATGTTGGAGCCGCTGATCCGGCGGTAGGTGCGGAATTCACGCAGGGCCTCGCCGTAATGCCCGGCAGCGTACGCCGTCAGGCCAACGGCTTCACGGACAGCCGCGAGGCGGCCGCCGCGCCGGCTGGCAGCAAGGGCGTGCTGGAAGGCGAGCTCAGGTTCATCGTCGATGAGGCGCCCGGCCATGACCAGGTGTCGGGCCACCCACTCGGCGCTGTTATCCTCCAGCGTCTTGATCTGGTGCTGGGTCGCACGGTCAAGTTCTTTACCCGTGACGTCGTCGTCAATCTGGGGTGAACGCTCACGGTCCGGGCGGTTGGCGCTCCGGAGATCCTTGGCGTTGGGAACGCGGACCGGGCGGTCCTCGGCACGGTCACGGCCAAACTGCCGCGGGCCCGAATCGCCGCCGCGGTCGAAGCCGCGGGCCGGACGGTCGTCACGGTCGAAGCTGCGGGCCGGACGGTCGTCACGGTCGAAGCTGCGGGCCGGACGGTCGTCGCGATCGAAGCTACGGGCGGGACGGTCATCACGGCTGCCGAACGGCTTGCGGTTGTCGCCGCCGCTGTACGGCTTGCGGTCGCGGTCGCCGAAGCTGCGACGCTCGGCGCCGCCTTCACGCGGGGCACGATCACCGTAGGGCTTGCGGTCGCGGTCACCACCGGCACCAAACGGCTTACGGTCACGGTCACCACCGGCACCAAACGGCTTACGGTCACGGTCACCACCGGCACCAAACGGCTTACGGTCACGGTCACCACCGGCACCAAACGGCTTACGGTCACGGTCACCACCGGCACCAAACGGCTTACGGTCACGGTCACCACCGGCACCAAACGGCTTACGGTCACGGTCACCACCGGCACCAAACGGCTTACGGTCACGGTCACCACCGGCACCAAACGGCTTACGGTCACGGTCACCACCGGCACCAAACGGCTTACGGTCACGGTCACCACCGGCACCAAACGGCTTACGGTCACGGTCACCACCGGCACCAAACGGCTTACGGTCACGGTCACCACCGGCACCAAACGGCTTACGGTCACGGTCACCACCACCGAAGGTGCGACGTTCCCCGCCACCCTCACGCGGGGCACGATCACCAAACGGCTTGCGGTCACGATCGCCGCCGCCAGCGTAAGGCTTACGCTCACGATCGCCACCACCAAAGCTGCGACGCTCACCGCCACCCTCACGCGGAGCACGATCACCAAACGGCTTACGCTCACGATCGTTGAAGGAGGGGCGGGATCCCTCCGAGCCGCGGTCCTCCCGCGCCCGGAAACCGCGGGGGTCGCCGCCGGAGTTGTTGCTTCCGCGGAAACCACCACCGCCGGTGTTTCGTCCGCCCCCGAAGTTGCCGCGGTCTTTGCCTCCGCGGTTGCTATCGTTGTGCTCAGCCATGCTGGATTCCTCCTGTTTTGAGCTGACCACTGGCGCAATCGCAGCCGCTCTGTTCCGTGTTTCGTTTCCTACGCAACCCGAAATCAAGCGCTTCGAAGTCCGTACATCTCGTCCAATTCTAAGCGAGTAGCCCCGGACGGGCTAACGGCACCGGTGCATCCGGCCACGCCGGTGGCAAGTGTCACAATATGCCCGCCCGCAGCTCGGACGACGTCGGCCGGCGAGTTTGTCCCGACGTCACCCGCGCAGGGTCAGCACCCCTCTGGCGATGCTTTCCGCTGAGTGTGCCGGATCTCCGTCGTAGGGTTCCTGGGAGATATCGACGATGGGATATTGGGTCAGGTCCAGCCCGGTGGGTAGAACGAAGGAGCCCTCCTGGTTGCCCAGGATTCCCAGACTGACCATTTTGGACAAGTCTGCCGATCCGACCCAGACCTCCCGGAAGCCGGACAGGGGCTCATCCGGTAGCCGGATCACTAATTGCCGGGACCCGTCGGCCAGCCGCTGAACGACCGCTTCGCCGCTTGCTGAATGGGATGCCAAGGGCTGCAGTGACGCATCAGCCAGCAACCCGGCAGCCGGTCCAGTCGGGGCCGGCTGCGACGTACTGGGCGCGGCACGCGGAGATTCGGCAGGGCCGAAAACATTGGCCGCTGTCCAGGCTCCGATGACTAGTCCCGCGGCTGTGCCCGCAGCTACTCCCAGGATCCACAGGCCGCGACGGTCACCAGGCTGTTTCTCGCGGCGGCGCAAGGGAGTCGGCGCTGCTGGGGCGGCCGCGCCCGTGCCGGGCGTCGCTTGGCCGGACGCGCCTGGGTCCGGCCGACGCGCGTCCGACTGGCCCGCGTCGCCTTCTGAGCTGGACTTGCCCGCGTCCGACTTGCCCGAGTCGCGACCGGCAGCGGCGCTTAGTGGATCCGCCGCCAAGGATGGAGACAGCCCAAGCGCTGCGTGGATGGCCGCCCAATTGTGTCCGCCGGGTTCCTGCAGCTGCACCGAGCTGGAGTCCGCGGTGGCAACAAGCACGGTTTGCTGCAGGGACTGCAGCGTCTCCGCGCACGCGCGGCACTGGCTGACGTGAACGTCGGCGTCTTTGCCGAGGTCCTCGCCGAGTGCCAGCAAACTGAGCTGTTCATCATCAAGGTGTGCCATGTTCCACCTCCAAGCGGGCCCTGAGCCGGGTGAGGCTTCGCCGGATGTGGCTCTTCACTGTTCCCAGCGGGAGCTGCAGGCGCGACGAAATCTGATCGTGGGTCAGGTCCTCATAAAACGCCAGCCGCATGATTGCCCTCTGTGGATCCCCTAAACGCTCAAGTTCATCTTCCAAGGTTATGCGGTCCGCAACAGCCTCGACGTCTTTCGCATCGGCGTCGGATGCCGGGTCCGTCACGAGGCGAAGGGCTGCCCGTTCAACGTCGTACTGGCGTGAGCGTGCGGCCAGCGCATCGTTGATCACATTCCTGGTGATCCCGATTAGCCACGCCGGCAGCCTGGCCGCCCCGGGTCGATAGCTGGCCCTCGATCGCCAGGCCCGGATGAAGACCTCCTGCGTTACGTCGTCGGCGGCGGCACGCTCCCCAAGGGATCTCAACGCCAAGGTATAGACCAGCGGACTCATTTTCCGATACGCCTCTGCGAGGGCCTGTTCCTCGCCGGCGGCGAACGCGCGATCAAGGGCGACGTCCCAACTGTGCGCGGCAGCCTCCATCGGATGCTCCTTAGAGCGGCAGCGACCCTTGTGGAACGCCATTATGCTCCGCCCCGGAATAAGCCGCAATGGCAGACCCACTGTCGCGGCCGGAAGCGGGGCCGCGATCAACGCGGCCCCGCCACGGGAACGGGCTGGACCCGGGAACCTATCGTGCTGGTCAGTCGTCGTTGTTGTTCGCTCGGGCGGAGGTCCACCACCTGCACCGCGACGCCGAGGTTGTTGTCGGCGAGGCTGCCCCAGGCATAGACAATGGTGTTCTTGCCCTCGGTGACCGGGACATCGGCGGGGCCGATCACCGGGACGGTGGTGCGCGCTGCTGCAACCGCAGCCGGGACAGTTCCTGCCTTCAGGGTGAGCTTCTTCTGATGGGAATTGGTGAGGCCCTTGATGACGGCCTTTCCGCCGGCCAGCACGTCAACGGCCGGCGCGGCTGCAACGTGGCGGACCGTCAGTTTTCCTTTTCCATCCGGGCTGGGCGAGATGCTGTTACGGAACAGGGTGGCTGTCGGCGTGCCGTCAGCCTTCAGGTGCGCCACAGCCGTGTAGTTCCGGCCGTCCTCCAGGTCCACTCGGACGGGGCCGATTACCGGGTTGTCGGCGCTGGTGGCGTCCGCGCCGGTAATCGCGATTTTGTGGTGCCCCTCAGGAACGTCCAACGGCCCCGCCAGTGTGCCCGGAGCGAAGTTGTCCAGAGTCAACTTGCCGTCGACCCAGACATCCACGGTGAGTCCGGGGACCCCGTGCAATACGGAGAGTTTTGCTGTGTCGTCGTCGTGCCTGTCGCTGGCCTGGGCAGGACTCGCCACGGCCACTCCAGCCAGGAGAGTCAGTACTCCGGCGGCTGCAGAGAGTGATTTACGCATTTCAAGCTCCTCATCGAGGCCCGCGTGCGGGCGGTGTGTGCTGACACCCCTTACTACCGAGCGGAGGGCCGGCCTGGATGCACTGGCCCGGAAAATTCTTTTTGCCGCTTAAACCCGGGAGAGCCTCCGACCTGGGGGTCGGAGGCTCTCGGGGTGTTGGTGCACGCGGGGGTGTTAAATGGCTCAGGCCCCGACGTTCGTTGTCGGGGCCTGAGCTTCTAATGTTTGTCCGGCGGTGACCTACTCTCCCACACCCTCCCGGGTGCAGTACCATCGGCGCTGTGGGTCTTAGCTTCCGGGTTCGGGATGGGACCGGGCGTTTCCCCCACGCTATGACCGCCGTAACCCTGTTACCCGCCCCCCAGGCCCGGGTGACCGGGTGGGGGTGGGAAGTCTGTGTGGTTACAACTTGTGCTCCTGCCGGTGAGGGCAGGGGTGGTGTTGTTATTCAGTTGTTCGGTTCTCAAGCAACGGGTTTGTTGGTTGGGAACCACATAGTGGACGCAAGCAGTCTTGTTTCTTTTTACCACCCCGTTGGTGCAAACGTCTTTTGAAGTGCCGTTTGCGGGGGTGGTGTGTGGTGTAAGTTATCGGCCTATTAGTACCGGTCAGCTTCACGAGTCGTTAGTCCTCGCTTCCACATCCGGCCTATCAACCCAGTGGTCTGGCTGGGGGCCTCTCACACACAAGGTGTATGGAAATCTCATCTCGAAGCGAGCTTCCCGCTTAGATGCTTTCAGCGGTTATCCCATCCGAACGTAGCTAATCAGCGGTGCACTTGGCAGTACAACTGACACACCAGAGGTTCGTCCGTCCCGGTCCTCTCGTACTAAGGACAGCCCTTCTCAAATTTCCTGCGCGCGCAGCGGATAGGGACCGAACTGTCTCACGACGTTCTAAACCCAGCTCGCGTACCGCTTTAATGGGCGAACAGCCCAACCCTTGGGACCTACTCCAGCCCCAGGATGCGACGAGCCGACATCGAGGTGCCAAACCATGCCGTCGATATGGACTCTTGGGCAAGATCAGCCTGTTATCCCCGAGGTACCTTTTATCCGTTGAGCGACGGCCATTCCACAATGTACCGCCGGATCACTAGTCCCGACTTTCGTCCCTGCTCGAGATGTCTCTCTCACAGTCAAGCTCCCTTGTGCACTTACACTCGACACCTGATTGCCAACCAGGCTGAGGGAACCTTTGGGCGCCTCCGTTACTTTTTAGGAGGCAACCGCCCCAGTTAAACTACCCATCAGGCACTGTCCCTGACCCGGATTACGGGCCGAAGTTAGATGTCCAAAGTGACCAGAGTGGTATTTCAACGATGACTCCACCCCCACTGGCGTGAGGGCTTCAACGTCTCCCACCTATCCTACACAAGCCACTCCGAACACCAATACCAAACTATAGTAAAGGTCTCGGGGTCTTTCCGTCCTGCTGCGCGTAACGAGCATCTTTACTCGTACTGCAATTTCGCCGAGTTTATGGTTGAGACAGCGGGGAAGTCGTTACTCCATTCGTGCAGGTCGGAACTTACCCGACAAGGAATTTCGCTACCTTAGGATGGTTATAGTTACCACCGCCGTTTACTGGGGCTTAAATTCTCAGCTTCGCCTTGCGGCTAACCGGTCCTCTTAACCTTCCAGCACCGGGCAGGAGTCAGTCCGTATACATCGTCTTGCGACTTCGCACGGACCTGTGTTTTTAGTAAACAGTCGCTTCCCCCTGGTCTCTGCGGCCCCTGCACGCTCCCCGCAGCAAGTGCGGATCACGATGGGGGCCCCCCTTCTCCCGAAGTTACGGGGGCATTTTGCCGAGTTCCTTAACCATAATTCTCTCGATCGCCTTAGTATTCTCTACCTGATCACCTGTGTCGGTTTGGGGTACGGGCGGCTAAAACCTCGCGTCGATGCTTTTCTCGGCAGCATAGGATCACCGAATCCCCCCATACGGGGGTCCCATCGGGTCTCAGGCATCATGAACGGCGGATTTGCCTACCGTTCGCCCTACATCCTTAGACCGGGACAACCATCGCCCGGCTCGGCTACCTTCCTGCGTCACACCTGTTAATACGCTTGCCTCCCAGGATCAGGTCCCGCGCTCCACCAAAACCCTCACACCACAAGGGTGATCGGGCAGGTCTCGGGCGGTTAGTATCCCCTGTTCAGCATGGGCGGTTTTTCGCCGGTACGGGAATATCAACCCGTTGTCCATCGACTACGCCTGTCGGCCTCGCCTTAGGTCCCGACTTACCCAGGGCAGATTAGCTTGACCCTGGAACCCTTGATCATTCGGCGGACGGGTTTCTCACCCGTCTTTCGCTACTCATGCCTGCATTCTCACTCGTGTAGGCTCCACCGCTGGTTTCCACCGCGACTTCACCGCCCACACGACGCTCCCCTACCACTCCAGACGCCTGAACCACGAGGGCTTGGCAAATATCTGAAATCCACAACTTCGGCGGTGTACTTGAGCCCCGCTACATTGTCGGCGCGGAATCACTTGACCAGTGAGCTATTACGCACTCTTTTAAGGATGGCTGCTTCTAAGCCAACCTCCTGGTTGTCTTCGCAACTCCACATCCTTTCCCACTTAGCACACGCTTAGGGGCCTTAGTTGGTGGTCTGGGCTGTTTCCCTCTCGACTATGAAGCTTATCCCCCACAGTCTCACTGCTGCGCTCTCACTTACCGGCATTCGGAGTTTGGCTGACGTCAGTAACCTTGTAGGGCCCATTAGCCATCCAGTAGCTCTACCTCCGGTAAGAAACACGCAACGCTGCACCTAAATGCATTTCGGGGAGAACCAGCTATCACGAAGTTTGATTGGCCTTTCACCCCTACCCACAGCTCATCCCCTCCATTTTCAACTGAAGTGGGTTCGGTCCTCCACGACGTCTTACCGTCGCTTCAACCTGGCCATGGGTAGATCACTTCGCTTCGGGTCTAGATCACGCCACTGCAACGCCCTGTTCAGACTCGCTTTCGCTACGGCTTCCCCACACGGGTTAACCTCGCGACGTAACACTAACTCGCAGGCTCATTCTTCAAAAGGCACGCCGTCACAGCTACAAGGCTGCTCCGACGGATTGTAAGCACACGGTTTCAGGTACTGTTTCACTCCCCTCCCGGGGTACTTTTCACCTTTCCCTCACGGTACTGGTCCGCTATCGGTCATTAGGGAGTATTTAGGCTTATCAGGTGGTCCTGACAGATTCACACGGGATTTCTCGGGCCCCGTGCTACTTGGGATACTCATCCGGGCGGTACACAACATTTCGGTTACGGGGCTCACACCCTCTCTGGCCGGCCTTTCAAGACCGTTCACCTATGCCTGCACATCACACCCCACCACCCCGGCAGAGATGGTATGGAAAGTCCCACAACCCCGACCATGCAACGCCCGCCGGCTATCACACATGGAACGGTTTAGCCTGATCCGCGTTCGCTCGCCACTACTGACGGAATCACTATTGTTTTCTCTTCCTGCGGGTACTGAGATGTTTCACTTCCCCGCGTTCCCTCCACGCACCCTATGTGTTCAGATACGGGTCACCAGATCACACGAAGCGTCTGGCGGGGTTTCCCCATTCGGACACCCTGGGATCACAGTCCGGTTATCGACTCCCCCAGGCTTATCGCAGATTCCTACGTCCTTCTTCGGCTCCTAATGCCAAGGCATCCACCGTGTGCTCTTAAAAACTTGACCACAAAAGATCAAGGAGTAATTCACGAGAGAACCATGGAACCAGACCGCAACCAGCCACCACCCAAAAGCAGCAGCCACATCACGGAACAGATCCAGGTTCATATTCTTGGAAATTGCTTCTTATAAAAGATGCTCGCGTCCACTATGTAGTTCTCAAACAACAACCCCGTACCACACACCCCACACACAACCCACAAAAGGGCAAACCGTGTGATCGGTGCAGCCAGGAAACCAGAAACACACAAGCCCCACACCACAACCCCGCCCCCCGCACAACGCGGGAAACAAGGCCATGCCATGGTCCTGTTGTCTCAGGACCCAACAGTGTGCCAAACACTAAACCGCCTCCCCCCACCCCGGGACCGTTCCAGGACCACCCTCCAAAAGAGAGGATCCGTACTGGGTCAGGACAGGAAAACAAGCGGCCGCTATTTGCTGATATTCCACCCGTGAGCACCCGCCGCAGAACAATCGTCTGCGCAACGGGCGTACTCCTGACAAACCCCCACACCCGCATACACGGGCCGGACGGTTCGTAGGTGCTCCTTAGAAAGGAGGTGATCCAGCCGCACCTTCCGGTACGGCTACCTTGTTACGACTTAGTCCCAATCGCCAGTCCCACCTTCGACAGCTCCCTCCCACAAGGGGTTAGGCCACCGGCTTCGGGTGTTACCAACTTTCGTGACTTGACGGGCGGTGTGTACAAGGCCCGGGAACGTATTCACCGCAGCGTTGCTGATCTGCGATTACTAGCGACTCCGACTTCATGGGGTCGAGTTGCAGACCCCAATCCGAACTGAGACCGGCTTTTTGGGATTAGCTCCACCTCACAGTATCGCAACCCTTTGTACCGGCCATTGTAGCATGCGTGAAGCCCAAGACATAAGGGGCATGATGATTTGACGTCGTCCCCACCTTCCTCCGAGTTGACCCCGGCAGTCTCCTATGAGTCCCCGCCATCACGCGCTGGCAACATAGAACGAGGGTTGCGCTCGTTGCGGGACTTAACCCAACATCTCACGACACGAGCTGACGACAACCATGCACCACCTGTAAACCGACCGCAAGCGGGGCACCTGTTTCCAGGCGTTTCCGGTTCATGTCAAGCCTTGGTAAGGTTCTTCGCGTTGCATCGAATTAATCCGCATGCTCCGCCGCTTGTGCGGGCCCCCGTCAATTCCTTTGAGTTTTAGCCTTGCGGCCGTACTCCCCAGGCGGGGCACTTAATGCGTTAGCTACGGCGCGGAAAACGTGGAATGTCCCCCACACCTAGTGCCCAACGTTTACGGCATGGACTACCAGGGTATCTAATCCTGTTCGCTCCCCATGCTTTCGCTCCTCAGCGTCAGTTAATGCCCAGAGACCTGCCTTCGCCATCGGTGTTCCTCCTGATATCTGCGCATTTCACCGCTACACCAGGAATTCCAGTCTCCCCTACATCACTCTAGTCTGCCCGTACCCACCGCAGATCCGGAGTTGAGCCCCGGACTTTCACGGCAGACGCGACAAACCGCCTACGAGCTCTTTACGCCCAATAATTCCGGATAACGCTTGCGCCCTACGTATTACCGCGGCTGCTGGCACGTAGTTAGCCGGCGCTTCTTCTGCAGGTACCGTCACTTTCGCTTCTTCCCTACTGAAAGAGGTTTACAACCCGAAGGCCGTCATCCCTCACGCGGCGTCGCTGCATCAGGCTTGCGCCCATTGTGCAATATTCCCCACTGCTGCCTCCCGTAGGAGTCTGGGCCGTGTCTCAGTCCCAGTGTGGCCGGTCACCCTCTCAGGCCGGCTACCCGTCGTCGCCTTGGTGAGCCATTACCTCACCAACAAGCTGATAGGCCGCGAGTCCATCCAAAACCACAAAAAGCTTTCCACCCCCCACCATGCGATGAGGAGTCATATCCGGTATTAGACCCAGTTTCCCAGGCTTATCCCAGAGTTAAGGGCAGGTTACTCACGTGTTACTCACCCGTTCGCCACTAATCCCCCAGCAAGCTGGGATCATCGTTCGACTTGCATGTGTTAAGCACGCCGCCAGCGTTCATCCTGAGCCAGGATCAAACTCTCCGTTGAAGAAAAACAGACACAACCAACAACCCCCGGGAAAACGGGAGCATTGACTGCACAAAATTTGAAACCAGCTGTAAAAACCAGACCACACCACGGGGTGGCATAATCCGGCAAAACAACCAATCCATTACAATAAATTGGTATCAACAAACTTGGCACACTATTGAGTTCTCAAACAACAGACACATTCCAATTACTCACGAACAAATTCATTTTCACGAATTCTTTTGTTTCGCTTTCCTTCGCTGCGATGTTTACAGCTTATTTCATTCATTTTCACTTTGCAAATCCGGGATATTCTCTCGAAATCCGCTTGGCGAAACGAATCCGCCCAGCAAAATTTCCAAGCAATTTTCGTGTCCGCGCCGAGCGCTGATCGAAATGCTTTTCGATTTTTAGTGGGGGTTGGCCACCACTCTGCGGTGGCGACTCAGAAGACATTACACGCTCCCTCCCGGCCGCGCAAATCGGCCGGGAGGGAGCGTGCAGGTGGGGCTGGAACCCGGATAACCCGCCGTTAGGACGCCGGAACCTGCACGCTGGCCAGGTTCTTCTTTCCCCGGCGCAGCAGAAGGTACTGGCCGTGCAGCAGCTGGCCGGCTTCAATGACAGCCTCAGGATCCGTCACCTTGGTGTTGTTCACATAGGCGCCGCCTTCGCCGACCGTCCTGCGCGCTGCGGACTTGCTCTCAGAGAGCCCCGACGCAACCAGCAGGTCTACGATTCCCAGGGACCCGGCGTCGACGGTGGCCGACGGCAGTTCAGAGGTAGCCGCCTTGAGCGTCGCTTCGTCCAGGACGGTAAGGTCCCCGTTCCCGAACAGCGCCGCGGAGGCGGCGATGACCTTTTCCGTCGCATCCACGCCGTGGACAAGGGAGGTCACTTCATAAGCGAGCTTCCGCTGACCCTCGCGGGCAAATGGCCGATCGGCCACGGCGGCTTCCAGCGCCTCGATCTCGGTGCGGTTCAGGAACGTGAAGACCTTCAGGCGAGCAACGACGTCGTTGTCCGCCGTGTTGAGCCAGAACTGGTAAAACGCATACGGGCTGCACATATCGGCATCCAGCCAGATCGCGTTGCCTTCGCTCTTGCCGAACTTCGTGCCGTCCGAGTTGGTGATCAGGGGCGTCCCCAATGCGTGGACGTGCTTGCCCTCCACCTTGCGGATGAGGTCCGTTCCGCTGGTGAGGTTGCCCCACTGGTCCGAGCCACCGGTCTGCAGCACGCAGCCGTAGTCACGGAAGAGTTGCAGGTAGTCCATGCCCTGCAGGATCTGGTAGCTGAACTCGGTGTAGCTGATTCCTTCATCGGAATTCAGCCGGTTGGCGACGATGTCCTTTTTGATCATGGTGCCGACGCGGAAGTGCTTGCCGATGCCGCGGAGGAAGTCGATGGCGCTCAGCGGCGCGGTCCAATCCAGGTTGTTGACCATCCTGGCTGCGTTGTCCCCCTCGAAGCTGAGGAAGCGCTGGACCTGTGCCTGCAGCTTGCCTACCCACTCCGCGACGGTTTCTGGCGTGTTGAGCACCCGCTCAGCGGTCTGCCGGGGGTCCCCGATGAGGCCGGTCGATCCGCCCACAAGCCCTAGCGGTTTGTGCCCGGCGAGCTGGATTCGACGCATGAGGAGCAACTGGACCAGGTTGCCCAGGTGCAGGCTGGGCGCTGTCGGATCAAAGCCGCAGTAATACGTGGCAGGGTCCCCCGCGAGAAGCTTTTCCAGCTCCGCCTCGTCCGTGGAGACGTGGACGAGGCCGCGCCATTTCAGCTCCTGCCAGATGTTGGCGAAGCTGGGGTCATTCTGCTGGGAACGGAGATCATTTAGCTGGGACACGCAATCTAAGTTAGCAGGATCAGGACCCGCCCAGCGCGTGTGACCGCCGGCCGGCACACGGGCCGGCGCCCGCCGCCGCCCGCGGCGCCCGCCGCCGCCCGCCGCCGACCCCCATGTTGGCCTGCGGCCGGCTCAGTCCTCGATACCGGCGGGGATGCCGGCAGCCGCGATGAGCCGCAGCCGCTGCGTGGGCCGCGTCATGGCCACGTAGAGGTCGCCGACGCGTCCGTGTTCGTGGTTCAGCATGGCCGATGGCTCCAGCACCACGACGCCGTCGAACTCCAGGCCCTTTGCCTCACGGGGGCTGATCACCACGATGTCCTGGACGTAACTCCCGGCGTCGGTGCCTACCCGGTGGCCGTAGACGGCGCGCAGCGCGGCGGTGGCCTCCGGAAGCAGGTCCCCGTCCGCGATCACGGCCAGCAGGCCGCCGTCGAGCGCGTCCAGTTCCTGCGGAAGCACGTCCACGAGGGTGCTGACCACCTTGCCGGGCTCGACACGGTCGATGACCGGGGACCAGCGCCCCTCCCGGACCGCCTTCGGCGCGGAAACAACCAGCCCCGCCGCGTTGGCCATCCGGGCGGCGGCTTCGGCAATCTGCGACGGGGTCCGGTAGTTGACTGTGAGTTCCTCAAGCTGCCAGCGGTCCCCGAACATCGGGGCGAGGGCGCTGTGCCAGGAATTGGCTCCCGCCACGGAACTTGTCTGCGCGATGTCCCCCACGATGGTGAAGGATTTCAGCGGACAGCGGCGCACCAGCAGGCGCCACTGCATCGGGGACAGCTCCTGGGCCTCGTCCACCACAATGTGCCCGAAAGCCCAGTTGCGGTCGGTCGTGGCACGCTCCGCGGCGGTCAGCCGGCCCTCGCGCTCCTGGTTCTGGTCAACGAGGTCCTCGGCGGAGATCAGCACATCGACTCCGGCCGTTTCCATGTTGACCAGGGTCTGCTTCGCGTTGGCAAGATCGCGGGCGCGGTCATGCTCCTGCTGCGCCAGCCCCCTGCCCGCCGCCGGGTCAAGCTCGCCGAGGAGCTCTGCGGCCTCGTCCAGCAGCGGCACGTCGGCTTCGGTCCACGGCGAACCGGCGGGCCGGAGCAGCAGTGCGCGCTCGGCGGCGCTGAGGTTGGGCGCGCAGGCTTCCAGGAGGGCCGGCTTGCTCAGCAGCTCCCCCACAAGCTTCTCCGGCGTCATCGGCATCCAGCAGAGGTTCAGCGCGATGCGCACGTCACGGGCGGAGCGGACGTCCTCGGCGAGGTACGAACGGTCGGCGTTGTTGCCGATGTTCCCGGCCTCCACCAGCTCGGTCATCTGCTCGGTCAGTTCGCGCAGCAGGATCTTGACGAAGGACACCCGGGCTTCGTTGTGCGGCTTCCCTGTGGCCCGTGCCCTGTCGCGGGCACGGCGGACCTGGCGCGGTGTCAGCACCAGCTTCCGCCCGTCCACCATGAGGACCCGGTTGCTGGCCGGGAGGCGCTGCCTGTTGGCGACGGCGTTCGCCACGACCTCGGCCATGTCGAGCCGCCCCTTGATGGCGGCCACGGCAGGTTCTGCCTCGGCGACGGCGTGGACACCAGGCATCAGGCGGCCCAGGCTTGCCATGACGACGCCGGTCTCGCCGAGGGAGGGCAGCACCCGTTCGATGTACTTCATGAAGGACGAGGACGGGCCCACGAGGAGCACGCCCGCGGTCTTGAGGCGTTCCCGGTGGGTGTAGAGCAGGTAGGCGGCGCGGTGCAGCGCGACGGCGGTCTTGCCGGTGCCCGGCCCGCCCTGGACCACGAGCGCACCGGAAATCGCGGAACGGATGATCCGGTCCTGCTCGGACTGGATGGTCCCCACGATGTCGGACATGCGGCCGGTCCGCTTGGAGTTGAGGGCAGCCAGCAGGGCGCCTTCGCCCTGGAGCGAATCGTCGTCGGCGAGCATGTCGGCGTCGAGCACGTCATCCTCGATCGCCTTCACTTCCCGGCCCTGCAGGATCAGGTGCCGGCGCCGGCGGACGCCCTGCCGGTCAAAGGCCGTCGCCTGATAGAAGTGGCCGGCTTCCGGAGCGCGCCAGTCCACCATGAGGCGCTGCAGGTCCTCGGTGGTCAGGCCGATGCGGCCGATGTACTGCGCTTCCCCCGAGTCAAGGTCGAGTCGGCCGAACACCAGCCGGTCGTCGACGGCGTCGAGCTGGGCCAGGCGGTCCTCGTACAGGGCGGCAAACGCGTCACGTTCGGAGACGTTCTGCATGGTGCCGACCGCACCGGCGCGGCGGACCTGGGCAAGCTGGGCGCGCTTCTCCGCCCGCAACTCATCCAGCCGGGCGTATAGTCCGGCCACATAGTCGCGTTCATGAGCCAAATCAGCGTCGTGCATCGAACGTTCCCCTATCGAAAAAGACAGACCAACCATTCTACTACCATTTCGGTAAGCGCCGGTATGTGTCCGTCCGTTTGTGCAGGCATTCTACCGAGGCCGCGGGAACGGTCCAGCTAAACGCGCAGGAGGGACAGGACCTGCTGCCCTGCAAGGGCGGTCCGGCCGGGCAGCCCCTCGAGTTCGAGGACCACGCCGACGCCCGCCACCGTGATGCCGCAGCGTTCGAACAACCTTGCGGCCGCTCCCAGGGTGCCGCCGGTGGCGAGGACGTCGTCGAGGATGAGCACCCTGCTTCCCGGTGCGAGGTCCGTCGTATGCAATTCCAGGGTCGCCGTGCCGTATTCCAGGGCGTAGTCCTCTGCCACGACTTCGCGCGGGAGCTTGCCAGCCTTACGGACAGTCACGACGCCGGTGCCGGTGGCGTAGGCGGCGGCCGCGGCCAGCAGGAAACCCCGCGCTTCCACACCCGCGACGGCGTCGAACTGGCCCTGGAACGGAGCCACCAGGGCATCCACAACAACCCTGAAGGCGGCGCCGTCCGCGAAGACGGGCGTCAGGTCCTTGAAGCTGATGCCGGGCTTGGGGTAGTCGGGGATGGTGGCGCAGAGGCTGCTGATCAGCTCATCCACCGGGGCTGCGCTTGTCGTCTGGTTCGGGTCCTGCTGGCTTTGGTTCACCCGTCAACCCTACTGGGTGGAGATCGAGCGGCTCCGGGTACGCACTTTTGCCGCCTTGTAGCGGGAGACCGTTGGGTCGCCGGTGAGCCAGAAGCGCCACGGGTAATCATGCGTGCCGCCGGCCCCGGAGACCCCTACCCTCGGACCGGAGCTGATGTCCTCAGCGGGGGTCTCCGGCAGCTGGAGGCGGAACGGGCCGCCGAGAGCATCCCGGCCGCTGTCCGCCGTCGTGAGTCCAAGCGCGGTGGCCAGCCGGGCCGGGCCGCTCGCCAGGTCCTTGGGGGCTTTCGACGTCGGACGGCGGGCGAGTGCCAACTCCTCCCCCGCGACCACCTCGCCGGCGCGCAGCAGCAACGCCGAGGCCCGGCCGACCGGTCCGCAGACGATGTTGGCGCAGTGGTGCAGGCCATAGGTGAAGTAAACATAGAGATGCCCGGCCGGCCCGAACATCGGCGCGTTGCGGGCGGTGGGGCCGCGGAAGGTGTGCGAACCCGGGTCAGGGTGCAGGGAGTCGTGCGGCCCCAGATACGCCTCGACCTCGGTGATCCGCACCGCCACCGTGCCGTCCCGCCCCTTATGCGTCAGCACGGCACCCAGCAGCAGCGGCGCCACCTGCCGGGCATCGGCGGAGAGAACCTTCCGCACTTCCTCGGCCGACTGACCGCCTTCGGGCAGGGGGCTGCCCGGTACTGCACCAGGTACGGCATGGGACGGCGGGCGGGTGGTCATGGTCCGACTTTAACAAACGCCTGGCCGGCTCTCCACGCCCGTGTCCGATTTCCGCTAGCAGCCGCATTCTGATGCTGGCAGGATGGACCCATGGACTTCTGGCAGCGTTACCGGGCGATCGACGCCCGGGACACCCGTTTCGACGGGCAGTTCTACACCGCTGTCCGGACCACTGGCATCTATTGCCGGCCCTCCTGCCCGGCACGGACCCCCAAAGCCGGCAACGTGACCTTCTACGAGACGTCCGCGGCGGCGCACGACGCGGGGTACCGGGCCTGCAAGCGGTGCCTGCCGGAAGCCGTACCGGGCACGCCCGCGTGGAACCTCCGCTCCGACATTGCAGGACGCGCCATGCGGCTGATCAACGACGGTGTGATCAACCGCGACGGCGTCGAGGGGCTCGCCGCCCGGCTGGGGTACTCGTCGCGCCAGCTGAACCGGATCCTGAGCTCCGAACTCGGCGCCGGTCCGTTGTCGCTGGCCCGGGCAAGCCGGGCGCAGACCGCCCGCACCCTCCTCGTCTCCACGTCCATGAAGGCCGCCAACATCGCGTTTGCCGCAGGCTTCAGCAGCGTGCGCCAGTTCAATGAGACGATCGGCGAAGTCTTCGCCATGACGCCTTCGGCGCTGCGGGCCACCGCTCGGCACCACCGGGCCCCGGCGGCGGCGTCGGTTTCGTCGACAGCCCTGACGCTGAACCTCCCCTACCGTGAACCGTTCGACCCGGGCATCTTCGACTTCCTCGCGGTCCGGGCCATCCCCGGCATCGAGGAGGGCACGTCCCGTTCCTACGCCCGCACCCTGCGCCTGGCCCACGGCGATGCCCGGTTCCGGGTGGACCACGACGCCGGCGCCCCAGGCCGGCCGCTCGTCCTGACCATCGGAGCCGTCGACCTGCGGGACCTCCCCTCGCTGCTCAGCCGGGTCCGCCGCCTGCTGGACCTCGACGCCGACCCCGTCGCCATCGACGCGGCCCTGACTGCGGATCCCCGGCTGGCTCCCGGCGTCGCCGCAGCCCCCGGAATGCGGATGCCCGGAGCGGTGGACCCCCAGGAACTGCTGATCCGGGCCATGGTAGGGCAGCAGATCACTGTTGCCGCCGCCCGGACCGCGCTCGTCCAGCTGTCCCAGGCGGGCAGTGACAGCACAGTGCCGGGCGACGGCCTGCACCGTATCTTCCCGACGGCTGCGCAGATCGTGGCGTCGGGCCCGGGACTGCTCCGCGGGCCGCAGCGCCGGATTGACTCGGTCTGCGGCGCGGCTGCGGCAATGGCCTCGGGAGCCCTGGACTTCGGCTACGGCGACGACGTGCCGGGCCTCGAAGCCAAGCTGCTTCCATTGCCCGGGGTTGGGCCCTGGACCGTGGGGTATGTAGCGATGCGCGTGATCGGCGCCCCGGACGTCTTCCTCGCAAACGACGCCGCCGTCCGGAACGGCATCCGGGCTCTCGAACCGCAGGCGGACGGCGCTGCTGCGGATCCCGACTTCCGCGGACTGAGCCCCTGGCGTTCCTACGCCACCATGCACCTCTGGCGGGCGGCCGCCCAGGCCTCCAAACGCAGTGGCCCTGCCGCTCCGGAAGCACAGACCACCATCCTGACGAAAGTGATGCAATGAAAGCCCAGCTGTTGACCATGTCCACCCCCGACGGGCCCTTCACCATCATTGCCCGCGACGGCGTTGTGCTCGCCTCGGGCTGGACGGCGGTTCCGGGAGAGCTGACCGGCCAGATCCATCCGGACCTGCTCCCCGGCGAGTATGAGGCTGTTACGGAACTGGCAGGGATCTCGGCCGCCGTGGAGGAGTTCTATGCCGGCAATCCCGCACCGGCGATGGAAGTTCCGGTGCTGCAAAAGTCCGGGCCGTTCCGGAACCACGCCTGGAACATGCTGCGTACAGTGACGCCGGGCCACCCGGTGACCTACACCGAATACGCGGAGCTTTCCGGAAACGCAAAGGCCGTGCGGGCTGCGGCCAGTGCCTGCGCGTTCAATGCAGCGGCCTTGTTCGTGCCCTGCCACCGGGTGGTCCGTACCGACGGCACCCTGGGCGGCTTCCGCTGGGGCCTCGCCATCAAGGAGAGCCTGCTGGACCGGGAACGGCAGGCGGCCCTGGCGGCCCTCTGAGCCTGCGGCAGGGCTCGACCCGCCGAGCGGCTATTTCGTGACGGGCACCCCGGCCGGCCACGGCAGCAGCTCAGGTAGGTCCACACCGTCGGCGGCGGCGGTGGCCCGCAGGCTCCCCAGTGTGGGCGTACGGCCGGCGAGCCAGGCCGCAATGTCCGTCAGCATGCCGCTGACCACGGTCGCTGCGCTCCCGCTGCCGATGGTCACCGGCGCCAGCCCCAGCGGCTGAAGCACGTACCTGTTGCCTTCGGGCACCCGGGCGGCCAGGAAGTCGAAGAGCTGCTCGCAGAACGGGCGGCTCCAGGTTTCGGGTCCCCTGCCGGTATCGAGGTCGGTGGCGTGGATGACGAGTTCGCGCCAGAGCGCCAGCCCGCCGTCGAACACCACACCGCCGCGGTAGCTGATCGGCTGCCGCCAACCGGCATCATTCAGCCCCCCGAAGGCCCGCAGCGCACGTTCCAGCGCAGCGTCCAGATCGGCCCGGTGCTCCGCGAGGCTGTGGCCTGCGGCCATCTCGATGGCTCGCGTGCGGCCCTCGTAGCCGCCGTCGTACAGCTCGATGGTTTCGCCGCGGGCAGCGAATTCAAGCTGCCGGGCCATTGCGTTGGAAATGCCGGTCACGTGGGCGAGCACGTGTCCGCGGGTCCAGCCGGGCAACTCCGATGGCGCCTCGACGTCCTGATCCGTCAGTTTCGCCGTGATGGAAGCCACGACGTCGGCGGCGCGGCGGAGTTCTTCCGGCAGTTTCTCCGGTGTGATAGCGGTCATGGCGCCATCCTAGCCGAGACCCGGCTAACTGGGACTAACCGAGTTGCTCCTGGCCAAACCGGTGGCGGATGTGCCGGCGGTCGTGCCGGGCCTGCCAGAACTCGATTTCGCGCGGCCGGATCGCGTAGAGCTGCCAGTTCGGATTGTCGCTGCCGTCGGCGCCGGGCCGGGCATGCCAGTCGGCCGCGGAGGCCTCCGGCGGGAGTTCCGTGACCAGGCCGGCCACCCGGACCTGCCGGCCCTGCTGTGGCCAGTAGAAATTTAGCGCCGCGTGCGGATTGGCCTCCAGTTCGCGGCCCTTACTTGAGGCGTGGGAGGTCGCAAAGTGCCAGCCGTCGTCGTCGATGTTCTTCAGGATCAGCATCCGGGCGGAGGGCTTTGTAGCCGTTCTCGCAGGTTGAGACCTAGCCGCCGACTACGTGAACCGGGCCGGAGTAACGCTGCAGTAACGCCTCCAGTGGTTAGGTTCGGGCTTCATCGGTGGCAGGACGATAGAGAATGGAGCAGGTCCGTCTGACGACGCGAGCAGCGTGGCTGACGGGAGTGCTCGACGGCTCATCTGACGTCCCGCCGTTCGTTCGTCTCGGAGGATAGTCATGAACTACGGCACCCTGCTCGGTCACATAGCGCGCATCAACCCGGCAATATGGGATGCAATTTACCCACATGGCCCCTTGATCCGGCAAAGATTCGACGCTGTCGCTCTGAACCCTCAGCCGCTGCCTCCCAAGGAGATTGGCGAGAGGCTGCAGCTGGAAGCCGGGTTGATGGCACGTGAACTCGTGCGGCTCGCCGTAGAGGCCGACATCCGCGGCGATGATCCTGTACGGATGGTGCGTGAACTGATAGATGACTGGTGCGGCACGCCGTGGCCCCGCAAGTGGCCCTTCCCCTGGCCGGGCCCGGGACCAACCGATGGCCCTCACCCCGACCCCTGGCACGTGAACGCCGCCCGGGTCGTCGGCGCCACCGTGTTCGCATCCTACGCATCCCGGCTCGGGGAAGGACCGCTCCGGGACGCCTTAACCGATGGGGCTGAGCAGCTGGCTCAAGCCGCGGTTGGCGGCTGAGATCCCAATTGCACGTAGGGTCCCATTCTATTTCCGGGTGGGGCCTGGCTCACTGCGATTTAGATAGGAGGGTGCCATGGTCCAGGCCCTGCTGTGCAAGCTGAACATACGGCACGAATGGCACCTCGAGCATGCCGATGACGGAAGCGTGTACAGGCGCTGCCGTCGATGTGGCAAGGATGATGATGAACGCAGCAAAGGAAAAGGCGGCGACTTCAGCCCGTGGGTAGGGCCGACAGGAGGGTGAGGTCACTCAGCCAACAAGGCATCAGCTGCGCCTGCCGTCGCAGGACGGTTGAGCGGGTGAAGGGGGCACGTACGATCTCAAGACAGCCAGCAAAAGATGGAAAAATGCTTGTTCAGCCCGAGCGCAGCGAGGTCTTAGTGCCCATTGATAACGGAAATGAGCGCACGTATCGTCGCTCCATGAGCACGAAATTCGGAACGGTCGGCGATGAGGTCGGCACTCTCGTTCGGTTCGGCGATGCCTTTACCGCCCGAACCCTTCTGGACGCGGCGACCACGGGGCAAAGGCTTTCCATTGTCGAGCATTTGCTGGCCGTTCGCGAACTCGGGGCGCCCCTACATATGCACAGCCGCGAGGACGAATTCACGATTATCACCAAGGGTCGGGTTGGGTTTCTTCTCGGGGACGAGGTGTTTTACGCCGGCCCGGGAGAGTTGGTAGTAAAACCCCGGGATCAATGGCACACCTTTTGGAACGCGGGCAACGAACAGGCACGAATGCTTGAGATTATTTCTCCGGCAGGATTCGAAAAGTACTTCGCGGAGATCGAGCCCTTCTTTCCAGAAGGGGCCCCACCAGACCTTGACGCGATGGCCGAAGCCAATGCTAGATACGGCCTTCAGATGGACTTCGAATCCCAGCCACAACTGATCGACCGCTTCGATTTGACCCCTCCATTGGAGATGGGTGCGCCCCCACCTGCACAGGGCGCGTTATGAATCGCCCACTGCAAGGTGAGGAATTGGCGCTGTAGTTGCGAACTGGTGGCACGATGCCAGATTCGCGGGCGAGGGCGGCAATCGAGACCTGGCCTCACCGCGGAGTCGATGGGTGCCGGTCGGGGCGGCCTCGGGCGACGAAGGGGGTCGAGCCGGAGACGTTGGCGGCACACCGAGTTGGCACTTCACGGCAATGTTTTCGAAAAACACTGCCGCGAAGTGCCACCTCGGTGTGCGGAGCGGCGAGGGTCCCTTTACCCCGCGTACTCCCGCGCGCCGGCGAGCTCGCCCTCGAGGGCCAGCAGCTGGCGTTCGACGGCGGCCGGTGCGGTGCCGCCCTGGGAGTTGCGGCTGTTGAGCGAGCCTTCGGTGCTGAGGACCGTGCGGACCTCCGGCGTCAGGTGCTCGGAGATGGCGGCGTATTCCTCATCCGTCAGGTCCCAGAGTTCGACGCCGCGGCTTTCGGCCTGCTTCACCGCGGCTCCCGAGAGCTCGTGCGCCTCGCGGAACGGAACGCCCTGCCGGACCAGCCATTCGGCGATGTCGGTCGCCAGCGCGAAGCCCTGCGGCGCCAGCGATTCCATCCGTTCGGTGTTGAACGTCAGCGTCGCGATCATGCCGGACACTGCCGGGAGCAGGACCTCCAGCGTGTCCGCGGCGTCGAAGACCGGCTCCTTGTCCTCCTGCAGGTCGCGGTTGTACGCGAGCGGCAGGCCCTTCAGCGTGGCCAGCAGGCCGGTCAGGTTGCCGATCAGCCGCCCGGCCTTGCCGCGGGCCAGTTCCGCCACGTCCGGGTTCTTCTTCTGCGGCATGATCGAGGAGCCCGTGGAGTAGGAATCGTGGAGCGTGACAAAGGAGAACTCCTTGGTTGCCCACACGATGATTTCCTCCGAGACGCGGGAGAGGTCGACGCCGATCATGGCGGTGATCCAGGCGAACTCGGCGAAGACGTCGCGGGAGGCGGTGCCGTCGATCGAGTTGTGCGTCGCGGAGAAGAAGCCCAGGTCCGTGGCCACCGCTTCCGGGTCCAGGCCCAGGGAGGAGCCCGCGAGGGCGCCCGAGCCATAAGGCGACACGCCTGCGCGCTTGTCCCAGTCCGCCAGCCGCTGCACGTCCCGCAGCAGCGCCCAGGCGTGGGCCAGCAGATGGTGGCTGAGCAGCACCGGCTGCGCATGCTGCAGGTGGGTGCGGCCGGGCATGGCCACCCCCTGGTGCGCCTTGGCCTGGTCCACCAGCGCATCCACCGTGGCCAGCACGCCGCGAGCGATGATCCGGGCGTGGTCGCGCAGGAACATCCGCCCCAGCGTGGCCACCTGGTCGTTGCGGGACCGGCCCGCGCGGAGCTTGCCGCCTAGCTGTGTGCCGGCACGCTCGATCAGTCCGCGCTCCAGCGAACCGTGCACATCCTCATCCGACTCCGCCGGCAGGTAGGCGCCGGAGGCGACGTCCTCGTCCAGCTGGGTCAGCGCGGCAAGCATGCCCTCGAGTTCGTCGTCGTCCAGCAGCCCGGCCTTGTGCAGCACGCGGGCGTGCGCCTTGGACCCCGCGATGTCGTAGCGGGCCAGCCGCCAGTCAAAGTGGGTGGACTTGCTCAGGGCTGCGAGGGCGTCCGCGGGGCCGCCGGCGAACCGGCCGCCCCACAGGGCGCCTGTGTTCGTAGCTTCGGACTTTTCCTCAGCCACAGCCACTACTGACCTGCGACCCGGATGTCGCGGCCGGAGGCAACCTTGGCGGACATGCCCCACAGCTCGATGAAGCCGCGGGCCATGGACTGGTCGAAGGTGTCGCCGGTGTCGTAGGTGGCCAGCGAGAAGTCGTAGAGCGAGGTGTCGGAGCGGCGCCCGTTGACGATGGCCTGGCCGCCGTGCAGGGTCATGCGGATGTCCCCGGAGACGTACTTCTGGGTGTCCTCGATGAAGGCGTCGAGGGAGCGCTTGAGCGGAGAGAACCACTGGCCGTCGTAGACCAGTTCGGCCCAGCGCTGGCCGACGGTTGCCTTGAAGCGGGCCTGCTCGCGCTCGACCGTGATGTCTTCGAGGTGCTTGTGCGCGGTGATCAGCGCCATCGCGCCGGGGGCCTCGTAGATTTCGCGGGACTTGATGCCCACCAGGCGGTCCTCGACGACGTCAATCCGGCCCACGCCCTGGGCGCCGGCGCGGCGGTTCAGCTCCTTGATGGCCTGCAGCGGGGTGACCTTGACGCCGTCGATCGCGACGGGCACGCCGGCCTTGAAGGAAATGGTGACCTCGTCCGGGGCCGGGGGGAATTCCGGAGTGGCCGTGTAGTCGTAGATGTCCTTGGTGGGGGCGTTCCAGATGTCCTCAAGGTAGCCGGTCTCGACGGCGCGGCCCCAGACGTTCTGGTCGATCGAGTACGGGTTCTTTTTGGTGGTCTCGATCGGCAGTCCCTTCTCCTCGGCGAAGGCGATGGCCTTGTCGCGGGTCAGGGCGAGGTCGCGGACCGGTGCAATGCACTTGAGGTCCGGGCCGAGGGTCTGGATGCCGACCTCGAAGCGGACCTGGTCGTTGCCCTTGCCGGTGCAGCCGTGGGCTACGGTGGTGGCGCCGAATTCGCGGGCGGCCTTGACCAGGTGCTTGACGATCACCGGGCGCGAGATGGCCGAAACAAGGGGGTAGTGGCCCTGGTAGAGGGCGTTGGCCTTCAGGGTGGGCACGCAGTACTCGTTGGCGAACTCGTCGGACGCGTCGGCCACGTAGGCCTCGACGGCGCCGCAGCCGAGGGCGCGCTGGCGGATCGTCTCCAGGGACTCGCCGCCCTGTCCGACGTCGACCGCCACGGCGATGACCTCGGCGCCGGTGGCTTCACCGATCCAGCCGATGGCTACGGAAGTATCCAGGCCGCCGGAGTAGGCCAGCACAATACGCTCAGTCACTTCAAATGCTCCTTAGTTGTTGGGGAAATGTCGAAATAAAGCTTGTCTGTTCAAAGCCTGTCACATCGCCGCGGCAGGCCCAATCCTCAAAAAGCCGCGTCGGGTCCTCACGCTGGTGCCGGCTTCCTCGGCGAGCTGCAGGAAGCGCGCCGCAAGGGCCGTGCCGCCGAGCGGATCCCTGGTCACCAGCAGCACGGTGTCGTCCCCGGCGATGGTCCCCAGGATCGAGGGCATCACGGAGTGGTCGATCGCGAGGGCCAGGAAGTTGGCCGCACCCGGCGGGGTCCGGAGCACCACGATGTTCGCGGACGCCTCGGCCGTCACAAGCAGTTCGCCGCAAAGCCGCGCAAGCCGGGAGTCGAGGATTTCCTGGGTGACGCCGCTCTTGGCCGCACGCTCGCCGCCCTCCCCCGGAACCGCGTAGACCAGCACTCCGTCCTTGCCGCGCACCCGGACCGCGCCCAGCTCCACGAGGTCACGGGACAGCGTCGCCTGGGTGACCTGGACGCCGTCGTCCGCCAGCAGCGCCGCCAGCTCGGCCTGCGAGCGGACCGATTCTCCGGTCAGGATCGCGGTGATGCGGGCCTGCCGGGCGGTCTTCGTGGCGGGGCTGGCCCCGGAGGCCGAGGGTTGGGCGGACACTAGAACGTGCTCTCCCCGGTGCCCTCAACGGGAGAAAGTCCGTCGACGAAGGCGAGGCCGGAGCGGTGCATGAGCCAGGCCATCAGCGCCTTCTGGGCGTGCAGCCGGTTTTCGGCTTCGTCCCAGACGACGGACTGCGGGCCGTCGATGACGCCGGCCGAGATTTCGTAACCGCGGTAGGCCGGGAGGCAGTGCAGCACGACGGCGTCTTCCGCCGCGTGTGCCATGGCGGCCTCATCGACAGAGTACTCGCGGAACAGCCGCATCCGGGCTTCCTTTTCATCCTCCTGGCCCATCGAAACCCAGGTGTCGGTGGCCACCACGTCGGCGCCCTTCAGTGCCGCCTCCGAGTCGGTCGTGACGAGCACCGACCCGCCGGTCTCCGCCGCGCGTTCCTCGGCTGCGGCGACGATTTCCGCCGACGGAAGGTAGCCTTCCGGACCGGCAATGCGCACGTGCATGCCCGCCGTCACCCCGGCGAGCAGGTACGAGTTGGCCATGTTGTTGGCGGCGTCACCGAGGTAGCTCATGGTGAGGCCCCGCAGCGAACCCTTGTGCTCCTGGATGGTCAGCAGGTCCGCCAGCAGCTGGCAGGGGTGGTAGTCGTCGCAGAGCGCGTTGATGACGGGGACGCTCGAATTCTCGGCCATGGCGACGAGCCCCGAGTGGGCGCCGGTGCGCCAGACAATGGTGGAGACCATCCGCTCCAGCACCCTGGCGGTGTCCTCGACCGATTCCTTGTGCCCGATCTGCGCCTCGCCCGGGTTGATGATGAGGGCGTTGCCGCCCATGTCCGCCACGCCGGTGGCGAAGGAGACCCGGGTGCGGGTGGAGGTCTTGTCGAAGATCACGGCGACCGTTTTCCGTCCGCTGCCTTCCGCGGCGTACGGCTGGACGCTGTAGGGAGCGGCCTTCATCCGTGCCGCGAGCTGGAGGACCTCCGCCTGCTCGGCCGGGCTGAGGTCCGTGTCCTTGAGGAAGTGGCGGACGTGGCTTTTTGGCATGTCAGTGGCGTTCACTGGGCGTCCTTTGCAGTCTGGAGGAGGGCAGGAAGCGCCGCGAGGAAGCGGTCGGCCTGCTCTGGAGCGAGGATCAGGGGCGGCGCAAGGCGGATGGTGCGCGGGCCGGGGCTGTTGACGATGAAGCCCGCCTCGAGCCCGGCTGTGACAACGCCGGGGGCGACGTCGGCATCGAGGTCGAACCCGATCAGCAGGCCTTCGCCGCGGACCTCGGTTACGCCGTCGACCACGCTGAGGCCGGCGCGCAGGTGCTCCCCCACCCCGCGGACGTGCTCCAGCACGTGCTGGTTTTCGAGGACGTGCAGGGTGGCCAGCGCCGCGGCGGTGGCCACCGGGTTGCCGCCGAAGGTGGTGCCGTGCTGGCCCGCGGACAGCAGCGCCGACACGTCCGGCCCGAAGGTGACGAGGGCGCCGATCGGGAAGCCGCCGCCGAGGCCCTTGGCGAGGGTCACGGCATCGGGCACGATCCCGGCATCCTCGCTGGCGAGCCACTTGCCGGTGCGCCCGATCCCGGTCTGGACCTCATCGAGGATCAGCAGTGCGCCGGCGGCGCTGGTGGCCTCGCGGGCAGCCTTCAGATAACCCGCCGGCAGCGGGCGGACACCCGCCTCGCCCTGGATCGGTTCGAGGAAGACCGCGGCCGTGGTGTCGTCCACCGCGGCACGGAGCGCGTCAATGTCACCGAACGGGATATGTACGACGCCGGACGGCAGCGGGGCGAACGGCTCCCGGTAGGCCTCCTTGGACGTCAGCGCCAGCGCACCCATGGTGCGGCCGTGGAAGGCGCCTTCCAATGCAATGATCTTGGTCCGCGGCTTCTCTGTGCTCTCCGCGTCCACGGCCGGGGCGGCACCGGCATTGCGGCGTGCCAGCTTGAAGGCCGCCTCGACGGCTTCCGTGCCCGAGTTGGCGAAGAACACCTTGGACCCGGCCGGGGCCTTGCTCAGCTCCAGCAGTTTCTCGGCCAGGGCGATCTGCGTGGGGCTGGTGAAGAAGTTGGAGACGTGCCCGAGGGTGGCGAGCTGGCTGGAGATCACCGAGGTGACGAAGGGGTGCGCATGGCCCAGCGCGTTGACGGCGATCCCGCCGAGCAGGTCCAGGTACTCGTTCCCGTCAGCGTCCCAGACCACGCAGCCGGAGCCGCGGACCAGGACACGTTGCGGCGTGCCGAAGACGCCAAGCAAAGAGGAGGAGTAGCGGGACAGCCACTGCGCGCCGCTACTCTTCCCAGTCATAACGGAAGCTGTGGAGTCCGAGCCGGCGATGGGGGCCCGGGTGTGGTCGGGCACCGCGAAGCGGGCGGGGGCCCCATCGCCGGTCGGACTCACGCCAACAGTTTCGTTCATGCGTTAATCTCCTCGTCCGGGACGACCTGCGTGCCGATGCCCGCGGTCGTGAAGGTTTCCAGCAACATTGAATGGGCAAGCCGCCCGTCCACGATGTGTGCGCGCTCCACGCCGCCCTCCACGGCTTTGAGGCACGCTTCCATCTTCGGGATCATGCCGGACTCCAGGCTCGGCAGGAGTTCGCGCAGCTCGGAGGCGGTCAGCGAGGAGACCAGCGAGGAGCGGTCCGGCCAGTTGGCGAAGAGGCCCTCGACGTCGGTGAGGATCACGAGTTTTGACGCGCCCAATGCCTCGGCGAGGGCGGCGGCGGCGGTGTCCGCGTTGACGTTGAGCACCTGGCCCGTGGTCTGCGCCTGCCGGGTTCCGGCGTCGAGGCTTCCATCATCGAAGATCTCCGGGGCCACGGTCGAAATCACCGGGATCCGCCCGGCCGCGATGATGTCCAGGATCCCCTCCGGGTTCACGCCGACCACTTCGCCGACGAGGCCCAGGTCCACTTCCTCGCCGTTGACCACGGTACCCCTGCGGACAGCGCGGAGCAGGCCCCCGTCCTCTCCGGACATGCCGACGGCGTAGGGGCCGTGCGAGTTGATCAGGCCGACAAGCTCCCGGCCGACCTGCCCGGTCAGGACCATCCGGACCACGTCCATGGCCTCCGGGGTGGTGACCCGGAGTCCGCCCTTGAACTCGGATTCGATGCCGAGCCGGCTGAGCATGGCGTTGATCTGGGGGCCGCCGCCGTGGACCACTACCGGGTGGATGCCGACATGGTGCAGGAAGACGACGTCCTCGGCGAACGCGCGGCGTAGCTCGTCGTTGACCATGGCGTTCCCGCCGTACTTGATCACCATGGTGGTGCCGGCGAAGCGCTGGATCCAAGGAAGCGCCTCGATCAGCGTGCCGGCCTTGTCCTGGGCGTCGGACGTTGAGGTGGTCTCGCGGGTCTGGGTGTTCATGTTCGTCCTTCTGGTCTTCCTACTGCTAGTCCTTTCCGGGACTAACTGGAGTAGGCGCTGTTCTCGTGGACGTAGTCGTGGGTGAGGTCGTTGGTCAGGATGGTGGCCTCGGCGTCGCCGGCCTGCAGGTCGATCTCTACGAGAACGTCGCGCGGTTCAAGGTCCACGAGGCTGCGGTCATCGCCGATGCTGCCGTTGCGGCAGATCTGCACGCCGTTCATGGACACGTTCAGCCGGTCGGGTTCGAAGACGGCGTCCGTGGTGCCGACGGCCGAGAGCACACGGCCCCAGTTCGGGTCCTTGCCGAAGATGGCGGTCTTGAAGAGGTTGGAGCGGGCCACGGCGCGGCCGACGGTCTCCGCGTCCAGCTCGCTGGCCGCGTTGAACGTCCGGATCGCGATGTCGTGGCTCGCTCCTTCGGCGTCACCGATCAGCTTGCGGGCGAGCTCCGCGCAGACCTCGGTGAGGCCCTTGCCGAACTCCGCGGCGGACGGCACCGCACCGGAGGCGCCGGAGGCGAGCAGCACCACGGTGTCATTGGTGGACATGCAGCCGTCCGAGTCCGCCCGGTCGAAGGTCACCCGGGTGGCGTCGCGGAGGACGACGTCGAGCATCTCCGCCTGCACGTCGGCGTCCGTGGTGAGAACTACAAGCATGGTGGCCAGGCCGGGGGCGAGCATGCCGGCACCCTTGGCCATACCGCCGATGGTGAAGGTGTTTCCGGCGGCATCCGTGCCGGTGACGGCGGCCTGTTTTGACACGGAGTCCGTCGTCATGATCGCCGTGGCGGCGGCGGATCCGCCGTCGGTGTCCAGGGCTGCCGACGCGGCACCGATCCCGGCGAGGATCTTGTCCATCGGGAGCTGCTCACCGATGAGGCCGGTGGAGCAGACAACCACGTCCGTGGCGGAGACCCCGAGCGCTTCGGCGGTCTTCTCCGCGGTGGTGTGCGTGTTCTGGAAGCCCTGCGGGCCGGTGCAGGCGTTTGCGCCGCCGGAGTTCAGGATGACGGCGTCCACCCGGCCGTCCTTGACGACCTCCCGGGACCAGTGCACCGGCGCGGCCGCCACGCGGTTGGAGGTGAAGACGGCGGCGGCGGCCTTGGAGGGCCCCTCGTTGAGCACGAGGGCCATGTCCGGGTTGCCCGAGGCCTTGAGCCCGGCGGTCACGCCGGCAGCGCGGAATCCCTGGGGTGCGGTGATGCTCACGGTGCGACTCCCTGCAGTTCGAGGCCGGCCGTTTCCGGCAGGCCGAGGGCAATGTTCATGGACTGCACGGCGCCGCCGGCGGTCCCCTTCGTCAGGTTGTCGATGGCGCAGGTGACAATGACGCGGCCGGTGTGGGCATCGAGTGCCAGCTGCATCACCGCGTGGTTGGACCCCTGCACCGATTTGGTGGCTGGCCACTGCCCCGCGGGGAGCAGGTGGACGAACGGTTCGTCGTCGTAGGCGTCGCTCCAGGCGCTGCGCAGGTCCTCGGCCGTAACGCCGGCGCGCACCTTGGCTGTGGCGGTCGTGAGGATGCCGCGGCTCATGGGTGCCAGGGTAGGCGTAAAGGAGACGGTCACGGGACCGCGTGCGGCCTTGGACAGGCCCTGCTCGATCTCCGGCGTGTGCCGGTGCCCGCCGCCGACCCCGTACGGACTCATGGACCCCATGACCTCGGAGCCGATCAGGTTGACCTTGGCGGCCTTGCCGGCTCCGGACATTCCGGAGGCGGAGACAATCACAACGTCGTCGCCTTCCAGCAGGTCGTTGCTGAAGCCGGGTGTGAGGGCCAGCAGGGCCGACGTCGGGTAGCAGCCGGGGACGGCGATCCGCATGGCTCCCCGGAGTGCGTCGCGCTGGCCGGGGAGCTCGGGGAGCCCGTAGGGCCAGGTACCGGCATGCGGCGAGCCGTAAAACTTCTCCCACGCGGCCGGATCCTCGAGCCGGTGGTCCGCTCCGGCGTCGATCACCACGGTCCCGGGCGGGAGCTGGGCCGCGATCTCTGCCGAGGCGCCGTGCGGAAGGGCCAGGAACACGACGTCGTGTCCCGAAAGGTTCTCCACCGTGGTGTCTTCAAGGATCCGGCCGGCCAGGCCATGGAGATGGGGCTGCAATTCCCCTAGTCTGGAACCGGCGTTGCTGTGCGCGGTGATGGCGCCGATCGTTACGTGGGGATGACCGGCCAGGAGCCGCAGCACCTCGCCGCCGGCATAGCCGCTCGCCCCGGACACGGCAACAGAAATAGTCATGGGTCAAACTATACAGCAAGAGTATGCATAGGTCCCGATATTTATGCATACTGCCTCCTGTGTCCCGAACGGGTCCCGGAACCCCCGGAACGAGTCCCGACCCATTGACGGGAAAGAACTCGTCCGGACACCGGGCCTTCCTTCATCCTGTGCGCGGATGTCCCTAGGATGGACCGAGGATCCGGCCAGGAAGTCCCCGGCCGGGAAAGGAGACGCACATGATGCACACAATCGTCGCCAGCCAGGCCGGAGGGCCCGAAGTGCTGGAGTTGGTCGAGGCGGAGCGTCCGGTACCCGGTCCGGGCCAGCTGCTGGTGAAGGTGGCCGCCGTCGGCGTCAATTTCATCGACACGTACAAGCGCGGCGGGGTGTACAAGGTGTCCTATCCCTTCACCCCGGGCTCCGAGGCGGCCGGGACCGTGGAGGAAACCGGCGAGGGTGTCACCGTGTTCTCCCCCGGTGACCGGGTAGCCACCGCTGAAGGCACGAACTGTTACGCCGGGTACATCCTCGTGGACGAGGACAAGGCGCTGCCCGTTCCCGCCGGAGTTGACGACTTCACCGCAGCCGCTCTCCCGCTGCAGGGGATCACGGCGCACTACCTGATTAATTCCTCGTTCCGGGTCGAGCCTGGCCAGACGGTGCTCCTCCATGCGGGAGCCGGCGGTGTCGGCCTGCTGCTGATCCAGCTGCTCAAGGCCAAGGGCGCCCGCGTGATCACCACGGTCTCCACCGACGAGAAGGAGCAGCTGGCCCGCGAGGCGGGAGCCGACCACGTGCTGCGCTACGAGGGCTTCTCCGCAAAGGTGCGCGAACTCACCAACGGGACCGGCGCCGATGTGGTGTACGACGGCGTGGGCAAGGACACCTTCGATGACTCCCTCGCCGCGTTGCGCATCCGGGGCACGCTCGTGCTCTTCGGTGCCGCCTCCGGCCCGGTCCCGCCGGTGGACCCGCAGCGGCTCAATTCCGGCGGCTCGCTGTACCTGACCCGGCCGACCATAGGCCACTTCCTGCTCAACCCGCAGGAACGCCGGTGGCGCTCGGACGAAATCTTCGCCGCCGCCGCGAGCGGGGCCCTCAAGGTAAGGATCGGCGCGCGCTACGACCTCGCCGACGCGGCCCGCGCCCACGAGGACCTCGAGCAGCGCCGCACCACCGGCAAGGTCATCCTGGTCCCGTAGTTCGTCCGTTGGAAACCGAAAACTCCCCGCAGCCGGGCGGCTGCGGGGAGTTTTTCGTAGTGGTTCAGTTCAGCTCAGTGGTTGAGCTCAGCGCACTGGTTGAGCTCAGCGCTGGACCGCTCCGAAGCGTTCGTGCGCGACGGCCACGGCGCCTTCACGGGCGGCAGAGGCTTCATCCGCGGTCAGGGTGCGGTCCGCGGCCCGGAAGCGCATGCTGAACGCCAGCGACTTCCTGCCCTCCTCGATGCCCTTGCCCGCGTATTCGTCGAAGAGTGCGACGTCTTCGAGCAGGTCCCCCGCGCCTTCGCGCAGGGCGGCGAGGACCTCTTCCGCCGGAACCTCGCGCGGCACCACGAGGGCGACGTCCTGCGTGGCCACGGGGTAGGTCGAGATGTGCTTGGCAACGATCACGTCCGCGGCCGCCTCGAAGAGGGCGTCGGCGTTGAACTCGACCGCCACCGACCGCGCCGGCATATCCTGCGCGGCCAGCAGCTTCGGGTGCAGTTCGCCGGCGTAGCCCACGATCTCGCCGCTGCGCAGGGCCAGCTGCGCCGTGCGTCCCGGGTGGAACGCCTGGTGGCGGCCCTGGCTGATGACGAGATCCACCCCGAGCACCTCGCCGGCGAGCCGGGCGATGTCGAGGGCGTCGGCCCAGTCCCACGCACGGGGCGTGTGGCCCGGAGCCGCCGGGGAATCGTGGCCGGTCAGCACGGCCGCGAGGAACAAAGGCTGCTCCGGGACGCCGTCGTACAGGGCATCGAGCACCTCGCTGCCGGGCTTGGCGCCCAGCGGCGGGATCGTGGCGGTGCCGAGGGTGTCCCCCGGCAGGAACACGAGCCCGGCCTCGAACAGGGCCAGGTCCCGGAAACCGCGGGAGTGGTTGCGCTTGGCCACTTCGATGAGCCCCGGCAGGATCGAGGTCCGCAGGTAGCCGTGCTCCTCGCTGATCGGATTCGCGAGCTTGAGCGCCGCGCGTCCGGTGCCTTCCTCGGGGCCGCCGAAGGTGTCATTGGCGGACTTGGAGACAAACGGGTAGGCCAGGACCTCGGTCAGGCCGGAACTTGCCAGGGCCTGGAGCAGGCGGCGGCGCTGCTGCTGGACGCGGGTCAGGCCGCGGCCCGGGGGCGCCACCGGAAGGGATGCCGGGATCTTGTCGTAGCCGACCAGACGCGCGATCTCCTCGGAGAGGTCTTCCTTGGTTTCCAGGTCCATGCGCCAGCTCGGTGCGGTTACCGTCCAGCCGTCGGCGGATTCCACCACGACGGCACCCAGGTCCTCGAGCGAGGTGACGATCTGTTCGGCACTGAAGTCGATGCCGATCCGGTCCGCGGCGAACCCGGCGGGCAGCTGCACGGTGACCGGGTCCGGGGCGGTACCGACGTCAGTACCCTCGGCAGCAGCGGTGCCGCCGGCGAGTTCCACAAGGAGGTCGACGGCGCGCTGGGCCGCGAGGTGCGCTACGTGCCAGTCCACTCCGCGCTCGAAGCGCTTGGACGCCTCCGACGGCAGCTTGTGCCGGCGGCGGGAACGCGCGATCGAGACTTCCTCGAAGTGCGCCGCCTCGATCAGGATGGTCGACGTCGTACCGCTGACCTCGGTGGAGGCACCGCCCATCACACCGGCGACGCCGATGGGGCCGGAGCCGTCGGTGATCAGCAGGTCCTCGGCGTCGAGCGCCCGCTCCTTGCCGTCCAGCGTTTTGAGCTTCTCCCCCGCCACGGCGCGGCGGACCACGATCCCGCCGGACAGTTTGTCCTGGTCGTAGAAGTGCAGGGGCTGCCCGAGCTCGAGCATGACGTAGTTGGAGATGTCCACGGGCAAGGAGATGGAGCGGATGCCGGCGAGCCGGAGCCGGGAGGACATCCACGGCGGGGTGGGTCGTGTGGCGTCGACGCCGTGCACGGTCCGCGCCACGAAGCGGTCGCAGCCGGGCTTGCCGTAGATCGGCGCGTCGTCGTTGAGCTTCACGCTGTAACCGCCGGTCAGCGCCTCCGGGGCCTGCACCTTCGACGCCGGATCGGTGAAGGACGTTCCCGTGGCGTGGGCATATTCACGCGCGACACCGCGGATGGAGAACGCGTAGCCACGGTCCGGGGTGACGTTGATTTCCGCGGCCTCGTCGTAAAGGCCGAGGAGTTCCATCGCGTCGGTGCCGACCTCCGGATCGAGCCCGATCCGCGAGAGCACGAGGATTCCGTCGTGGTCCTCGCCGATGCCCAGTTCGCGGACGGAGGCGATCATGCCTGCCGAGAGGTGGCCGTAGGTCTTGCGCGCGGAGATCCGGAAATCCCCGGGCAGCACGGCGCCCGGAAGGGTCACCACCACCTTGTCGCCCTCCACGAAGTTGTGGGCGCCGCAGATGATGCCCTGCACGCCGGAGGGGTCGATGCCGTCGCCGGTGAGGCTCTGCTCCTGGCCCTCGGGGACAACCCGCACCTGGCACCAGTTGATGGTCTTGCCGTTGGTCTGCGGCTCCTTGACGATGCTCAGCACCTGGCCCACGACCACAGGGCCCTGCAGGCTGTCGGTGGGGCGGTGGACCGCTTCTTCCTCAAAGCCGACCTTGACCAGGTCCGCCATAACGTCTTCGGCCGTTGCTCCGGCCGGTACCTGGGCGAATTCCCGCAACCAGGAAAGTGGAATACGCACTGTTAGATCTCCATCCCGAAGTGCTCGCTGAAACGTACGTCGCCTTCGATCATGTCGCGCATGTCGCCGACCTCGTTGCGGAACATGAGGGTCCGCTCGATGCCCATGCCGAAGGCAAAACCTGAATAGATGTCCGGATCGATCCCGGCGGCCCGGAGCACATTGGGGTTGACCATTCCGCAGCCGCCCCATTCAATCCAGCTGGGTCCGCCTTTGGCACCCGGGTGCCAGATGTCCAGCTCAGCCGAGGGCTCGGTGAAGGGGAAGTAGTTGGGCCGCAACCGGATCTGGGCCTCGCTGCCGAACATCTGCCGGGCAAAGTGCTCCAGGGTGCCGCGGAGGTCCGCCATGCTCAGCTTCTTGTCGATGGCCAGGCCCTCGAACTGGTGGAAGACCGGGGTGTGCGTCGCGTCCAGCTCGTCGGTGCGGAACACCTTGCCCGGGCACAGCACGTAGATGGGCAGCTCGCGTTCCAGCATGGAGCGCACCTGCACCGGGGAGGTGTGCGTGCGCATCAGCAGGTGGGCTTCGGGAGGCTCCACGAAGAAGGTGTCCTGCATTTCGCGGGCAGGGTGGTCCGGCTTGAAGTTCAGCGCGTCGAAGTTGAACCATTCCGATTCGACCTCGGGGCCTTCGGCGATCTCCCAGCCCATGCCGACGAAGATGTCCGCGACGCGTTCCTGCAAGGTGGACAGCGGGTGGCGGGCACCGGCACGACGGCGGCGCGGCGCGGCGGTGACGTCGACAGTCTCCTCGATCAGGATCCGCGCGTCGTTCTCGGCTTCGAGCACGGCCGTGCGGTCCGCGAGCGCTTTGTTGACACGGCCCCTGGAGGCCCCCATGAGCTTGCCGGCGGCAGCCTTCTGGTCCTTCGGCAGCCCGCCGATCTCACGGTTGGCAAGGCTCAGGGCAGACTTCTCGCCGGTGTGCGCAAGGCGCACGGCCTTGAGTTCATCGAGCGTGGAGGCGGCAGCAATGGCGGCAACGGCCTGGTCTACGGCGGCAGTGATGGCAGCCTCATCCAGAGGATTCGGGATGGCGGCGCCCGGCAAAGTTTCAGTCATCTACTGTTCTTAGCTACGAGTCGGTTCATGCCAAGGGCACGGCGCCATGAACGCGTTCCGGCGGCGGCCTTGACAAGCTGGCCTTTGACAAGCTGGATCGGACAAGCTGAGTCTGACAAAGCTGCACCTGACAAAGCTGCATCTGACAAAGGGCAGGGCTCACCGGAATCCGTCCGGCGGGCACTCCCCACCAGTCTAGTTGACGGCACTCCGGTTGAAGGGACCCGGGTTGAAGGAACCCCGGTTGAAGGGAACGCCGGCGCCCGAACGGAACGGGAACCTCCGGACTTCCCCACGGTGCGGCCTGCGCGGCTAGCATGGCCCCATGACGTCCGGACAACGGCTGCGGCAGATCGCAAACGTGCTGAACGGATCGACCCCGCTCGGTCTGCTCATCGCTGCCTCCGCGCGCACCCGGGTCCGCCGCGGCCCCGGAGGCCTGCTGATTGCCACGGACTACCGCTGGCGGTTGCCGTTCGCCGGTGCCTTCACGGTTGGCAATGTGGTGCTCTTCCGGGCCGGGTTCGAGCGGGCGCTGGCGGACCCGGCCCTGCTGGGGCACGAGGAGCGCCACAGCAGCCAATACGCCTGGTGTTTTGGAGCGCCGTTCCTGGCGTTGTATTTGCTGGCAGCCGGCTGGTCCGTCCTGCGCACGGGAAACCCGGGCTCGGCCAACATGTTTGAGCGGCTCGCCGGGCTGCAGGCCGGCGGCTACCCGGACCTGAAGCCTCCGGCACCACCGCTGTCCACGCGCGGCGCGCCGATCCCCACCCGGAGAGTCCCCACCCGGAAACTCCTCCCCTGGAAAGAGGCAGGGCGTGACTGAGAGCCCCAGGAGTATTTCGGTCAGCGGCACAGGCAGCGCGGACGCCGCGCCGGACCTGCTCACCCTCCTGGTGGGCGTTGAATGCCGCCGGTCCGACGTCGGGGATGCATACGCGGACGCCGGGCGGGACCTGGCCGCGATCACCGGGGCACTCCGGGAGCGCGGGGTGGACAGCAAGGACATCAGCACGTCGAGGCTCAATGTCCGCGCCGAGGTGAACTGGCAGGAGGGCCGGGGCCAGGCCGTCTCCGGTTATCTGGCCTCAAGTGTGCTCAATGTGCGGATCCGGGACCTGGCGGCGTCGTCCGGGATCATCGCCGCGGCGGTGGCGGCCGGCGGCAACGGCGTCCGGCTCCACGGCCTGGAGCTTTGCTTCGCCGATCCTGCCGCCGTCATGGCCCGCGCCCGGGAGGCGGCGTGGGCGGACGCTCTCGCCGCGGCGGAGCAGCTGGCATCCCTTGCGGGGGCCCGCCTGGGCAAGGTGCTCTCGATTGTCCAGCACCAGGGCAGCCCGGCGCCCATACCGGTTGCCGGGATACAGCGGGCAGCGGCGGTGGAGCCGCTGACCGTCGAGGCCGGCGCGTCCAGCGTCAGCGCGTCGGTCGAGGCGGCCTGGGAGTTGCTCGACGACACCGTGACCCGCTGACGCGCTGACCGGGTGCTTGACTTAAAGTCGAACATACCTTCGAATGTAGGCATGAGATGGGACGCCCAAGCACTCGCTCCGGTCCGCAGCAGGAGAGCCGCTTCTGAGGCGGATCCCGACGCCGGCGCTGGTCCGGAAGCGCTCGTCGCGGCCACTGGAAGCAGCGGGGCCAAGGCGGCCGCTCCCGGCACCGATGCGCTGCTGCCTTTGCTGGGCCTGGTGCGTTCCGTGTCCACCCCTGAATTTGCCGGGGTCACCTTCCATGAGGTCACCGCAAAATCGGTGCTCAACAAGGTGGCGGCCGGCTCCCGCATGCCGTTCGAGTGGACCATCAACCCATACCGCGGCTGCAGCCACGCATGCGTCTACTGTTTTGCCCGTAAGACCCATACCTATCTGGACTTCGACGCCGGCCTCGACTTCGATAGCCAGGTGGTGGTCAAGATCAACGCCGCCGACGTCCTGCGCAGGGAACTCGCGAAACCCTCCTGGGGCCGCCAGCACGTGGCGCTCGGCACGAACACCGATCCGTACCAGCGGGCCGAGGGCCGCTACCAGCTGATGCCGGGCATCATCGGCGCCCTCGCCGATTCCGGCACTCCCCTGTCCATCCTGACCAAGGGCACGCTCCTCTCCCGAGACATCCCGCTCCTGAAACATGCAGCCGCCCAGGTCCCTGTGGGGGTAGGCATCTCGCTCGCGATGACCAACGAGCAGCTGTCCGAAGCCGTGGAGCCCGGAACCCCCGGGCCCCGGGCACGGCTCAAGCTCATCTCCCGGCTGCGGGAAGCGGGACTGCCGTGCGGTGTCATGGCCATGCCCATCCTCCCGTGGCTCTCGGACAGCGACGAGGCACTGGACTCCCTGTTCAGCTCCCTCGCGGCCGCCGGCGCCACCGGAGTCACGGCCGGCGCCCTGTACCTCAAGCCGGGAACGCGCGAATGGTTCATGCAGTGGATCGCGCGGGAGCACCCCGAGCTCGTCGGCAAGTACCGTCGCCTTTATGGCGGCGGCTCCTACGCCTCCAAGGAGTACCGCGCCTGGCTTGCCGGCCGGATCCGCTATTTCAAGGCCCGCCACGGATTCTCCGGTTCACACGGCTTTAGCCACCGCGACCTCAACGGCAACCCGACACCCGACGATCCCCGGGAAGAGGAAGCCCAGTACCCGGCCGGCAGCATCCCGGACGCGGCGGGTTTCTCCCGGCAGCCCGGAGTCCCCGCAGGCGAGGCCGCCCAACCGACCCTGTTCTGACCGGGCCCCGTACCGGGCCCTGTACGGAGCGGGCCCCCTTGCGTGGAAGCCGCCGCTACAGCGCCTTCACTGCGCCCAGGACCTTGGTGAGCGATTCTTTTGCGTCCCCGAAGAGCAGCGTGGTTTTCGGGTCATGCAGCAGTTCGTTCTCGATCCCGGCGAAGCCCGGCCGCATGGAGCGTTTCAGGAACACCACCTGTCCGGCCTGGGCCACTTCGAGGATCGGCATCCCATAGATGGGCGCCCCAGGGGTCGACTTGGCGGCGGGGTTGACCACGTCATTGGCACCCACCACCAGGGCGACGTCGGTGTTGGGGAATTCAGGGTTCACTTCCTCCAGCTCCCGGAGCGACTCGTAGGGCACATTTGCTTCCGCCAGGAGCACGTTCATGTGCCCCGGCATCCGGCCGGCCACAGGGTGGATCGCGAAGACCACCTCGATACCGCGGGCCTGGAGTGCGGCTGCGAGCTCGGCAATGGTGTGCTGTCCCTGGGCCACCGCCAGCCCGTACCCGGGAACGACCACGACGCGCTGGGCATATCCGAGCTGGACCGCCACGTCCTCCGGTGAGGAGGAACGCACGGGGCGGTCACTCTGGAGGGTCGAGCCCGCCGTCGAACCCCCGCGGAAAGCCCCGAACATGATCCCGCCCACGCCCCGGCCCATGGCCGAGGCCATCACCTTGGTCAGAATGGTGCCACTGGCACCCACCAGCGTTCCCGCAACGAGCAGGAGCACATTGCCCAGCACGATTCCGGAGGCCGCGACCGCCAGGCCGGTGAAGGCGTTGAGCAGGGAAATCACGATCGGCACGTCCGCGCCGCCGACGGGAAGGACCAGGAGCAGCCCGGCGCCAAGTCCAAGAACCAACACCGCGAGAGCCCAGCCGGCCGCCCCGGTGAGGACCACCAGCACACCGGAGGTGATGGCACCGGCGAGGACGGCAGCCATCACCAGTGGCATGCCGGGGAAGAGCAGCGGGCGGGTGGTGATCAGCTCCTGCAGCTTTCCGACGGTCACCGCGGAACCGGCGAAGGACACTGCCCCGACCAGCATGGTGAACACCACCGCGAGGCGCACCCAGGGGTTGGCGTTATGACCGAGTTCGAGCACCGCGACCAGGGCAGCGGCCCCGCCTCCGACCCCGTTGAACAGTGCGACCAGCTGCGGCATCTGGGTCATCTGGACGCGGCGGGCCACCGGGACGGCGGCGGCCGATCCGACGACGATCGCGGCCAGGATAAGCGGGATGTTCTCCAGCTTCGCCGAGGCGAAGACCGTGGCCACGGCCAGGAGTGCACCCGCGGCGCCGATGGCATTTCCGCGGCGGGCTGTCCGCGGCGAGCTGAGACCCTTAAGCGCGAGGATGAAGCAGACGGCAGCGGCGAGATAGCACAGGCCGGTCCACTCGGGGGGAAGGAGGCTCATGCTCCGCCTCCTCCCGTGGCGCGTCCGGACCGCGGCGCGGCACGCGTCTTGGCGGCCTTCCGTCCGCTGAACATCTCCAGCATCCGGTCCGTGACCACGAATCCGCCCACCAGGTTGGCCGTTGCGAGGATCACGGCGAGCAGTGCGATCGCGAGCAGCCAAGGATCATCCGCCTGACCGGCGACGAGGATGGCACCCACCAGGATGATGCCGTGGATGGCGTTGGCCCCGGACATCAGCGGCGTGTGCAGCTTGCTGGTTACCTTGGAGACGACTTCGAAACCGACAAAGACGGACAGCACCACGACAGTGAGCAGCGTGATCGGATCCATCATTTGAGGGCCTCCATGGCGTTTGCGGTCGCGGCATGGCGGACAGTGCCGGCGTGGGTCAGGCAGGCTCCGGCGACGACGTCGTCGTCGAAATCCGGCACGACCTCTCCGCCCGTGGTCATCAGGGCAAGCAGGTTGGCCACGTTCTTGGCAAACAGCCGGGACGCGTCCGAAGGCATCGCGGAAGCGGCATCCCGCAGCCCGACGAGGGTCACCGACCCGCCGGCAACCGGAATCAGGAGGTCCTGCCCGGCTTGGACTCCTTCAACGTTCCCGCCGGATTCAGCGGCAAGGTCCACAACGACCGAACCGGCCCGCATGCCGGCCACCATGTCCAGGGTCACGAGCAACGGAGCCGCACGGCCCGGGATTGCGGCCGTGGTGATGAGGACGTCCGCGGCCGCTACATGCGGGGCGAGCAGCGCGCGCTGGCGCTTGGCCCGGTCCTCGCCGAGCTCGCGCGCATATCCTCCACTGCCCTGAGCGGACGCGTCCGCTGTCCGAGCGTCCGCAGTTCGAGTGTCCGCAGTCTGAGCGTCGGCCGTCCGAACGTCGAGGTCCAGGTGGATGAACGTCCCTCCCATCGACGCCACTTCATCAGCTGACGCGGCCCGGATGTCGTTTGCCGAGACCCGGGCGCCAAGGCGTTTCGCCGTGCCGATCGCCTGCAATCCCGCGACCCCTGCGCCGAGGACCAGGACCCGTGCGGGCGGAATCGTGCCGGCCGCGGTCATGTAGAGCGGAAAGAACCTGGGATAGCGCAGGGCCGCCTCAAGCACGGCACGGTAACCGGAGACCAGCGACTGGGAACTCAGGGCATCCATGCTCTGGGCCCGCGAGATGCGCGGGACGAGTTCAAGCGCGAAGGAGGTGACTCCGGCGTCGGCCAGGGCCCGGACGGCCGGCAGCTCGGAGGCCGGAGAGCCGAAGCCGACGGTGATGGAACCGGTCCGCAGGGCCGCGGCGACCTCCGGTGTCAGCGGCCGGACGTGCAGGAGCACATCAAGGGTCTCGGGTAACAGGTCCGGAACAACCGCGGCTCCGGCTGCGGCGAACGCATCATCGGAGTAACCGGCTGCGGCCCCGGCATCGCTCTCCACTGCGACGTGCAGACCGAGGGCAGTCAGCTGCTTCACCGTTTCCGGTGTGGCCGCGACCCGGCGCTCGCCCGCACACCGCTCCCGTCTGACACCGACCTGCACGCGGCTCTCCTCTCGGTTCGCTTCAGCGTAGTTCCAGCTTTCCGCTTTGGCGAGAGGATCAGAGGATCAGCGCGCCGGGAGTGCGGGACGCGCGGAATCCGCCAGCGCAGCCAGAAGAGCTTCCACGATGGGCAGGTCGGCCGGGATCCATGGCAGCGCCAGGACCTCGCTGCGGTTCCCGAGGTTGATCCAGCGCAGCTCATCGTGGTCCTGCAGGGGTCGGGGTTCGCCGTCGACCAGTTCGGCGAGCCAGACCCGCATCACGGCCCGGTCGTTCAGGGGCCAGCCGGAGGCGGAACCGCCTTCGAGTTCACCCCCGAGCCGGACCTGGACGCCGAGCTCCTCCAGCAGTTCGCGGTGCAGCGCCTGCTCGGGCGACTCTCCGGGCTCCACCTTGCCGCCCGGGAACTCCCACATGCCGGCAAACAGAGGCGGCGCAGTCCGCCGCGCCACGAGCAGCCGGCCGGGGTTGGCGAGCGAATCAAGAATGGCGCCGCCCACGACGTTGATTAGTCCAGTCACGGCCCCCAGTCTAGGACGGCGGCCGCTTAAGGGAGAATGGAGGTAACCCCCTCCCCCTCCCGGAATACCGGGCATACTCCTCCCGTTGTATAAAGCAGATTTAAGATGCCGCGTTTCCCTGCCCCCCCCCCGGCACGGAACACCCTCGAAAAGCAGGCGAATGACTACCACCCAACACGCCCCGACAACACCGAAAACACCGACAACACCGAAGGCGGCCAACCGGCGCCTTGCTCTTGCCATCGTCTCCCTGGCGATGGGCGGCTTTGGGATCGGCACCACGGAATTCGCCATGATGGGCTTGCTCAAGGAAGTCGAGCACGGCCTCAATATCGGCACTCCGGAGGCCGGACACCTGATCTCGGCTTACGCGCTCGGCGTCGTCGTCGGCGCCCCCCTGCTGGCCGCGGCCGGCGCCAAGTTGCCGCGGAAATATCTGGCCCTGGGACTCATGCTGCTTTTCAGCATCGCCAACCTGTCGTCATTCATCGCCCCGGACTACGGCACCATGCTTGTCTCCCGTTTCGTGTCGGGGCTGCCGCACGGCGCTTTCTTCGGCGTCGCGGCCGTCATCGCGTCATCACTGGTCGCGCCCACCCGGCGCGGCTGGGCCATCTCGATGGTGATGGCAGGGCTGACGATCGCGAACGTGATCGGCGTGCCGTTCGCCACCTGGCTGGGCCAGGCCTTCGGCTGGCGGCTGCTCTTCCTGGTGGTGGGGCTGATCGGGATCACCACCCTTGGCATGCTGTGGAAATTCGTGCCGTTCCAGAAGCCCCACGCCGACGCCAGTATCCGCCGCGAACTGGGCGCCCTCAAGCGCCTCCAGGTCTGGCTGGCGCTCCTGATCGGCGTCGTCGGTTTTGGCGGCTTCTTCGCCACCTACACCTACATTGCCCACACGATGACCTCTGTCGCGGGTATCCCGTCGGACTGGCTGCCGCTGGTCGTGGCGCTCTACGGCCTGGGCATGGTGGCGGGCAATATTGTGGGCGGACGCATCGCCGACAAGTCGGTCATGGGGACCATCTACTGGGTCCTGCCCGGCATCGCTGTGGCGCTGGTGGCCTACGCCGTGGCGGTGCACTGGCCCTGGTCGGCCCTTGTCATGGTCTTCGTGGTGGGCGGGACAGGTTCGATGCTCATCCCCGCCCTGCAGACCCGGTTGCTGGACGCTTCCCCGGATGCCCCGTCGCTGGCCTCCTCGCTGAACCATGCCGCGCTCAACGTCGCCAACGCCTTGGGAGCCTTCCTCGGCGGTGTCGTGATCGCCTGGGGCTGGGGTTTCGTGGCCCCCGCGCTGGTGGGTGCGGTCCTGGCACTCCTTGGCCTCGGCGTCGCTGTCCTCAGCGGCCTGGTGGAACGCAAGAGGCCGCTGGCACCGTAGCCGCTCGGCGGCTACGGCCCCAACGGCCTCGGCGGCGCCTGACGCCGCAGGAACTCCCGGCGTCAGCGGCGGCGGACGGTCAGATGGTGGTGACGCGCTGGACGTCCGGCTCGAGGTAAATGACCCGGGCGATCGGGACTGCAGCACGGATCCTGGCTTCGGCCTCGTCGATCGCCTTGGCAATGTCCTGGCCGGTATCCGCCTGGCCGATCCCGATCTTGGCCGCGACCAGCAGTTCCTCCGGGCCCAGGTGCAGGGTCTTGAGGTGGATGATCGAGGTCCCGGAGGACTCGATGGCCTCCCGGATCCTGGCGACGTCGTCCCTGGTCGCTGACTCGCCGAGCAGCAGGGACTTCGTTTCCACGGCCAGGACGATGGCGATTGCCACCAGCAGCAGGCCGATCATGGCCGTACCGAGCGCATCCCAGATGCCGTTGCCGGTGATCAGCGTCAGGCCCACGCCGAAGAGGGCGAAAAGCAGGCCCAGGAGCGCGCCGAAGTCCTCGAGCAGGATGACGGGCAGCTCGGGCTGTTTCGCGCTGCGGATGAACTTGACCCAGGTCTGCTTTCCGCGGATGTGGTTTGATTCAATGATCGCCGTCCGGAAGGAGAAACTTTCTGCGACGATGGCGCCCACCAGAACCGCCAGCGGCACCCACCAGAAGTCCCCCTCGATGCCGTGCGGGTGCTGGAGCTTGCCCCAGGCCTCATACAGAGCGAAAAGACCGCCGACACTGAACAGCACGATCGAGACGATGAAGGCGTAAATGTAGCGCTCACGGCCGTACCCGAAGGGATGCTCCGGGCTGGCTGCCTTCCGGGAGCGCTTGCCGCCGACCAGGAGCAGGAGCTGGTTGCCGGAATCCGCCAGCGAGTGGATGGCCTCCGCGAGCATTGAGGAAGACAACGTCAGGACATACGCGACGAACTTCAGGACAGCGATGGTCAGGTTGGCGGCCAGCGCCGCGATAATCGCCTTGGTACCGCCATTTGCAGCCAAGTGAGCTTCTCCTTCAAGGGTCTTGCCGGTTGTTTTCCGGCACCGGAAACGCCCGATGCCGCACGAACACCGTACCCCGGAGGGCGAGCCGGCGCACCGCCCCGGGCCCGGCGACACGGGGAGATCACCGTCCCATCGCAGCAGGTAACGATTGGATGTGATCCTGCTGACTTTTAATGTCGCAAGTGTTAGCTTGAAGCCATAATCGGGATTCACAATTTGAATGCCGACGAATATGTAGGAGGAGACATGGGCTTTCTAGGCTGGATCATTCTCGGACTCATAGTTGGTGCAATCGTCAAGGCAATCATGCCCGGCAGGGTCGGCGGCGGCTGGGTCACCAGCCTCGTGCTCGGCGTCGTCGGTGCCATAGTCGGTGGCTGGATCGGCGACCTGCTTTTCGGCGGCGGCAGGATGGAATTCTGGAATCTCGGTTCCTGGCTCCTGGCGATCGTCGGCGGCCTGGTCGTGGCCGGGATCTACGGCGCGGTCACCGGACGCAACAGGACCACCTGACCGCAACGGGCTGACACCGCGGCGCATGACCGTTCCGGTCATGACCTCACAGGACAACTCAACAGCTAAGGCATTGCACGGTTACGACGGCGGGAGCCCACCCCTGGTGGACCCCCGCCTTTTGTATGTCCCCCTGTACCGTCCCCGCTAGCCCGCCGTGGCCCGGTCCACCTGGGACGCCGTGGCCCGGTCCCCCTGCGAACGGGCGCTGGCATAGAGGCAGACGGTTGCTGCGGTGCCCAGGTTTAGGCTCTCGGCCGACCCGTACACCGGCACGGCCACACGGTGGTCGGCCAGGGCAAGTTCTTCTTCGGACAGGCCCTGGGCCTCATTGCCGAACAGCCATGCCGTCGGGTTCTCCAGCGCATAGTCCGACACCGCGGCGGAGGTCCCTTGCCGGCGGGGCCGCGTTTTCGTCCTGGAGCCGGTCCAGGTTGAGCTGGCCGTAGCCGTCCGCGGCCAGGACGCCGATCCCCCGTTCCTTGCACCGAGCGACCAGCTCGTCCACTTCGACCCCCAGGACGACGGGCAGATGGAAGAGGGATCCCGCCGTCGACCGCACAGCTTTGGGGTTGTAGATATCGACACTGGAGGTTGTCAGCACGACGACGTCCGCGCCGGCGGCGTCGGCCGCCCGCAGTACGGTGCCGGCGTTCCCCGGATCACGGACCTGGCACAGCACGGCGACCAGCCGGGGTCCGGCGTCGAGGACCTGCTCAAGGCTGACGTCCAGGAAAGCGCAGACCGCCACGACCCCCTGCGGGGTGACCGTGTCCGCCATCGCGGCGAGCACTTCGTCGGTGGCAAGGTAGGCGGGGGTGCCCTCGGCGAGTGTCTCCAGATCCGGGTGCCGGTCCAGGCAGGACTCGCTCGCGTAGACCTCATAGACGACCCCGGGCTGTCCCGCCGCGATCCGCTTCTGGTGCAGCTTCAGCGCCTCACGCACAGCCTGCGGCCCCTCGGCGAGGAACTCGCGGCGCTTTAAACGGGCCGGGCGCCCGGCAAGCTGTGCCACCTTCCTCACCCGATCAGCTCGGGGGTTGGATAGTGGTAAGTCTTGCGGGCGCCCGGTTTCGTTCATATAAGAACTTTAGTTGCTGTTGCAGCCGGTTCTTGAACGACGTCGTTGATGAGCGACGAAGGGGTTGTTACTCAGCAGCCTCGGCAACCACGGCCTTCTTGGCGGCGGGCTTGCGGGCAGCCTTGGCCTGCGGTGCCGGAGCAGCTTCGGCCGCAACGGCCGGAGCGGAGGTGTCGGCGGGCAGGGAGTCCTTGGCGACCTTGACCAGCGCGGCGAAGGCGTTGGCGTCGGAAACAGCCAGCTCGGCGAGCATACGGCGGTCAACCTCGACCTCAGCGGCCTTCAGGCCCTGGATCAGGCGGTTGTAGGTCAGGCCGTTGGCGCGGGATGCAGCGTTGATGCGCTGGATCCACAGGCGGCGGAAGTCGCCCTTCTTCTTCTTGCGGTCGCCGTAGCTGTACACGAACGAGTGCAGCAGCTGCTCTTTGGCCTTGCGGTACAGACGCGAACGCTGTCCGCGGTAGCCCTTCGCCCGTTCAAGGACAACCCGGCGCTTCTTGTGGGCGTTGACAGCCCTCTTCACACGTGCCACGTGCGTACTCCTTTAGAATTCTGATCCCAAGCATCTACTGCCGGAGGAACCGGCTGGCCTGAGAAGCCTTTTTGGTAGTTGACTGCTGCCAGGTGGCAATCAGTCAGATAACTTGGAACTTAGATGCCGAGCATCTTCCGGATGACCTTGGCGTCGCCCTTGAAGACGATCTTGTCGCCGGCGAGGCGGCGGGTCAGCCTGGAGGACTTGTGCTCGAGGTAGTGGCGGCGGTTGGCCTGCTGGCGGCGCAGCTTGCCGCTGCCGGTCAGCTTGAAGCGCTTCTTAGCACCACTGTGGGTCTTCATCTTCGGCATGGGAACCGATCTCCTTACGTATCCGCAGACAAGGTCTGCAGTTCATTCGTGCAGCCGCCCCAGCGGGCGGCATGCTGGTTGCCTGCCGCCGGACATTGCTGTCCGGCGGCCGTGAACTAGTTCGTCTTCTTGGTGCCCGGCTTGGCGGCGGACCGCGGAGCCGCAGGCCGTGCCGCGGGCTTGGGAGCCGCGGGGCGCGGCACCGGCTTCGGCGTGGCGACCGGCTTCGGCGCTGCTGCCGGAGCGGCCGGGGCGTCGGCAGGCTTCGCAGCCTCGGGAGCCTTGGCAGGTGCAGCGGGAGCCTTCGCAACTGCCGGCTTCTCGGCGGCCTTCGGCGCCTCACGCTTCGGAGCGGCCTGCCTGGCGGCCTTGGGGGCCGCCTGCTTGGGCGCTTCCTGGACGGGAGCCGGTGCAGCCGGAGCTTCCTCGACCGGCGCTTCGGCAGCCGGAGCCGCCGTGGCTTCGGTTTCCGTGGCCGCGGCGTTTTCTTCAGCCGGCGACTCGACACCGGCGGGAGCGGCTTCGGTGGCCGGAGCTTCCGTCGGCTCGGTCCTGACCGTGAATCCTTCCGGCAGGAGGTCGGCCAGTGACTGCGTCAGCGGCGCAGTGTCGTCGCCGGAAACGTCCACACGGCCTGAGCCCGATGCCTTGGCTTCGTTCTCCGCTTTGGCTTCCGCACGCTGCGTGGCGCGGCGCGCTTCGGCTTTGGCTTCGGCCTTGTTCTTCAGGGGACCGACGACCATGACCATGTTGCGGCCATCGATCCGCGGGCTGGACTCCACGACGCCGACTTCGGCGACGTCGTCAGCAAAGCGCTGCAGCAGGCGGATGCCCATCTCGGGACGCTGCTGCTCACGGCCGCGGAACTGGATCATGGCCTTGACCTTGTCACCGGCACCCAGGAAGCGGAGCGCGTGGCCGCGCTTCGTCTCGTAGTCGTGGGTGTCGATCTTCAGGCGGAACCGGATTTCCTTCAGGACCGTGTTGGTCTGGTTCTTCCGGGCCTCGCGTGCCTTGACCGCGGCTTCGTACTTGTACTTGCCGAAGTCCATCAGCTTGCACACCGGAGGCTTGGCCTGCGGTGCTACTTCAACGAGATCAAGATCGGACTCGGCAGCCAAACGCAGGGCATCCTCAATACGGACGACGCCTACTTGTTCGCCTGCAGGGCCGACCAGCCGCACCTCGGGGACGCGGATACGCTCATTGATTCTTGGCTCGCTAATGTTAAAGCTCCTGTGTTCGTGAGGGGTATTCCACCGGCAAATAGAGAAGGCCCCCAATTGCCGGAGCAATCGAAGGCCTCGAAGATCGGTACTGCCTGCCTCCTGGGAGGCGGCATGCATGCCCGTCAGGCTGAAGCCCGGGGGAATGCCCGACCAGATACCCGGCAACCTTGCTTCTTGCGAAGCTTCCCGAAGGAGAGCGGCTGACGCGGGTGGGAGAGAACTCCGCTTGCAAACTGAAGAACGCTTCCATCCAAAAGCGGGTGAAATAACGTCAATCAGTCGGTCTGTGACAAGCTTACCAGCATGAGCACTTCAGACAGCAATTCACACGTTTATGAGCCCGCCGGTGCCCAGGCCGACGTCTCGCAGCAGATCCGCGACATCTCCGAGGTTCCCGCGATCGAAGTCATCACCACGGCAGCTGTGCACCTGATGAGCGCAGCAGCAGTAAAGCTCGGCCTCGCCGCCGAAGACAACGCAGAAGAGCTCAAGGACCTGGACGAGGCCCGCAAGCTGATCACGGCCCTCGCCGGGCTGGTCACCGCCGCGGCCCCCGAGATTGGTTCCCAGCACGCCGGCCCGTTGCGGGACGGCCTGCGCTCCCTGCAGTTGGCCTTCCGCGAGGAATCCACCATCAAGGATGCTCCGGGCAAGGGTCCGGGCGAGAAGTACACCGGCCCGGTCAACTAGCAGCGGACCAGCCGGTCGGGCTGGCTGCTGAGGCACCGCGCATCTTTAGACGGCGGCGGGCGGACACTCGGTCCGCCCGCCGCCGGCGTTTAACCCCGGCCTAAGCCTCCGCCGCGCCGTACCCGGCTGCAGCGGCAAGCCGCCGCCGGCGGCGCTGAAGGACCAGGCCCACAAGGCAGAGCAGTACGCCGCCCGTTCCGACGGCGACGAACCCGGCGGAAGGGCCGACGCCGTCGATGAAGACCCCGGCGAGCGGCGCGCCGAGTGCCACGCCGCCGGTGAGGGCGGATCCGTACCAGCCCATCGCCTCGCCGCGGCGCCGCTCGTCGACGAGTTCGGCGACTTTCTCCGAGGCCGCCGACAGCACCGGCGCGCAGAGCAGGCCCGGCAGGACGGAGAGCAGGCCGAGGGTCCACGTGTCCTGCGCGAACGCCATCGGAACGGTCATGGCCGACATGCCCAGCAGCAGAAGGACCGGCGAAATCGGCCGGTGCATGGCGCCGTAAACGAGCCCGCCCACCACTGAAGCCCCACACCAGAAAAGGAACACCAATCCGATCTCGGCCTGGTGCCCGCCGGATTCGAGGGCGGCGACTATCCCGACGTCGGAGCCGCTGAGGACCATGCCGGCCCCTGCCGCGACGGCGAAGACGGCGGCCACCGCTGCGCTGAACCACGCGAAGTTGTGCCGGACCTTGTGCCGGACTTTGTGGCGCAGACCGGCCGGGGCCGCGCGGCGCCGTTCCGCAGCCGCGAGCGGGGCGAACTCGGCGGCGGCTTCGTTGAGGTGTGCCGGCGCGGCCGCGACGACGGCGGCCTCCGCCGCTTCGTGCTGTCCTGTCCTAAACGCTGCCTCGGACTCTGTACCCGCCTCTACCTCGGATGCAAGGCCTGGGTCGGGGCTGCGGGTGGGTGGGTTGAACCACATCAGGAACAGCCCGGAGACGGACGTGGCCACGCCGACGACGGTGAGGCCAAGCACGGAGAATCCGGCGGTGGCGACGAGGGCGCCGGCGGCCGGACCGATCATGAAGACCAGCTCGGTGGTGATCGCATCCAGGGCGAAGGCGGTGCGCCGCTGCTCCCCGGTGGCCAGCACGCCCAGGGACTGGCGGACGACGCTGAAGATTGGGAGGGTCAGCAGTCCGCCCACGAAGACCAGCGGCAGCAGCAGCTCGTAGGACACGTGCGGCACGATCGACCAGATGACAGTCTCGGCGATGACGGACGGGACGAGGGCACGGCGCAGGCCCACGGTGTCCACGCGCCGGCCCCGCCAGGGTGCGCCGACGGCGATGCCGATCGTCATGACGGCGGCCGCGGCGCCGGCCGCGGCGTAGCCCTGGCCGAGGGTGAGCACGATGTGCAGGGTCAGCAGCACACCGGCCGCTGAGTGCGGTATGCGGGCGAGCATGCCGACGAGGAGGAGCCGCCTGATCGGGCGGACGGCCAACAGCTCCCGGTAAAGCGCGAAATTCACGGACTACTTCCTTCTGGTACTGCCCCCGGCAGCACCAGGGTTTCCCCCGCCGGCCGTCAGCTACGGTGCTGCGCGCTGCAATTTGAGCTCGATCGAGTCAACCCGCTCCGCAAACAATTCATTCCGTGCCCAGGCCTCGTTAAGGCCTGCCACGATGGACTGGACGCCCGCGGCGTCGAGTCCGTCTTCCAGGTACAGCTGGACCCGCAGCTCGGGCCCGGCGCCGCCGCCCGGAAGCTGCCTACCGTCTGCAGCCAGCGAAGCCACTCCCCCGCCCGGATGAATTTCAACACGGCGGACGGCCGGAAAGCCAGCGGCGGCCTCGCCGAGGGTCTGTGCGAGCTCCGGATCAGCGTACGACGGCGTCCAGGTGCGCTGTTGCGCGAGGGCCCAGACGGCGGGCCGCCGGACCACGAATGGAAGGTCGGAACCGGGGTCCAGGACCAGCAAGTCGGCACCTTCGGCCACGGCGGAAAGTGCCGCGCGGGGCGCGTAGACGGCGACCGGGCGGGCGTCGGGGTGCCAGGCTTTGAGAGCGGCGGCAGACGTGAACGCTGGCATTGCCGTCCGCCCGTCAGGCGCCTTCAGGGTCACCAGGGCCATGTCCGCCTGCTTGTCCCCGTGCAGGGCATCGCCCTGCGCGTCCGCGGCGCCCTCCGCTTCTTCGGCCAGCCGGGCCAGGATCGGCACAAACACACGCGCGGTGGCCAGGGACGCCACGACGCCTGCCTCGCTGCCTTCACCGGCCAGCAGATCCGCCCGCGCTGCAAGGTACCCGGCGTCGGCGGCGCCGTCGTCGTCGTCGAAGTTGTGGATCCTGGCGTCGTCCCCGGACAGGCTCCGCCCGGCCCACGGCTGGCCCGCGGAGTCGGCGGCCCCGCCCGCCCGGGCCAGGGCGGCGGCGATGTGCCCGGGAAGGTGGCGGGGAGGCTCAGCGGCGCTGGCCGCCGGAGTGCCCGGCAGCGGGCCGGTGCCTGACGGCTGGGATTCCATGGGCGCGGTCCGGTCAGCGCCGGCCGGCGACGTCGAGCGCCTCAGGCAGCGTGAAATTGCCGTTGTAGAGGGCCTTGCCGACGATCGCTCCCTCAACCCCGAGCGGCACGAGGGAACGCAGCACCTTGAGGTCCTCAAGGCTCGAGATACCGCCGGAGGCGACGACGGGCTTGCCGGTCTTTTCCACCATCTGCCGCAGCAGTTCGACGTTGGGGCCCTGCAGCGTGCCGTCCTTGGTCACGTCGGTCACTACGTAGCGCGCACAGCCGGCCTCTTCCAGCCGGCCCAGCACCTCCCAAAGGTCGCCGCCCTCTTTGGTCCAGCCGCGCCCTGCCAGCGTGGTGCCGCGGACGTCCAGTCCGACGGCGATCTTGTCGCCGAAACGGCTGATCACGCGGGACGTCCACTCCGGGTTCTCCAGCGCCGCGGTTCCAAGGTTCACCCTGGCAACGCCAAGCTCAAGCGCCTTTTCGAGGGACTCGTCGTCGCGCAGTCCGCCGGAGAGCTCCACCTTGATGTCGAGCTGTCCCACGACCTCGCGGAGCAGTTCGGCGTTGGAACCGCGGCCGAAGGCGGCGTCGAGGTCCACGAGGTGGACCCATTCGGCCCCCTGCTGCTGCCAGTTGAGCGCGGCCTCCAGCGGGGTGCCGTAGCTCGTTTCGCTGCCGGCCTCGCCCTGGACGAGGCGGACGGCCTGGCCGTTGACGACGTCGACGGCGGGCAGCAGCTCAAGCACGGGCAGCGGGGTTTCGGTGGTCATCGGGGATCCTCGGCTTCTCAGGTGCGCGGGTGGACGGGGCGCGGGTGGACGGGCGCTGCCGGACAATCAGACGTCGGACAGCGTAAAGAGATAGGCAGCGAACAGCGACATAGCGGCCAGGACGTAGAACACGATCTGGACCCAGCGCGGGCTCTTCTGCTGCCGGAAGGACAGCGCCCCGCCGATCAGCAACCCGGCAAGGCCCATGAGGAGCAGGGACCACATCTAGGCGGTCTGTTCCGGGTCGGCACCGGGGGCGCTGGCAGGCGCGGCCGGTGCGCCCTTGCGCAGGCTCTCGACCCAGTTGCGCAGCAGGCGTGCACCGGCGTCGCCGGACTTCTCCGGGTGGAACTGCGTGGCGCAGAGCGGACCGTTCTCAACCGCCGCGATGAACGGGGCGCCGTGCTCGGACCAGGTGACCAGCGGGGCGGCCATCCGAGGCTGGATGACATCGAAGTCCCATTGCTGCACGCCGTAGGAGTGCACAAAGTAGAACCGCTCGTCCTCAACACCGGCAAAGAGCCGGGAGCCGGCAGGAACGGACACCGTGTTCCAGCCCATGTGCGGAACGACCTCGGCCGGCAGCAGCTCCACCTTGCCGGGCCACTCCCCCATTCCGGGCGCCTCGGTGCCGTGTTCCACGCCCGCCTCGAAGAGGACCTGCAAGCCCACGCAGATGGCGAGCACCGGACGGCCGCCGGCGACGCGGCGCCCGATCATCCGGATCCCGTCGACGGCCTTGAGCTCCTTCATGACCGTCTCGAAAGCACCGACGCCGGGAACCACCAGGCCGTCGGCGTTCAGCACGTCTTCCGGCCTGGAGCTGAGAATGACCTCGGCGCCGGCGCGCTCCAGCGCCCGGACAGCCGAGCGGACGTTGCCGGAGCCGTAGTCCAGCACCGTGACGGTGGGCTTGCCCTCCGGAGAGGCAGGCTTCCGGCCGGCGTCGGGATCGATGATGGCGCCGTCCCGCAGGACCGGGCCGGTCACAGTGCACCCTTGGTGGAAGGGATGCCCTCGACGCGGGGGTCGGGCTCCACGGCGGAACGCAGGGCGCGGGCAAAAGCCTTGAACTGGGCTTCGACAATGTGGTGCGGGTCCCGGCCGGCCGTGACGTTCATGTGCAGGCAGATGCCGGCGTGCAGCGTGATGGCCTCGAAGACGTGCCGGGTCAGCGAACCCGTGAAGTGTCCGCCGATCAGGTGGTATTCCTGGCCTGCTGGTTCGCCGGCGTGGACGAGGTAGGGCCGCCCGGAGACGTCGACGACGGCGTGCGCCAGGGCTTCGTCCAGCGGGACCGTCGCCTCCCCGAACCGGCGGATGCCTGCCTTGTTGCCCAGGGCCGTGCGCAGCACCTCACCGAAGGTGATGGCGATGTCCTCGACGGTGTGGTGGACATCGATGTGGGTATCTCCGGTCGCCTTGACCGTCATATCGATCAGGGAGTGCTTGCTCAGTGCCGTCAGCATGTGGTCGTAGAAGGGAACCGACGTGCTGATCTCGGAGACGCCGGTGCCGTCCAGGTTGATCTCGACCAGCACGGATGACTCGCTGGTGGTCCGTTCCATGCGTGCGGTCCGGCCCTCGGCAGCAATTGATCCGGTGTTGCTCATGTGGGGGTGTCCTTTGTGATGAAGGCGGTGCTGTGGTGAAGGCGGTGCGGGCGTCTGGCGACGATCTTGTCCCGCAGTTAAGTCTAGGCCCGCTGGTTCGCCGCGCTGCTCAGGATCCGCTCGAGGGCCTCAAGGAAGGCTGTGGTTTCCGTCTCAGTACCGGCCGTGACGCGCAGGTGCCCGGGAATGCCGACGTCCCGGATGAGAACCCCGGCATCCAGCAGCCCCTGCCAGACGGCGTGCGGATCTTCAAGGCCGCCGAAGAAGACGTAGTTCGAGTCCGACGCTGCGGGTTTGAGCCCCATCCGCTGCAGTTCCGATACGATCCTGTCCCGCTGGCGCTTGATGTCCTCGACGTCGGCCATGAGCGCGACTCTGTGCTGCAGCGCGGCGAGGGCCGTTGCCTGCGTGATGGCGGAAAGGTGGTACGGAAGACGGACCAGGCGCAGCGCGTCCGTCACTTCCGGTGCGGCCGCCATGTAGCCCAGCCGGGCGCCCGCAAGGGCAAAGGCCTTGCTCATGGTGCGCGAGACAATGAGCCGCTCCCGGCCCGGCAGCAACGTCAGTGCACTGGGCGTTCCCTCGTGGGCGAACTCGTGGTACGCCTCATCGACAATCACGATGGTCTGGCTGGCCTCGCCCGCCTCATATACGGCCTCCACGACGTCCAGGCCCAGGCCCGTGCCGGTGGGATTGTTCGGGGAGCAGAGGGAAGACGATGTTGGCCTGGGTCTCCCGGATCTGGCGGGCGGCCGACTCTGCAGTCAGGCCATAGCTGTCAGCCCGGAGCCCCACGATGTACTCCGTGTCGGTCCCGGCGGCGAGCAGGGGGTACATCGAGTAGGTGGGAGGGAAGCTGAGGGCGGTCCGTCCCGGCCCGCCGAACGCCTGGAGGATCTGCTGGAGCACCTCATTGGAACCGTTTGCGGCCCAGATGTTCTCTGGGCCCAGGCCGTGGCCGAGGTACTCTGCCAGCGCTTCGCGTAGTTCCGTGAACTCGCGGTCCGGGTACCGGTTCAAGCCCGCCGCCGCCTCGGTCACGGCCGCTGAGATGGCCGCGCGGACGTCCGCCGGGACACCATGGGTGTTCTCGTTGACGTTGAGGAGGATGGGGACGTCCAGCTGGGGCGCCCCATAGGGGCTCATGCCGCGCAGGTTGGTCCGGAGGGGAAGTCGGTTCAGGCGCTCTAACTGGTCAGTCACTCCCCTAGTTTAAGTGAGATCGCAGCGGGGCCTGACACTGTGACGCCAGGCGCATACGGCTGGAACCGGAATGAGGGTACACCGGCGGTGTTACTTGGCCGGGACGAAGAGGGTCTGGCCGGGCCGGACGCGCGCAGCGTCGAGGTTGTTGAGCTGGACCATCTCGGCGACGACGTCCCGGGGGTCGCGCTCGGGTGCAACGGTCCCGGCGATGGCCCAGAGCGATTCCCCCGGCTGGACGGTGACGGTCACTGTGGGAGTCACGGACAGCTCGGAAGCCGACTCGGACGCTTTGGCCGGTGCGTTCAGGAACCCGCTGAGCGAGAGGAGCAGTGCGGCCAGCAGGATCAGGGGTCCGATGAAGAAGACAAGCCGGCCACGCCGGGTCAGCCGGAGCGGGGCCTGCTTGGCACGGGAGCCGCGGGCGGCGGGAGCACCCTTGCCGGGTGCCGTCCCGGACGTGGAACCGCCGGGCCGGGAAATGCCCTGCTGGGAGATACCGTGCCGGGAGATACCGCGGCCACCGACTGTGCCGCTCTGGAAATTGCCGTGGCCGAAAGTGCCGTGAAAAGCGCTTGATGCTGACATGAACTGAGCCCTCCTGGACCATACTGTGCCGCCCGGCGTACTCCACGTACCTGCCGCCAACCGGCCTTGCTTCGAACATAGAACCGAACAACGCGTTCGCCATGAGCCGCAGCACTGCAAGCCGGCTCCGCGATATTCGAATACATATTCGAACTCTACTGATCCAGTTTTAGCACTTATGGACGAACATTGTCGAGACTCGCTAGAACAAATGTTTGAAAAAGGTGCGCGGCTGGCCTACGTTTGAGTCACAGGACAGACGCTTCTGCAGTCGGCCGCTTCCGCAATTGCATTTCCTCGGAGCTGCATTTCCTCGGAGCTGCATTTCCTAGGAGCGCTTCTGCGGCCGATCATCATTAGTTGATCAGCAGGGTCCGACATTCAGGCTGGAAGGTCCCGGTAGCTGCAGCCACAGCAGCCGGACACGATGAAAGGCAACGGCACATATGGCAGCACAAGCCACCGGCGGCAGGGCACCGCAGCGGAGCCCGCAGTCAGCGAGGCCGCCAAAGAGCCTGACTGTCCGGCAGAAGAAGATCCTGGAAACCATCCAGCGTTCGGTCACGGACAATGGCTACCCGCCTTCAATGCGCGAGATCGGTGACATTGTGGGCCTGGCGAGCCTGTCCAGTGTGACCCACCAGCTGTCCCAGCTGGAGAAGCTCGGCTACTTGCGCCGCGACCCCAAGCGGCCGCGGGCCATGGAAGTGCTCATGCCGCTGACCCTCGACGAGGGCAGCACCGAGGTTTCCGGCGTCGGGAAGTCGGGCGGCCTGCGCGCCCTGGGCGGCCACTCCGTCTCAGAACTGGCCAGCGCCACCGACACCGCCATGGTTCCGCTCGTGGGCCGCATTGCGGCCGGCGGGCCGATCCTTGCCGACCAGGTCGTGGAGGACGTCCTGCCGCTGCCGCGCCAGCTGGTCGGACACGGCGAGCTCTTCATGCTGAAGGTCGCTGGAGACTCGATGATCGATGCCGCCATCTGTGACGGCGACTGGGTGGTGGTGCGCCGGCAGGGCGATGCCATCAACGGAGACATCGTTGCCGCCCTGTTGGACGATGAAGCGACCGTAAAGACCTTCCGCCAGCGCGACGGCCATACTTGGCTGCTGCCGCAGAACACGCAATACGAGCCGATCCTCGGCGACCATGCCGTCATCATGGGCAAGGTTGTCTCGGTGCTGCGCTCCCTCTAAAACACGAACAACAGGGCCCGTCCGGCATGCCGGACGGGCCCTGTTGTTTTCGCTTTTCCGCCGGGCCGCTCCCCCTCGGCTATTTCGCAGCCTCCGTTGACGCCTGGGAGAGCCGCTCCAGGGCCGCGACGGCGACTGCCGGGTCGGTCGTGGGCCAGAACGGCGGCAGGGCTGCCCGGAGGAAGCCGCCATAGCGCTCCGTGGAGAGCCGTGAGTCCAGCACCGCTACCACGCCCTTGTCCGTCGTCGTCCGGATCAGCCGGCCCGCCCCCTGCGCCAGGCGGATCGCGGCGTGGGTAGCCGAGACGCTCATGAAGCCGTTGCCGCCCGACTGGGCCACTGCCCGGGAGCGCGCGGTCATCAGCGGGTCGTCCGGCCTCGGGAACGGAATCCTGTCGATGACCACGAGCCGGCAGGAGTCGCCCGGGACGTCAACGCCTTGCCACAGGGACATGGTGCCGAACAGGCACGTATCCGGTTCGTCGCCGAACTGGCGCACCAGCGCCGCCATGGTGGAATCCCCCTGGCAGAGAATGCTTACGTCCAGCCGGGCACGCAGCGCGTCAGCGGCGTCCTCGGCTGCCCGCCGGGAGGAGAAGAGGCACAGCGCTCCGCCGCCGGAGGCGCGGATCAGTTTCTCAAGCTCGTCGAGTGCTTCGGGCGACATGCCGCGGCCGGGTTTGGGCAAGTGCTTGGCCACGTACAGGATGCCCTGCTTGGGGTATTCAAAGGGCGAGCCGACGTCGACGCCGGTCCAGCTGGGCGCGCCGGGGCCCACCAGCCCGAGTCCGCCTGCGGCCGGTTCAAAGGCGGAGCCGATTGCCAGCGTGGCCGATGTCAGGATGACGGTGTGTTCCGCGAAGAGGCCCTCGCGGAGGCGTCCTGCCACGCTCAGCGGTGCGACGTTAATGAGGGCCGGCGCGTCTTCGTCCGGCCGCGAGTATCCCTGGGCAGGGTCAAAGGTGCTGTTGCGGGAAAACCAGACCACCTCACGGTTTTCGCGGGCCGCAAGCAGCCGTTCGCAGAGTTCCAGGATGACCATGAGCCGCGAGCGTGCCAGCTGCCGGCCGCCGTCGACGGCGCTCGTGGAGCTGTCGCCCTTGGAATCCGAAAGCGCCGCGCGGCACGCGTCACGAAGCTGGTCCACGCAGTCCAGCTGCTCGCTGTTAAGGCCGTTGGGCAGCAGTCCGCTGGGGACTCCTGCGATGGCCAGTTCAAGGTTCGATGCGGCATTGTTGAGGGCGTCCACCGTGATGCCCGTGTGCTTCCGGGCTCCGGACGCGGCCGCGTGGACCATGGCCACGGAGAGCTGCCCGGACACCGCACCGGTGACGCGGTCCTGCAGCTCGTGCGCCTCATCCACCACCACGACGTCATATTCGGGCAGCACGGCGAGGCCCTCGAAGGCGCTGACAGCCAGCATGGCGTGGTTCGTGACGACGACGTCGGCGTCGGCAGCGTTCTGCCGGGCCAGTTCGCTGAAGCATTCGGCCGCGAGCGGACATTTCTGGGCGCCGAGGCATTCCATCGATGTGACGGAGACCTGACGCCAGGCACGGTCCGTGACTCCGGGCATGAGTTCGTCGCGGTCCCCGGTGGCGGTCTCCTCAGCCCATTCCCGGAGCCGGACCACCTCCTTGCCGAGCTGGGAGGAGGGGCCGCCCATCGCTGCGGCGAAATGCGGTACGGACGTGTCCTCGCCGAGGGAAAAAAGCTGCCCCTCGGACGGTTCCTCGGAGGGGAAGCCGCCCTCGAGCTTGTGGCGGCAAACGTAGTTGGAGCGGCCCTTGACCAGCGCCACCTTCACCGGGCGCTCCAGGGCGGGGGTGATGTTCTTGAGCAGCCGGGGCAGGTCGCGGCCGACAATCTGGGTCTGCAGGGCCAGGGTGGCGGTCGAGACGAGGGTGGGCTTTTCGCTCTCGAGGGCATGCGCGATCAGGGGAATCAGGTAGGCCAAGGACTTGCCGGTTCCGGTGCCGGCCTGGACCAGCAGGTGGTCTCCCGTCTCGATGGCGCGGGCCACCTGGCGGGCCATTTCATGCTGGCCGGTCCGGCTCTGGCCGCCCATGCCGGACACCGCCCGGTCGAGGAGTTCGATCACGAACTCCTCGCCGGACGGGGTCCCTTGTCCTTCCGGATCCTTCCGGTCAGTCATTGCCGATGAACGGATCCAGTTCGGCCGCCAGTCCCTCGCGCACCATGACGACGGCGCGCGTGCCGGCCTCCTCATGGTCGAGGCTGAGGATCTCGGCGTCGGTCTCGTGCAGCTTGTTGAGCAGGTCCCCGCGGTTGTACGGAATCATCAGCTCAAGCTTCACACTGGGCCGCGGGATGCCTTCGCTGATGGCCTTAAGCAGCTCCGGAATGCCCTCTCCGGTGCGGGCCGAGACCACCACGTGCCGCGGTTCACGCTGCTTGAGCCGTTCGATCACAAACGGGTCGGCAGCGTCGGCCTTGTTCAGGACGATGATTTCCGGCACCTTGCGCGCATCGACCTCGCTGAACACCGAGCGGACAGCGGCGATCTGGCCCTCGGGGTCAGGGTGGGAAGCGTCCACCACGTGCAGGATCAGGTCCGAGTCCGCGACCTCCTCCAGAGTGGAACGGAACGCCTCCACGAGCTGGGTGGGCAAGGAGCGGACAAATCCCACCGTATCGGCAAGGGTGTAACCCAGGCCGTCCGAGGTTTCGGCCTTGCGGACCGTCGGATCCAGGGTGGCGAACAGGGCGTTCTCCACGAGCACACCGGCATCGGTCAGGCGGTTCAGCAGCGAGGACTTGCCGGCGTTGGTGTATCCGGCGATCGCCACCGACGGCACGGCATTACGACGGCGGTTGGCCCGCTTGGTTTCCCGGGCCGGCTTCATTGCAGCGATTTCCCGCCGCAGCTTGGCCATCCGCGTGCGGATGCGTCGGCGGTCCAGTTCGATCTTCGTTTCACCGGGACCACGCGAGCCCATGCCGGCGCCGGCACTGCCCACCTGACCACCGGCCTGGCGGGACATCGACTCGCCCCAGCCACGCAGGCGCGGGAGCAGGTATTCGAGCTGCGCCAGTTCCACCTGGGCCTTGCCTTCACGGCTCTTGGCGTGCTGGGCAAAGATGTCCAGGATCAGTGCCGTGCGGTCAATGACCTTGACCTTGACGATGTCCTCCAAGGAGCGCCGCTGGGACGGTGCCAATTCGGCGTCGACCACCACGGTGTCCGCGCCGGTGGACATCACGATGTCCTTCAGTTCCTGCGCCTTGCCCGAACCGAGGAAGGTGCTCGGGTCCGGCTTGGCCCGGCGCTGGACGATCCCGTCAAGGACCTCCGAGCCGGCCGTCTCCGCGAGGGCTGCGAGTTCGCGCAGCGAGTTTTCGGCGTCGGCGAGTGTGCCTTCGCTCCAGAGGCCTGCGAGCACGACGCGCTCCAGGCGCAGCTGCCGGTATTCGACCTCGGTGACGTCTTCGAGTTCGGTGGACAGGCCCGCGGTGCGGCGCAAGGCGTGCCGCTCCTCGAGATCCTGCTGGTCGCCGTCGTGGTTGCTGAAGTCCTCGTCCGCGCCGGAGATCGCCTGGGCCTTACCGAGCGCCGGCTTGGGCTCGGCCGCAGCGGGGGCGGCGGCCCGGGCAGGGGTGTCCTTGGAGAGGATCCGGTCGATGACAGCTTGGATTTCCGCAGGGCTCATGTCCTGGGCTGCTGAATCGGATCCGGTGTTGGGCTGACTGGTCATGGTCTCCTTTGAAGGTTCGGCAGTTTCAGAATAGTGCCGATTGGAAGTCTGCGGGGCGGTATTCGCGCTGGGCTGACGACTATTGGTCAATTCGGTTCTCCTGGATGCCCTGCGGCAGCAGTACCGCGGGCAGGGTGGGCTCCGTGCGGGAGCGGTGAACAGCAAAGCTGTAGATAAGGGAAGGAACACGGCGGTTGTCGCCGGACTGTGGGACAGTCTTGGGGCTGTCCGGGAGCTGGACTGGAAAAGCGCCGCTGGACTCAGAAGAGCACTGCTGGACTCCAAGGGGCCGGGCGCCAGGCGGGACCCCTGAAAAGGATCACCGGTTGTGGTGGCGCACTGAGCGGAAGGTAATTACCTGCGTCGCTGCGGGGACGGGACAGAGCCTATGCTGGCTACTTGGCCCGTGCCGGCTACTTGAAGTTCAAGATCATATATCAATCTTACCAGAACGGTTTTCCGCGCCGGGTCGCCCTGCCCTCCGCGGGCGCGTGAGCTTGCCCACCGGTTTCCCATAGCGGCCGGGCGCCAACTAATCTGGCCAGTTATGGAGTCTGCACACTATTTCAGCGCCCAGCCGGCCGGGCCCTTCACCCGCAAGCCACTGACGGTGGAACTGGCCGGCGAGACCCGCCACCTGCAGACGTCCTCGGGAATCTTCAGTCCGGACGGGATAGACAAGGGAACGGCCGTTCTGCTGGCCGACGTCCCGTCCCCGGCGCCGCAGGGCAATCTCCTGGACATCGGCTGCGGCTGGGGCCCGATTGCGCTGACCATGGCGCTGCGGGCACCGCACTCCCATGTTTACGCCGTCGACGTCAACGAGCGCTGCGTGGCGCTGACGAACGACAACGCGGCGCTCCTGGGGCTGCGGAACGTCACGGCAAGCACTCCGGACGCCGTCGACCCCGAGCTGCGCTACGACACCATCTGGTCCAACCCGCCCATCCGGATCGGCAAGGACGAGCTTCACGCCCTGCTGCTGCTCTGGCTGCCAAGGCTCGCACCGGGCGGCTCGGCGTGGCTCGTCGTCCAGAAGAACCTGGGGTCCGATTCGCTTCAGCGCTGGCTGGCGGCCGAGCTGGACGGAAGCTTCACGGTGACGCGGGAGAGCACGTCGAAGTCCTTCCGGATCCTGCGGGTCAGGAAAGCGTCCCGCTAGCGACGATCACGGCCGGACCGCTGAGCTCGACGTGTTCGTGGCCTTCCGCGCCGAGGAAGAACTTCACGCCGACAACACCGCCGGGCACCCGGACGTTCCAGACATCCGGGGCGCCCTGGCCGGCCCAGTGGCGGATGGCGACCGCCGCGGCGCAGGCCCCGGTCCCGCAGGACTGGGTCTCCCCGACGCCGCGCTCGTGAACACGCATCGTGATTGTTCCGACGCCGTCGTGGACCAGCGGCTCGGACGGCACCACGAACTCAACGTTGGTGCCATGGGGCGGGACGGGGTCCACGTGCGGAGCGGTGAACAGCTGGGTGGCCTCCATTTCGGCGGGTTCGGCCAGCGCCACCACGGTGTGCGGGTTTCCCATGCTTACCGAGAGGGCGGGCCGGGCGACCTCGAGGCCCTGGGCACTGACCAGCGAGTCCATGGCGCGCGCCGTCGCGTCCCCCGGAAAGATGAATTCCCACGGGCCCATGTCCACGGCGTAGCCGCCGGCGGTACGCACGATCGTCTTGGCGCCGCCCCGGGTGCCGATGGTCAGCGATTCGCCGGCAGGCAGGTCCACCAGGCCTTCGGTGATCAGGAAGTGCACGAAGACGCGGACGCCGTTGCCGCACATTTCCGACAGCGAGCCGTCGCCGTTGCGGTAGTCCATGAACCACTCGGCATCCGGGTGTTCCCGGAGCAGGTCCTGGCCCTCGGGGAGCAGCCGGGACGGGACGGCGCGGATCAGGCCGTCTCCTCCGATGCCGCGGTGGCGGTCGCACAGCGCGGCCACCTGCTCCGGGGTGACCGACAGCGTGCCCTTCGGGTCCGCGAGAAGCACAAAATCGTTCCCTGTGCCGTGGCCCTTGGAGAACGGAAGACCGCTGAGCGCTGCCGTGGTGGCATCGGCGTTCGGGTCAGGGTTCCGGTTGGCGGCCACGGTGAGGGTTTCGTCCATACTCCAAGGTTACCTTTCCGGTTGCCGGGCCAGGTCCGGGCCGGCGGCACCGGGGCTGCAGGCCGCGGCGGCTTTGGCCACGACTTCCGGATCCCGCCAGTCCAGCCAGTGGATGCGGGGGTCCGCGCGGAACCACGTGAGCTGGCGGCGCGCGAACTGCCGGGTCGCGACGATGGTCTCCTCGGCTGCCTTCCCGACGTCGGACTCGCCGTCAAGGACTTTGAGGAACTGGGCGTAGCCGAGGGCCCGGGGGGCGGTCCTGCCCATGCGCAGGCCGGCAGCGTCAAGCCGCCGGACCTCTTCGAGGAGTCCCTGTTCCACCATGGCATGGACGCGGCGGGCGAGCCGCTCCCTGAGCTGCTCGCGGTCCACTGCGAGGCCGATCTGCACGGCGGGCTGGACGTACTCGCGGGTGGGCATGAAGGAGCTGAAGGGGCGTCCGGTCAGTTCGTGGACCTCGAGGGCGCGGATGATCCGGCGGGCGTCGCCGAGCCGGGCGGCGGATACCGGATCCACCGCTTCCAGCCTGCTCCGTAACGGGCCGGGGCCGGCGGTTTCCAGTTCTGCTTCCAGCCGGCGGCGGACGGCGGGGTCGGTGCCCGGGAATTCCAGCACGTCCAGGGCGGCGCGGACGTAAAGTCCGGAACCGCCTGCCAGGATGGCCCGTTTGCCGCGGGCATGGATCGCCGCAATCAGCGCGCGGGCCTGCTGCTGGAAGTCGGAGACGCTGGCTTCCTCGGTGACGTCAAGGATGTCCAGGAGGTGATGCGGTACTCCCCTGCGTTCGGCGTCGGTGATCTTGGCGGTGCCGATGTCCATGCCGCGGTAGAACTGCATCGAATCGGCGTTGATCACCTCGCCGTCCAGCTCCAGGGCGAGCGAGACGGCGAGGTCCGACTTGCCGGACCCTGTGGGCCCGACGACGGCAATCACCGGCGGGGCGGCCGGTGGGGCTGCTGCGGCGCCCGCCGGTGCGCTGGCGGCCGGTGCTGCGGCGCCCGCCGGCGCGGGGCCGGCTCTGCCGCCGGAGCTGTCCTGCGGACCTGCCACCGGGCTAGCGGCTGCGGATCGGAAGGGCCGGCATGCCGAGGGAGACGCCCGTCTTGCCGGCAGCGGCACCCGGTGCGGGTGCGGGAGCGCCGCAGGAGTCAGCCTGCGACCTGTCCCAGGCGTCGCCCGCCCGGGACCGGCGGAGGGAGTAGTCCTCGGCGGACGCGGGGTCGGCGACGAGATGGAAGGCTGCTGCCTCGGTGATGGTCACCGTCACCAGGTCGCCCGGGCGTGGTACCTCGGCGCCGGCGGGCACGGAGAAATGCACCAGCCGCTGGTCCTGGGCGCGGCCGGAGAGCCGGTGGGTTTCCCCTGCCTTGCGGCCGGACTGCGCCGTGACCATGACCTCGACGTGCCGGCCGAGCTGGCGGGCGTTTTCCTCGGCGGCGATCCGGTCCTGCAGCGCGGTGAGGCGCTCGAAGCGTTCCTGGACCACGGCCTTGGGGAGCTGGTCCGGGAGGTCTGCGGCGGGGGTGCCGGGCCGTTTGGAGTACTGGAAGGTAAAGGCGGTGGCGAAGCGTGACTTCTCCACGACGTCGAGCGTGGCCTGGAAGTCTTCCTCGGTCTCGCCGGGAAAGCCGACGATGATGTCCGTGGAGATAGCCGCGTGCGGAATCTTGTCGCGGACCTTGTCCAGGATGCCGAGGAACTTCGCCGCGCGGTATGAGCGCCGCATGTCCTTGAGCACCTTGTCCGAGCCCGACTGCAGCGGCATGTGCAGCTGCGGCATGACGTTGGGCGTCTCGGCCATGGCATCGATCACGTCGTCGGTGAAAGCCGCCGGGTGCGGGCTCGTGAACCGCACACGTTCCAGCCCTGCGATATCCCCGCAGGCGCGAAGGAGCTTGGAGAAGGCCTGCCGGTCGCCGAATTCCACGCCGTAGGAGTTGACGTTCTGGCCGAGCAGCGTGACCTCGATGGCACCGTCGTCCACCAGGGCCTGGATTTCGGCCAGGATGTCGCCCGGGCGGCGGTCCTTCTCCTTGCCGCGCAGGGCCGGGACGATGCAGAAGGTGCAGGTGTTGTTGCAGCCCACGGAGATCGAGACCCAGCCGGCATAAACGGAGTCGCGCTTGGTGGGCAGGGTGGAGGGAAAGACGTCCAGGGATTCGAGGATCTCCAGCTGCGCCTCGTTGTTGTGGCGCGCCCGGTCCAGCAGGGCGGGAAGTGCCCCGACGTTGTGCGTGCCGAAGACGGCGTCCACCCACGGGGCTTTCTTCAGGATGGTTTCCCGGTCCTTCTGCGCCAAGCAGCCGCCGACGGCGATCTGCATGCCGGGGTTGGCGGCCTTGATGGGCGCGAGGATGCCCAGGTTGCCGTAGAGCTTGTTGTCGGCGTTTTCCCGCACCGCGCAGGTGTTGAAGACGACGACGTCGGCCAGCTCCCCGGCGGCCGGAACGTACCCGGCGGCTTCGAGCATCCCGGACATGCGCTCGGAATCGTGGACGTTCATCTGGCAGCCGAACGTCCGCACCTGATAGGTACGGGCCGCCGTGTCTGCTACCTGTGCCGTGTCTGATGCCGCCGCGTCCACTGCCGGGGCGGTGTATGCTGCCGGGGCGTCCAGAGGAGGGGTGGTGCCGGATGCTGGGGAGGAAATGGTCAAACTCACCTGTTAAGGGTAACGGGTCCGTGCGGTGCGTGCGCGGGCGGCGATGGCAGCGCCGGTTGCCCGGGCACGCTCCGGCCGCGGTGCGGAGCCGCTGCTAGGCTTCTGCTTCCGATTCGGCATGAGCTGCGGCATGGTCAAGGACCTCCCCCACGATCCGGAAGGCCTGCGAGGGCTGATATCCCTTGCGCGCGAGCATGGCGGCCAGCCGCCGTGTGGTCTTGTCCCGGAACTCGCGGTCCTCGAGCCCGGCGGCACCGCGGAGCTTGCGCTCGACGAGCTCCCTGGCCGCTGCTTCCTCGTCCTCGTCGGTGAGCTGTTCCAGGGCAACGGCGGCCACGTCGGCGTCGATGCCCTTGTCGGCGAGTTCACGCCGCAAGGCGCCTTTGGCGAGCTTCCGGCTCTGGGAGCGGCTGCGGACCCACATGTCGGCGAAGTCCGCGTCGTCCACCAGCCTGACTTCCTCGAAGCGGTCGAGGACAGCCTCGGCAACGTCCTCGGGGACGTGCCGCTCCGCCAGCTTGCGGGAGAGCTGGAGCCTGCTCTTGGGCGAAGCGGTCAGCTGACGCAACACAATGGCGCGCGCGACCGCTGCCGGATCGGCGTCGCGGTCCTGCTCGGGGCCCGAGCTCCCCCGGCCGCGGCCACCGCTTCCGCCTGCCTGGGGCGTCGCGCTGTCGTCTTGGCCGGGGGCAGAATCCGGCGAACGGAATCCTGCCCCCTGACGCCGCCGCCGGTTAGAAGCCGTCAACGGCCTTCAGCTTCGGTGACGCTTCGGTCTCGGCAGGCTTCACACCGACGCCGAGCTTTTCCTTGATGAGCCGCTCGAGCTCGGCGGCTAGCTCGGGGTTGTCCCGCAGGAAGCGGCGGGAGTTCTCCATGCCCTGGCCGAGCTGGTCGCCGTCGTAGGTGAACCACGAGCCCGATTTCTTGATCAGGCCGTGCTCGACACCCATATCGATGATGCCGCCCTCGCGGGAGATGCCCTGGCCGTAGATGATGTCGAACTCTGCGATCTTGAAGGGCGGGGCCATCTTGTTCTTGACGATCTTGGCCTTGGTCCGGTTGCCGACCGAGTCTGCGCCTTCCTTCAGGGTTTGGATCCGGCGGACGTCGATGCGGATGGACGCGTAGAACTTCAGGGCCTTACCACCAGTGGTGGTTTCCGGGGAGCCGAAGAACACACCGATCTTCTCGCGCAGCTGGTTGATGAAGATGGCGGTGGTTTTGGTCTGGCTGAGGCGGCCGGTGATCTTACGCAGGGCCTGGCTCATCAGGCGGGCCTGCAGGCCGACGTGGCTGTCACCCATGTCGCCTTCAATTTCCGCGCGGGGAACCAGCGCGGCGACGGAGTCGATGACTATGACGTCCAGCGAGCCGGAGCCGATCAGCATGTCCATGATTTCCAGGGCCTGCTCACCGGTGTCCGGCTGTGAAACGAGAAGGGCATCGGTGTCGACGCCCAGCTTGGCGGCGTATTCCGGGTCCAGGGCGTGCTCGGCGTCGATGAAGGCTGCGATTCCGCCTTGGCGCTGGGCGTTGGCCACCGCGTGCAGGGCGACCGTGGTCTTACCGGAGGATTCCGGCCCATAGATCTCGACGACACGGCCGCGGGGCAGACCGCCGATCCCCAACGCGACATCCAGTGCGATGGAGCCTGTGGGGATGACCTCGATTGGCGCGCGGACTTCATCGCCCAGGCGCATGACCGAGCCCTTACCGAACTGCTTGTCAATCTGGGCAAGCGCTGCGTCAAGCGCTTTCTGGCGATCCGGGGCTGCGGCCATGGTTCACACCTCTAATGCTTTCTCGCTGGGAAGTGGCCGCTTCGGCCCTTCGTCCAGCACTCGTTTGTCATTTCTGACCTGTCATCACTGACGCTACTTCCACCCACCGACAGAGTTGCCGGCTGGCGCCGCGTATGTGGAAAAGACTCTGGAAAAAGCATAGCCCCACCCGAACACGTATTCGAACAAATGCGGCGGCGTGTCAGGGGCCGGCTCCGGCCTTTGAAACCAGGCCGGTCAGCGCGGCTTGATGTCGCGGCCCAGGCGGCGCTCGGGAGGTACGTCCTGGACCTCGCACAAAGCCAGCCAGACCTGCTTGGGCGGCACTCCGGCGCTGAGCGCCTGGTCCGCAGTCCGGCCGCCGACTCCGGCGAGGACCAGCGAGCTGCTGAGGACCCGGGAGTAGCCGGCTCCGAACTCATCGTCCATAAGCCGCCAAAAGTCACTGATTCGCACCAACAAAGTCTCTCACGGCGCGGGACTCTAGAATGGTTGCCATGAGCAACCCAGCCGAGGCACACGGAACGCCCGCGATGTTCCCCGGCGGTGCCGAGGACCCCGCAGACGCCGCGCTGACCGCCGTCGAGCAACAGTTGAGCGTGTTCCTGCGCCGGGCCCGTTCCGTCTCCCAGCAGCTGTCCCGCCAGGTTCACCCCGACATGGAGCCGGCCGCGTACGGCCTGCTGAGCGTGATCCGGCGCCAGGGGCCCATCCGCCTGACCGAACTTGCTTCCTGCATCGGCGTCGGCAAGCCCTCGGTGAGCCGGCAGATAGCCTTCCTGGAGAGCCTCGGCCTCGTCTCCAAGGAAGCCGACCCCCTGGACGGCCGGGCGCAGGCCATCCGGCTGACGGCCAAAGGCGAGGACAGGATGCACGAGGTCCAGGACGCGCGCCGCGGGGTGTTCCGGGAGCGGCTCGCCGCGTGGCCGGCCGAGGACCTGAACACGCTCGCCGCCTACCTGGGCAAGCTCAACGCGACCTATGAGAGCGACGGCTTCCTCCGGGACGACTCAGCATAGACCCCGCCTAGGGGCGAGTCCGCGCAGGGGCCAACCTCGGCGGGCACGCGAAAGGTCCCCGGCACACCGCCGGGGACCTTTGATCGAGTGGGGGTCGGGCTAGCGTGCCCCGGAGAGAAGGCCCTTGGCCAACTCGTCGTTCAGGTCCGTGTTGAGTTCCCGGTCCAGGTCACGGCCGTAGCGCTGTGCGAACTCCTGCGGAACGGTGTCCGGAACTGCCACACCCTCGGCGACGGCGACGCGGTCGCTGACTTCACGGAGCATGCTGGAGAGCGGAACATCCAGGGCCGAGCAGATCGAGGAAAGCAGCTCTGAGGATGCTTCCTTTTGGCCGCGTTCCACTTCACTCAGGTAGCCCAGGGAAACGCGGGCGCTGTGCGAGACTTCGCGCAGGGTACGGCCTTGGCGTTGGCGGACATCGCGCAGAACATCACCGATTTCGTGACGAAGTACAACCATCTTGCGCTCCTTCTGTTCGCTCTTTGCCTGATCGGCGAGGCCCACATCCTTCCAGCGGACAACGCCGTTTACGGATACGGGCTGCTTTACCATCTGTATCGCCTTGCTCCTCGTTTGCTTGAGTCCGCCCTTCAGGCGAACTATTGGTTCCTTTATCCTAGGCGCCCCTCTTATCGGGAGGCGACACAATGTAACAACTATTGGGAATCAACTTTTGTTCCCGGCAACTTTACGCACGGTAACCTTCCGGCGCCACTACTTCCAGCAGTCGTTCCAGGGCAGCAGCACACGCCAGGGCGCGGATTTCGGGCCGGCTTCCCTCGAAGCTGTACGGGTGCGCGCTGGAACCGTCCGCCGTCGCAATCCCGACGTATACGGTGCCCACGTCCTTTCCGCCGTGCGGTTCCGGACCGGCGACGCCGGTGGTGGACACTCCGACGTCGGCTCCGCAGATCCGGCGTGCGCCCTCCGCCATGGCGGCGGCCACCTGTCCGTCGACGGCGCCGACGGCGTCGAGAAGGTCCCGGGAGACCCCGAGGACATCGGCCTTGACCGAGTTCTGGTAGGACACCACGCCGCCCTGCAGCATTCCGGAAGCGCCGGGGATATCGGCCAGGACTGCGGCCACCATGCCGGCGGTAAGCGATTCGGCGGTCGCGACCGTCAGGCCCCGCCCGATGGCTCTCGCCACGGCCTCGCCGGCGATGCGGTGCAGATTCGGGTGCAGGTTGTTCATTGGGTGTCCTCCTGGTTCTGCTGTTGTGCCCGCAGGCCGCCGGCGCGCAGTTTGAGGGCCTCGATGACGTATTCCGCGCCCGTCCAGAGCGTGATGGCCAGGGCCAGCATCATAACGGCGAAGGCCACGGCGCCCAGCCACGGCGCGAGGGCGGCGAGCGGGAGGACGTACAGGAAGATGGCAGCGGTCTGCACGACGGTCTTGAGCTTGCCGCCCCGCGAGGCCGGGATCACGCCGTAGCGGATGACGAAGAAACGCAGCGCGGTGACCCCCCATTCACGGACCAGGATCAGAATGGTGACCCACCACGGGAGTTCCTGGAGCAGGGAGAGCATGACCAGGGCCGAACCGATCAGGAGCTTGTCCGCGATCGGGTCGGCGATCTTGCCGAAATCGGTGACAAGCCCGCGGCTGCGGGCGATGTCGCCGTCGAGCTTGTCCGTGTAGATCGCAATGGCGAAGGTCGCGGCCGCCACCCAGCGCCAGACACCGTTCCGGCTGTCCAGCCCCGGGGCGTCGGCGAGCAGGAACCAGATGAAAAACGGCACCAGCACAATCCGCAGCATCGTCAGGACGTTGGGCAGGTTCCAGATCTGCGCGGCGGACCCGGGACGTTTTGCTTCGGCGCTAGTCACCTTCCTAGGCTACCGTCCGGTGAGCGACCAGGCGTCCTCGGAGCCGTCGTCGTCCTCCCCGCCGGACCCCCCGGAAAAACCGTCGGCGCCGTCATGGTACTCGATCGCCTGGGTCCGGTTGTCCAGATCGGCGGCCACAAGATCTTCCGCGTAGCCGCCCTTGGCGATGTTGGCGTTGGCGTTATCGCTCAGAGCAGCGGTCTGGGAATCCGCCGTTGCCGGGCCGTCCTGTCCCTTCATCGCGGCGAGCACGGCCGCGAGGTCGTCCGGCTTGACGAGGACGTCGCGGGCCTTGGAGCCTTCGGAGGGGCCCACCACTCCCCTGGACTCGAGCAGGTCCATCAGGCGCCCGGCCTTGGCGAAGCCGACGCGGAGCTTGCGCTGGAGCATCGACGTCGAACCGAACTGGGTGGTGACCACGAGTTCGGTGGCCTGCAGCAGCACGTCGAGGTCGTCCCCGATGTCGTCGTCGATCTGCTTCTTCTGCGCCTCCGGAGCGACGTCATCCCGGTAGACCGCCTTGAGCTGGCCCTTGACGTGCTCGACCACCTTGTGGATTTCGGATTCCGTGACCCAGGCACCCTGGACGCGCATCGCCTTGGAGGCGCCCATCGGCAGGAAGAGCGCGTCGCCCTGCCCGATGAGCTTCTCTGCGCCCGGCTGGTCCAGGACCACTCGGGAGTCCGTGACGGAGGAGGTCGCGAACGCCATCCGCGAGGGCACGTTGGCCTTGATCAGGCCGGTGACCACATCCACGGACGGGCGCTGGGTGGCCAGCACCAGGTGGATGCCGGCGGCACGGGCCAGCTGCGTGATGCGGACGATGGAGTCTTCGACGTCGCGCGGGGCCACCATCATGAGGTCGGCGAGTTCGTCCACGATCACCAGCAGGTACGGGTACGGCCGGATGACGCGCTTGGACCCCTCCGGCGGGTGGACCTTGCCTGCCCGGACGGCCTTGTTGAAGTCGTCGATGTGCTTGAAGCCGTAGTTGGCGAGGTCGTCGTAGCGGGCGTCCATCTCCCGGACCACCCACTGCAGCGCTTCGGCGGCCTTCTTGGGGTTGGTGATGATCGGCGTGATCAGGTGCGGGACGCCTTCGTAGGCGGTGAGCTCGACGCGCTTGGGGTCCACCATGACCATGCGGACCTCGTCCGGCGTAGCCCGCATCAGGATGGAGGTGATCATCGAGTTCACGAAGGAGGACTTGCCGGCGCCGGTGGCGCCTGCCACCAGGAGGTGCGGCATCTTGGCGAGGTTCGCGACGACGTACCCGCCTTCGACGTCCTTGCCCACGCCCATGACCATGGGGTGGTCCGTCCGGCGGGCGTTCTGGCTGCGCAGCACATCGCCCAGCGAGACCGTCTCGCGGTCCGTGTTGGGGATCTCGATGCCGATCGCGGACTTGCCGGGGATGGGGCTCAGGATCCGCACGTCGGAACTGGCGACGGCGTAGGAGATGTTCTTGGACAGGGCGGTGACCCGCTCCACCTTGGTGCCCGGGGACAGCTCGATCTCGTAGCGGGTCACGGTGGGCCCGCGGCTGAAGCCCGTCACCTGGGCGTCCACGTTGAACTGGGTGAGGGTTTCGGTCAGCGAGGCGACGATGGCGTCGTTGGCCTCTGTGCGTTCCTTCGGGACGGAGCCAGGGGTCAGCACGTCCGAGGACGGCAGGGTGTAAGTGACGTCGCCGGCGAGTGACAGCTGCTCGGTGCGCTGCGGGATCGGGGTGGGCGGCGGTGCCGGCGCCACGGGGTTGGAGGGGACCTTGGCCGTTGCGGCGGCAGCAGCACCGGGGGCGGTTCCGGCCGCAGGGTTCAGGGACCCCGAAGCCACCATGCCGGGGGTGACCAGCGGGATGGCTTCGGTGGCGTTCTCGCCTTCTGCAGTGTCTGTCCCTCCGGAGCCGAGGCCCTGGGCTGCCTTGATCTTCTCGACGGCGATCTCGGCCTGGGTGGGCCGGCGCACGCCGGGCGCCACGGAGGGCTTGCGCTCGGCTTTGGCGCCGCCGGCAGACTTGGCCGCCTCGGCTTCCTCGTCCGCGATGAGCGCACGCTCGAAGGCTTCGTCGCCGACGTAGCCTTCCAGCCCGGCCTCGGCCTCGATGTCCTTGCCGAACAGGCGGCGGCGCTTTTTCCGCGCCGGCGCGGGGGCGTCGTTTTCGTAGAGGTAGCTGCGGTCGTGGGCGTCGCTGCCGGTCTGGTGGCCCTCCAGGTCAACGCCCATGAGGTGCTCGTAGGCGTCCCGGAGGCGGCTGGGGATCGCCCGGAAGGGGGTCGCCGTGACGATCAGCAGCGAGATAAAGACGAGGAGGCTGTACAGCGCGATCGGTACGGCGCTGGAGATGGCCGCCAGCGGTGCGGCGGCAAGGTAGCCGAGCATTCCGCCGGCCCGCCGCAGGCCGTCGAACCCGTCGGCGACGGTCGGCTGGCCGCCGGCCATATGGGCCAGGCCGGTGCCGGCGAAGGTCATGACCAGAAAACCGATGCCCACCCTGTTGTTGCCCCGACCGTCGACCGGCTGCCGGAACAGCCGGAAGGCGCAGACGAAGAGCATCAGCGGAAGGAGCAGGGACATCCAGCCGAAGGTTCCGTTGACAACGCTATAGACGGCGTCGGGGAACCAGCCCTGGAAACCCCACCAGGCGAAGGTCGCTACGAAGACGCCCAGTGCGAGATTGAACAGGGCGGCGCCGTCGCGACGGTCCTCGGGGGCAAGGCCGCTGACGTCCGAGCCGATCCGGCGGACACCCGCACCGACGACATGGGCGACGCCGAGCCAGGCGCCGGCCACCACCCGCACCAGCCAGGACTGCTTCGGTTCGACGGCGGCCAGCTGCCGCGTGCGGGCGGTAGCGGACGATCCCGACGACCTGCCGGATTTGGATGCAGCGGAGCCGGAGCCCCGGCCCGCAGGGCTGCCTGGTTTATTGTTTGAGTTTCCTCTTGGCGCGGAGGAAGTACGTGTCGCCATACCCGCCACGGTACCGGACGCCGGCCCGAAAACCCCGGATTTCCGGGCCAGGGAGGCGGCCATGTTGCGCTTGCCCGGCCTGCACGACGCTGGCCGGGCATACAAGACGGCCTCCCCGGCAGACCCTGCCAAGGTGCGGCGGGGCGGGCCGGGAAGGCCGTCATAGTTGGCGCGGAAAGCTCTGCGCCGGGAGGGTTGCTTACGCTTCCAGGACCACCGGGATGATCATGGGCTTGCGGCGGAGCTTGCGGTTGACCCAGGTGCCGACGACGCGGCGGACAACCTGCTGGAGCTGGTGCGTGGTGTGGTCCGAGCGGTTGAGCACGGCCTCCTCCAGCGCGGCGTTGATCTTGGGGATGATCTCGTCGAAGACCGAGTCGTCCTCGGCGACGCCGCGGGCGTGGATCTCCGGGCCGGAGACGACCTTGCCGGTGGCGCGGTGGATGACGGTGATGATGGAGATGAAGCCTTCATCACCCAGGGTCTGGCGGTCCTTGAGGTCTGCATCGGTGATCTCGCCGACGCTGGATCCGTCCACGTAGACGAAGCCGACTTCAACCTGGCCGACGATGTCGGCCTGGTGGTCGCGGAGGTCGATGACCGTTCCGTTGTCCGCCAGCAGGATGCTCTCCTCGGGGACGCCGGAATTGAGGGCGATCTTGCCGTTGGCGATCAGGTGGCGGGTCTCCCCGTGCACCGGCATGGCGTTGAGCGGCTCAAGGATGTTGTAGCAGTACAGCAGCTCCCCGGCGGCCGCGTGGCCCGAAACGTGGACCTTGGCGTTGCCCTTGTGGATGACGTCGGCGCCAAGCTTGAGCAGGCCGTTGATGATGCGGAAGACGGCGTTCTCGTTGCCCGGGATCAGGCTGGAGGCAAGGACGACGGTGTCCCCCTGGCCGACGACCACGGGGTGGTCCCCGTTGGCCATGCGGGATAGGGCGGCCATCGGCTCACCCTGGGAACCGGTGGACATCAGGACCACGCGGTTGTCCGGCAGGTTGCCGATGTTCTTGATGTCGACGAGGATTCCCGCCGGGACCTCCAGGTACCCGAGCTTGGCCGCGATGGCCATGTTGCGGACCATGGAGCGGCCAACGAAGGCTACCTTGCGGTTGTGGTTGGCGGCGGCGTCCAGGACCTGCTGGACGCGGTGCACGTGGGAGGAGAACGAGGCCACGATGATGCGCTTGCTCGCCTGCCCGAAGACCAGGTCCAGGGTGGGCCCGATCTCCTTCTCGGCTGTGGTGAAGCCGGGCACGTCAGCGTTCGTGGAGTCGGACATGAACAGGTCCACGCCTTCCTCGCCGAGCTTGGAGAAGTGGCGCAGGTCCGTGATGCGGCCGTCCAGCGGAAGCTGGTCCATCTTGAAGTCACCGGTGTGCAGCACGGTGCCGCCCGCAGTGCGGAGGAAGACGGCGAGGGCATCGGGAATGGAGTGGTTCACGGCGACGAACTCGCACTCGAACGGGCCGAACTTTTCGACCTGCCCCTCGGTGACGGTAAGCGTCAGGGGCCGGATCCGGTGTTCCTGCAGCTTCGCCTCGATGAGCGCCAGGGTCAACGTGGAGCCCACCAGGGGGATGTCCGCGCGCAGCTTCAGCAGGTAAGGGACGGCGCCGATGTGGTCCTCGTGGCCGTGGGTCAGCACGACGGCCACGATGTCCTGAAGCCGGTTCTCGATGTACGAGAAATCGGGCAGGATCAGGTCGACACCGGGCTGGGTCTCCTCGGGGAAGAGAACGCCGCAGTCAACGATGAGCAGCTTGCCGCCGACCTCGAAGACGGTCATGTTGCGGCCGATTTCGCCCAGGCCTCCGAGCGGAACGATCCGCAACGTGTCGTTGGTCAGTTTCGGCGGCGTGGCAAGGCCGGGAAGGGCGGTTTGGGTCATAGTTCACTACTTTCCAGGCGGTGGCCTGACAGGTTGTCGTCGATCAGGGAAGATTCCCGTTCAGGAGTAGACCAGTCCGGCTTCCGCCAAGTCCTCGCGGATGATTTCGATCTCGGCTTCGCCCGGCTCCACGAGGGGCAAACGGACAACCGAGTTGGGCAGGACACCCTGCCACTTAAGAACTTGCTTCGCAGCAACAGCACCCTGGATATGGGTCATCACTGCACGGACCACGGGGTCCAGTTCGAAATGTATGGTGCGGGCGGTCGCAAAATCGCCTGCAAGTGCGGCGTCGATCATCGCACGGTACTGCTTGGTAGCCACATGCGCAGAGACGCTGACGAGTCCGACGGCGCCTGCCGCCATCCAGGGCAGTGTCAGTCCGTCATCGCCGCAGTAGACATCAAGATCGGTATTGGCCAGGACACGTGTCACCGCGGCAAAGTCCGCCTTCGCGTCCTTGAGGGCAACGACCTTCGGGTGGTCCGCGATCCGGATCATGGTCTCGGGCAGGATCGGGACGCCGGCGCGGCCGGGGATGTCGTAAACCATCACGGGAAGGTCCGCGGCGTCGGCGACGGCTTCGATATGTGCCTGGATGCCGGCCTGGCTCGGCTTGTTGTAGTACGGCGTGACGAGCAGCTGGCCGTGTGCTCCGGCTTTCGCGGCGCGCTTGGCCATCTCGATCGAGTGCGAGGTGTGGTTGGTGCCGGTTCCGGCGATCACCTTGGCGCGCTCACCCACGGCTTCGACGATGACGCGGAAAAGCTTTTCCTTTTCGTCATCTTCCAGGGTGGATGTTTCCCCGGTGGTGCCGGAGATCACGAGGGCATCATTGCCGTCTTCCACGAGCTTGTTGGCCAGCTCTGCCGACTGCCGATAATCGACCTCACCGTCGGAGGTGAAAGGCGTGACCATCGCGGTCACAAGGGTTCCGAACGTGTAAGAGCGAATGTCAGAGTCAGCCATGGTAAAAACGTTACCCTGTCCCCTGCGTGTTAAGACAATGGCGGCGGCGTGATGAAGATCAAATCCCGCCGGGTCCACGCCCGGAGGATAAGGGCAGCGGGGGCGCGGCGAGCAGCCCCGGCCTCCGGCGCCTCACTCCCGGCACTCCACCGACACCTCACCTTCCGCACCTCAGGTTCCCCGCGTCATCCTCCGCCTCACCCCGCGGGCCGGGTCCGGAAGGACTGCAATGGGGCGTCCGGCCGCGCCGGCTCCGCCCCGGCGGAGCAGTAACGTCCGACGGCGGTCTCACGCAGGTGCTCCGCCCAGGTGGCGAGCCGTTGGGCGGCGCGCACATAGTGGAAGAGCTCGGCGGGCGTGAGGGCCTCGAGGTCCGTTTCGGCCAGCCGTCGGGCGAGTTCCGCCCCGGGCGCCTGGGCGGAGAGGGCGGTCCCCTCCTGCTGCCAGCGGTGGTCCTCCGCAGGCTCTCCGGCAACCAACTGCCGGAAGAGGAAGTCCACCACGCCCGGGCTCATCGCCTTGAGCACGCCGGACGCCTCGTCCGGACGGAAAGCTGGTTCTGGTGACGTATTCATGGCCCTCATGGTATTCGAACATATATTCGAATACAAGACCTGTGCCGCTCCTGTGAACTTAGCTCAGCCGCGCTCCGGAGAGGGCATCAGCCGGGCAGGTCGTGAGACGATCGGACCATGACCCCGCGCGGAACCGCCCCTGCCTCCCGGACCGCAAAAGGCAGGGCATCAGGGGTGCGGCTGGCCGGTATCGATGCCGCACGCGGGCTGGCGCTCCTGGGCATGATGGCCACTCACGTGCTGCCTATCTTTGAGCACGACGCCCAGCTCACGCCGACGTGGGTGGGGCTCGTGTTTTCGGGACGGGCGTCAGCACTTTTCGCGGTCCTCGCCGGCGTCGGCCTGGCACTTTCCACCGGAAAGGAACGGCCGCTGCAGGGGCCCGAGCTTTCAGCGGCCCGCCGGGGAGTCGCATGCCGGGCCCTGGTGGTGGCCGCTGTGGGTCTCACCGTGGGCGGACTCGAGGTGAACATCGCGATCATTCTGGTCCACTACGCCCTGCTGTTCCTGTGCGTGTTGCCGTTTCTCGGACTCGACGTGGGACGCCTCCTGGTTCTGGCCGCCGGCTGGGTCCTGGTGACGCCGATCCTGGCCTTCCTGCTGCGTCCCTGGCTCCTCGCGGCCCGGCCTGCCCTGCATCTGGGCCACAACCCCCAATGGGAGGATCTCTCCACGCCCGGGGTCCTGCTGGGCGACCTTTTCCTGACCGGTTACTACCCGGTCTTGCAGTGGCTCGCCTACCTGCTGATCGGGCTCGCGATCGGGCGGACGGCCCTTCGCAAGGCGCCCGTGCAGGTACTGCTGCTGGTCGGAGGAACGGTCGTCGCAGTACTGGCGAAGTGGCTCAGCGTGGTGATGATGGAGGACTGGGGCGGCCTGGCCGCCTTGAAGGCCTCCCTGTACAACCCGTCCTATCCGCTGGAGAGCCTTCTAGCGGTCAACCTGGCCGGGGTTGCGCAAACCGGTTCCGGCTGGTGGCTTGCCGCCAGCGCCCCGCATTCCGGCACCACGCTGGATCTGGTGCACACTTCGGGGGTGGCCGCCGCCGTCGTGGGCTTCTGCCTGCTGCTGGGACGGCTGGCCGAGTGGATCGAGCTGGATCTGCTGCTCCCGCTGCGCGGCGCCGGCGCCCTCACATTGAGCTTCTACACCGTCCACTTGTGCGTCATGGCGGCGCTTTACGAGAAGCCGCTGTGGCCCGGCTGGACGGTGGAGGGTGTCTACTGGGCGCAAGCGGCCGCCGTCCTGATGATCGGCTCGGCCTTTGCGGCGCTCTCCTGGCGTGGGCCCCTTGAATGGGTGGCGCATGCCGCAAACCACCTCGGCAGGCACCAGCCGGCACGCACCCGCTAGCTAGGCGCGGAAAAGCTTGACGGCGTCCCGCATGGAAGCCCGGGCCCGCTTGCGGTCGCCCGAGGCGTCGTAGGCGCAGCTGAGCCGGAACCACGAGCGCCAGTCCCCCGGTGACGCCTCCGTCTCAGCGCGGTATTTCTCGAATTCGAGGTCCGCGGCCTCCCGGATGATCCTGCCGGCCGGCGTACGCGGCAAGGTGTCTTCCGGCAACCCGCCTTCGGCTTCCAGGATCCTGGCCATTTTTTCGGTGCGGGCGCCGAACAGCAGCTCCCGGACCAGGGCCCAGGCGCCGACGAGCGGAAGGAGCAGGTAGGCCGCGCCGATGGCCTTCGCCGTCAGGTTCGGGTCCGACATCAACAGCACCGAGCGCTGGAAGGACACCACCAGGTAGAACACCAGCAGCAGGGTGACGGCGCCGACCCAGATCTTGGTGCGGTTGGCTTTCAGGGCGGTAAGCACATTGGCCACGGGGGTCAGACTCCCAGGTCCAGGTAGCCGTCCAGGCCGACTGTCAGGCCCGGGTGCGAAGCAACGTTGCGCACGCCCAGGAGCACCCCCGGCATGAAGGACGCACGGTCAAAGGAATCGTGGCGGAGGGTCAGCTGTTCCCCCGGTCCGCCGAGGAGGACCTCCTGGTGGGCCACCAGGCCGCGGAGCCGGACGCTGTGCACGCGTACGCCGTCGACCTCGCAGCCGCGGGCTCCGGGACGTTCGCTGGTGGTGGCATCCGGGCTGGCGGGGACCCCGGCGGAAGACCGCTCGGCGGCGATCAGCTGGGCCGTGCGCACCGCCGTTCCCGACGGGGCATCCACCTTGTCCGGGTGGTGCAGTTCAATGATCTCAACCGAATCGAAGTACCGGGAGGCCTTGGCGGCGAAAGCGGAGGCCAGAACCGAGCCGAGGGCGAAGTTGGGGGCAATCAGGACTCCGGTCCCCTGCTGGCCGGCGAGGAGTTCCTCGAGCCGTTCCAGGCGGTCCGCGTCCCAGCCGGTGGTGCCGACGACGGCGTGCATGCCGTGCTCGACGGCGAAGCGGACGTTGGCTTCGGTGCTTTCGGGAACCGTCAGGTCCACCACTATCCGGGCCCCGGATTCCACCAGGATGTCCAGGGGATCGTTCCGGCCCAGGGCGGCCACCAGCTTCAAATCCGGGGCGGCTTCGACAGCCTTCACGGCTTCGGCGCCCATGCGCCCGTTCGCGCCCAGCACGGCGACTGCGAGTTGTTCGGTCATGCCATCAACCCTACCGCCGGGGCTTACGTGTCTCTGAACCGGTAGTCCCGCGTTACACTCCCAGAGCCTGCGGCCGCCCGGCCTTCCGGGCTCCTACCCGCCGGCGCCGACCCATTCCACCGTGCCGTCGGTGAAGAACTGTTCCTTCCAGATGGGAACCTGCGCCTTGATCCGGTCCACGAGCTCCGAGCAGACCTCGAAAGCCTGGCCCCGGTGCGCGGCCGACACGGCGCAGACCAGCGCCGGGTCCCCGATCTCCAGCATGCCGATCCGGTGCGCCGCCCAGATCCGCACCGGCGGGCGCTGCCCGCCGTCGGCCTGCCCGGAAGCGAGGGACGCCCCGGCGCCCGCGTCGTCCGCCTGCTCCGCGACGAGGGCAGCGACGACGTCGGCCATCACCTGGTGCGCTGTGGGGTGCGCGCTGTAGCTGAGCCGCCGGACTGGCTTGCCGCCGTCGTGGTTCCTGACCACGCCGCTGAAGCTGACGACGGCCCCCGCCGTGTCGGATTCGACGGCGGCGATGGCCTGGTCCACGGAGATCGGTTCGGTGCTGAGGACCGCGTGGACGATTTCAAAGCCTGTGTCAGTGCCCATGGCTGCCTTCCAGCTGGTCGCAGAGGTGCCCGAGAATGGGATCCAGCACGCTCAGGCCGTCCATAACGCCTTTCGGCGATCCCGGGAGGTTGACAATGAACGTCTGCCCGGCCGCTCCCGCGTGGCCCCGGCTCAGCATGGCCGTCGGCGTCTTGGCCGTTCCCGCGTTCCGGATCCCTTCCATGATGCCCGGAATTTCCCGGTCCAGGAGGGGCAGGGTCTGCTCGGGGGTGGCATCGGTGGGGCTGAGGCCTGTGCCGCCGCTCGTGATGATCACGGCGGGGCGCTGGGTCAGGAGGGCGCGGAGGGCAGCACCCACCGCGTCCCCGTCGGGGACCACGAGCGCCGGGAACGGCTCGAATCCGTGTTCGGTGAGCCAGTCGATGATGACGGGACCGGTGAGGTCCTCGTAGATGCCCGCCGCGGCCCGCGTGGAGGCAATCACGACGCCGGCCTTCCGCCCGGTCGCTTCACCGTGGCGGTGGGGTTCGGGCATGCTCATATGGACCAGTCCCCGCTCTTGCCGCCGCTTTTGGCCAGCACCTTGATGTCTGTCAGGACCGCATGCTTGTCCACGGCCTTGATCATGTCGTACACGCTGAGCGCCGCCACCGAGGCCGCGGTGAGGGCTTCCATCTCCACTCCGGTCGCGCCCCGGGTCTTGACCGTGGCGAAGACGGTGACCCTGGCGGTGTCCAGCTCGAAGTCAACGGTGACCTTCGCGATGGGGAGGGGGTGGCACAGCGGGATGAGGTCAGGGGTCCGTTTCGCGGCCATGATGCCGGCGATCCGGGCGACGGCCAGCGCGTCACCTTTGGGCAGCTCGCCGGCACCTAGCAGGGCCAGGACCTCGGCCGTGCTGTTCACCGTGGCGGTGGCGGTGGCTTCCCGGGTCGTTTCGGCCTTGTTTGAGACGTCCACCATCTGGGCGGTGCCGTCCTGGCGCAGGTGGGTCAGGACCGGCTTTGCGGCCGCTGGGCTCACCGAGGCGGGGGTATCTGCTTCGTTCACAACATCCATACTTCCACCTCAGCGCCCCGCGGGAGGTCAGCGGTTCCTTCCGGAACATGGATCAGGGCGTTGGAGCGCGCCAGGGCGGAGACCAGGTGGGAACCGGCGCCGCCCTCCAACCGGACCGTGCCGTCCGGCTGGAACGTGCCGCGCCGGACCTGATGCTTGCCGCGCGGTGACGTCAGGGCTTCAGCCAGCCGGGCCCGGACCGCCGGGCGGCGTGCGGGCGAGCCGAACAGCTCGCCCAGCACGGGGCGGAGGAACATCTCAAAGGAGACGAGGCAGCTCACCGGGTTGCCCGGGAACCCGAGGACGGGCACGCCGTCGAACGTCCCGATCCCCTGCGGGCCGCCGGGCTGCATGGCGACGCCGACGAATTCGACGTCCTGGCCGTCCAGCGCCTGCCGGACCACCTCGTAGGCGCCCTTGCTGACACCGCCGGTGGTGACGATGAGGTCCACGCCGGGGGCGTGACGGCGCAGCACTGCGGCAAGTTCCTCGGGCCGGTCGGTGGAGATTCCGCTGCGGGTCACGCCGAGGCCTGCCTGGAGCATGGACGACTCGAGCAAGGTGGCGTTGGAGTCGTAGATTTTGCCGGGACCGAGCGGGCGGCCTGGTTCCACGACTTCATCTCCGGTGGTGACGAGCAGGACGCGCAGGGTGCGGTAGACGGCCGCCTCGGTGAGCCCGAGCGCGGCCAGAAGCCCCAGTTGTCCCGGCCCCAGGAACGTCCCGGCGGCCAGCGCCGGTTCCCCGGCGCGAATGTCGCTGCCGGCGCCGCGGATGAAATTTCCGGCGGGGGCGGCGGGCAGGGTCACCGTGGCCGGCTCCCCCGGGACGGGAAAGTAATCGGGAACGGCCTGCTCGATGGGTACGACGGCGTCCGCACCCGGCGGCATCATGGCCCCGGTCATGATGGGCGCAGCCGTGCCGGGGAGGAGCCGCTCCGGAGCGGCACCGGCGGGAATGGGCGCCACGACGCGGAGTTCGGTTCCGCCGTCGGCCACGTCCGCGCTGCGGATGGCGAAGCCGTCCATCTGGGAGTTCGCGAACGGCGGCAGGTCCACCGGGGCCACGACGTCCGCTGCGAGTCCCCGGCCCAGGGCCGCGAGCAGCGGGAGCAGTTCGATCCGGTCCGGGGTGCGGAGCGGGGCCAGCAGCCCGCGGACCGACTCGCGGTGCGCTTCCACGCTGACGCTCCGTGTATCCGTGCGGTGCATACGTCCCCTTGCTCCCTTGTGGTGATCGCGTCCGGCTGTTGCTCCCGGTCCCTCTGTCACCTCACGTCAGCTGTCACCTCACGTCAGCTGTCACTTCACGTCAACTGTAACCGTGTGATAGCCGGTGGCTCCGCTGGGCGCGGGCGAGGCGCGGTCCTCCACCTGCGCGGCGCCGTCGAGGTCGGTGGCCCTTACCTGGACCTCGTAGCGCCCGGCATCCAGCCGCAGGGCAAGCTTCCACTGATACCAGGTGTCCTTGGAGATGCCCGGCGCCAGGTCGGCCTGCTGCCAGCCGCCGCGGTTGACCCGCAGTTCCACTTTGCCGATGCCGGTGTGCTGGGCCCAGGCGACGCCGCCGAAAGTCACCTCCCCCGCCGGGACCGAATTTCCACGGGGAACATCGATGCGGGAGGAAGTCTTGATGGGGCCGCGGTCGCTCCAGCCGCGGGGTGTCCAGTAGCCGACATCGTCCACGAAGCGGGTCACCTTCAGCTCGGTCACCCATTTTGTCGCGGACACATAGCCGTAGAGGCCGGGAACGATGAGGCGCACGGGGAAGCCGTGTTCCAAGGGGAGCGGTTCGCCGTTCATACCGACCGCCAAAAGCGCATCCCGGCTGTCCGTCAGCACCTCCAGCGGGGTGCCGGCGGTCCAGCCGTCGGCGCTCCGGGACAGCACCATGTCCGCACCGGCCTTGGGTCCTGCCTGGGCCAGAAGGTCCCGGACGGGCCAGCCCAGCCAGCGGGCGTTGCCGATCAGGTCCCCGCCCACTTCGTTGGAGACGCAGGCAATGGTGACGTGCCGTTCAATCAGGGGTTTGGCCAGTAGGGCCGCGAAGTCGAGTTCGACCTCCCGCTCCACGAGGCCGGTGACCTTGAGTCGCCACTGCTGCGGATCCACCACCGGGACCCGCAGTGCTGTGTCGATACGGTAGAAGTCCTTGCTGGGAGTCACGAGCGGAACAACGCCATCCAGCCGCACTTCGGCCCCCGCCGGGACCGGCGGCGCGGGAGATACCGGCGTCGAGAGCACGAGTTTGCTCCGCAGCTCATTGACGGCGGCGGCAGCTCCCCTGACAGTGGCGGCGAGCACCGCGCCGACGGCGGCGACCGCGGCTGTTCCGCCGAGCACCCGGAGGAAGCGCCGGCGCGCAGGGACGCCCGCGGGGGCCGCGGAGACCGCAGGGCCTGCCTGCCACTCACGAAGGCGCCCGACCAGCCACCGCAGCAGGCCGATACCCAGCGCAGCGACCAGCAGAGGTATGGGAACCGCGGTGGCCGTCGCTTCGGCCCGTCCCAGCACGGCCGCGACGCCCACGGCCCCGAAGACGGCGATGACGGCGACCCCGGCGAAAGGGCGCCACAGCTCAAGGATTCCGGCGAGGGCCGCCAATACTGTAATCGAGAGCGCCATGCCGCCCAGCAGGGCGACCTTGTCCGCGGTCCCGAACAGAGAAATGGCCCAGTCCTTGACGCCCGGCGGAACGGCATCGATCACCGCTCCCCCGACAGCTGTCAGGGGCGAGACGGAAGGGCTCAGGAGGCCGGCGGCGACCTCACCGAGCATGACGCCGGTGCCTACCGCGACGACGCCCGCCGCCGCGGCCCACCAGCGCAGTTCCCGGTTTCCGCTGGGCGCGGAAGCCGGCGCTGACTGGAGCGTGCCCATGTCTCAAGCATAGGTTCGGGCGCATCCTGGCGTGGCTTTCCAGGCCTGGGGGAACTTGGCTGGCACATGGTTTCGGATCGGGCTGCGCGGGAGTGATGCTAGCAGCAAGGTAGCGTAGCCTGACTCTATGAGTGTTCAGCTTGGCATGCCCCAGCCGCGCGGTGGAACGGGCTCCACTGCTGATGTCTCCGGCGCGGACTCTTCGGGAAGTGCGGCGCTGTCGGGCCGCCCGGCCGGGATGACCGCCGGACTCGTGGACCGGTACGGGCGCCGGGCCACCGACATGCGCCTTTCGCTCACCGACAAGTGCAATCTGCGCTGCACGTACTGCATGCCGGCCGAAGGGCTTGAGTGGCTTGCGAAGCAGGCCGTGATGTCCGCGGACGAGATCGTGCGGATCGTGCGGATCGGTGTTGACCTGCTGGGCGTGCGTGAACTGCGGCTGACCGGCGGCGAGCCGCTGGTCCGGGCCGACCTGCTGGACATCATTGCCGCGCTGCGCCAGGCCCACCCGCAGCTTCCGATCTCCATGACCACGAACGCCGTCGGCCTGGACAAGAAGGCGGCCGGGCTGAAGGCTGCCGGGCTTTCCCGGATCAACGTCTCCCTTGATTCCCTGCATGAGGAGACCTTCACCAAGCTCACACGCCGTCCCTTCCTGGACAAGGTCCTCGCCGGCGTCGACGCCGCCTGGGCAGCGGGCCTGGGACCGGTCAAACTCAATGCGGTGCTGATGCGCGGTATCAACGACGCCGAGTCTCCCGCCCTGCTGGCCTGGGCCCTGGACCGCGGCTATGAGCTCCGCTTCATCGAACAGATGCCGCTCGACGCTGACCACGGCTGGACGCGCCGGAACATGATCACCGCGGCGGAAATCCGCTCTCTGCTCTCCGCCGACTATGTGCTCAGTGCGGATCCGCGGGACCGCGACGGCGCCCCGGCCGAACGCTTCGAGGTCCGGGCCCGCGTCCCCGGCACGGACGCGGCCACCGGACCGGTGCTGGGAACGGTGGGCATCATCGCCTCCGTCACCGAACCGTTCTGTTCCGACTGCCGCCGCACCCGGATCACGGCCGAGGGCAAGATCATGAGCTGCCTCTTCTCCCGTGAAGAGGTGGACCTGCTGGGACTGCTGCGTGAAGGCGCCAGCGACGAGCAGCTGGCCGAACGCTGGCAGGACGCCATGTGGATCAAGCCCAAGGCCCACGGAATGGACCATGTGGGGCTGGGCGCCCCGGACTTCGTCCAGCCGGACCGCAGCATGAGCGCCATCGGAGGCTGAAACACCCATGAATGTACGCTACTTCGCTGCCGCGCGCGCTGCCGCAGGCGTGGACGAGGAACGTTATGAACTGTCCGCCGGCGACACCCTTGCGACCCTGCTCGAGGCGATCCTCGCCGTCGAGCGCCCCGAACCACCCGCAGGAACTCCGCCGCTGCCTCGTATCCTCTCCCGCTCCAGCTTCCTGCTCAATGAGGTTGCCGTGCGAGACCGCAGTGCGGCGCTGAAGCCGGACGACGTCGTGGATGTGCTGCCGCCCTTCGCCGGCGGTTAAGCCCGCTGCCAGGGCTCGGGTTGGGGACATGCCCATTGTTCGTGCCAACGGATGGACTTAACGGGACTATGCCCACTCCGCGGCCTGCGCGGAGGGCATGTCCAGCGGCGGACCTTTGGCTTGCAACGTTATGGCAACGCTTTCCGGGCGACCTGTAGCCGTAGCGCGTAGGCCTGCAGGGGACGACAATGGGCACGTGGCCCCCATTCGCCCCGGCGCGGACGGAGACGCGATGAACGCCGCGTCCCGAAAGATCCAGCGCATCTATCTCACCCTGACGCTGGGAAACACCCTCGCGGCGTCGTTCATCTGGGGAATCAACACACTCTTCCTGCTCGACGCCGGCCTCAGCAACCTCGAGGCGTTCGCCGCCAATGCCTTCTTTACGGCCGGTATGGTGCTCTTCGAGGTGCCCACCGGCGTGATCGCGGACGGGTGGGGGCGCCGCGTGTCGTTCCTCCTGGGCACCGTGACGCTGGCCGCCTCGACGTACCTCTACTACCTGCTGTGGCAGATCTCCGCCCCGTTCTGGTCCTGGGCGGTGGTGTCGGTCCTGCTCGGCCTGGGCTTCACCTTCTTCTCGGGGGCCGTCGAGGCCTGGCTCGTGGACGCTTTGCGCTACTCCGGGTATGAAGGCGCGCTTGAGCCGGTGCTCGGGCGGGGACAGATGGTGTCGGGCGTCGCGATGCTCGGCGGTTCGGTGGCCGGCGGCGTCATTGCGCAGGTGACCAACCTGGGCGTGCCGTTTCTGCTGCGGGTGGGCGTGCTGGTGGCCATGTTCGCTGTGGCCTTCGGGCTCATGCACGACGTCGGCTTCACCCCCGAACGCTCGCCGCGTCCCCTCCAGGCGACCCGGGCCGTGCTGTCCGCCTCGATCGAGAACGGCCTGAAGAACCCGCCCGTGCGGTACGTCATGCTGGCCGCGCCGTTCAGCGCCGGCGTGGCGTTTTATGTGTTCTACGCCCTGCAGCCTTATCTGCTGGAGCTCTTCGGTGACCCCCGTGCCTACTCCATCGCCGGCCTGGCGGCGGCGATCGTCGCCGGCGCCGAAGTGCTCGGCGGCTGGGTCGCACCCCGCATCCGGGGCCTGGTCCGCAAGCGCACCACAGTGCTGGTCCTCAGCGGCGTCGGCAGTTCCGTGATTCTGGTGGCGCTCGGGTTCACCCGGGTGTTCTGGGTTGCCCTGGTGCTGTTGACGCTCTGGGCCGTGGTGTCCTCGGCGGCCATCCCGGTGCGGCAGGCCTATCTGAACGACATGATCCCCTCGAGGCAACGGGCAACGGTGCTCAGCTTCGACTCGCTCATGGGATCAAGCGGTGGTGTGGTGGTGCAACCGCCACTGGGCCGGGCGGCCGACGTGTACGGTTACGCGGCGTCGCTGGCCGCCAGCGGCGTCATCGCTGTGATCGCGGTGCCGTTCCTGCTGGCGAGCCGCCGGCAGGCCCCCGCGGCGGACGAGGCCGCCACTGCAACGCCAGCGGCGAACGCCCCGCCGTCGTAAGCGTTCAGGCAGGTGTCCGGCCGGTTTCCGGCACCCGCCGGCAGACGGAGGTCATGAACGGGGTGAAGTCACTCGCGGCGCCCAGCCGGAGTCCGGCGCCATGGGTCAGGACGTCGTCATCCACCCGGAAGGTATGCCGGGCGATGCCCCGGTCACTTCGCCGCTCGACGGTCAGTATTCCCTCGTGCCAGCGGGCCGGAGCCGGCGCCTCAGGGGGCAGCCCCAGGCTGTTGACGTGGTACCACAGCCTGTCCGGCCGGTCCCTGTCGGCGGTGAACGCGCCATGCCCTTCCACAGTGTTTCCGTCGGCCTCGGTATGGCGGTAGATGGCGGTGACCGCCAGTCCCGCCGCGGCCCGGGCGAAGGTGATCGTCACACCGGCAGAGCGGGCGGGTCCCCAGGGGGTTGCTTCCCACTGCGTGGTGCCGGCCCAGTGGCCCAGGAAAGCCTGGAGCGCCTCGATGGCGCTGCCCGGCGGCGGACGGTCCATATCTTCCTTCCAGGGGGTTCCTTCCAGGGGGTTCCTTCCAGGGGGTTCCTTCCAGGTGGGTCCTTCCGTGTCAGAGACCGAAGGTTTCGCTCTCCTCGAAGGGCCCCACCACGGTGATGGTCCGGGGGGCGGCCGCGAGTTCGCGGGCAAGTTCCTGGACCTCGGCCGCAGTCACGGCTTTGATCTGGCGCAGCGTCTCGTCGATATCCTGGTATTCGCCGGACACGAGCTCGGCCCGGCCCAGCCGTGACATCCGGGAACCGGTGTCCTCGAGCGCCAGCACGATGCCGCCGCACAGCTGCCCGACTGCCTTGCGGAGTTCCTCGTCCGAGATGCCGCCCTCAGCTAGCTTGTCCAGTTCGGCGCCGAGGAGATCCAGCACCTGCCGGACCTTCGACGGCGTACAGCCGGCGTACATGCCGAAGTACCCGGCGTCGGCGTACGAGGACGCGAAGGAGTAGGTCGAGTAGACCAGCCCCCGCTTTTCGCGCACTTCCTGGAACAGCCGGGAGGACATGCCGCCGCCGAGCACTGCATTGAGCACGCTCATCACGAAGCGGCGGTCATCGGTGGCGACGATCGTGGGGCACCCCATGATGATGTTGGCCTGCTCGACGGGCCGCTTGACCACATGCAGGCCGGCGGTGCCGGTGATGTCGGCACGCTCGGTGGAGCGGCGCGGCACCGGCGCGGCGTCCGGCGCCAGGCTCCAGCCGGCTGAGTGCAGGGCATCCACCACCAGCCCGCAGACGACGTCGTGGTCCAGTCCCCCGGCGGCGGTAATGACCAGCTCATCCGGACGGTAATAGCGGCGGTAGTGGTCCCAGACGGAGTCCCGGGGGACGGCGCGGATGGCGTCGGGTGTGCCGCCGATCGGGCGCCCCAGCGGGTGCGTGCCGAGGACGGCCGCGACGAAGTGTTCGTGCGCGACGTCGGTGGGATCGTCGCTGTCCATCGCGATTTCCTCCAGGATGACGTCCCGTTCCTGCTCCATCTCCCGGGGATCGAGGACGGCTCCGGTGATCATATCGGCGATGACGTCGATCGCCATCGGCAGGTCGGTGTCCAGCACACGGGCGAAGTAGCAGGTGCTTTCCTTCGCGGTGGCGGCGTTCGATTCCCCGCCCACCTCGTCAAAGGCCGAGGCGATCTCGAGTGCGGTGCGGCGCCGGGTGCCCTTGAACAGCAGGTGCTCCAGGAAGTGCGTGGAGCCGTGCTGGCCCGGAGCCTCGTCGCGGGAGCCGACGCCGACCCAGAACCCGATGGTGGCCGAACGCTGGCCGGGCATCGCCTCGGTCAACACGCGGACGCCGCCGGGCAGGACCGAACGGCGCACCTCGGAGCCGCCGTCGGCGCCGTGGATCAGGGTGTCAGCATGCAGGTTCTGCTCAAGCGGCAGGGGAACGACAGTCATCAAGGCCTTTCAGTAAACAGTGCCAAATCTGCCTGCAATCGTACCTTTAACAAAAGCGGGGCCTAACAAAAAGCGGGGCCGGTGGAATTCTCCACCGGCCCCGCTTTTGCAATCAGGTGCGACTACTCTGCGGACTCCAGGGAGACCTCAGCGGTGTCAGCGTCCTGCGAGGCTTCCTCGTCCGCCACGACGGGCGAGAGGGAAAGCTTGCCGCGGTCATCGATCTTGGTGATTTCCACCTGGATCTTCTGGCCCACGGAGACGACGTCGTCGACGTTGTCCACGCGCTTGCCGCCGGCGATCTTGCGCAGCTCGGAGATGTGCAGCAGGCCGTCCTTGCCCGGGGTCAGCGAAACGAAGGCGCCGAAGGTGGTGGTCTTGACGACCGTGCCCAGGTAGCGCTCACCGATTTCGGGGACCTGCGGGTTGGCGATGGCGTTGATCGCGGACCGTGCTGCGTCGGCAGACGGGCCGTTCGTGGCGCCGATGTAGACAGTTCCGTCATCCTCGATCGAGATGTCGGCTCCGGTGTCTTCCTGGATCTGGTTGATCATCTTGCCCTTCGGGCCGATGACCTCGCCGATCTTGTCCACCGGGATCTTGACCGCGATGACGCGCGGCGCGAACTCGGAGAGCTCGTCCGGAGTGTCAATCGCGGAGTTCAGGACGTCCAGGATGTGCAGGCGGGCTTCGCGGGCCTGCTTCAGGGCAGCTGCCAGGACCGAGGCCGGGATGCCGTCGAGCTTGGTGTCCAGCTGGATGGCGGTAACGAACTCGGCGGTACCGGCGACCTTGAAGTCCATGTCGCCGAAGGCATCTTCGGCGCCGAGGATGTCGGTCAGGGCGGCGTACCGGGTCTGGCCGTCAACCTGGTCGGAAACCAGGCCCATGGCGATGCCCGCAACCGCAGCCTTCAGCGGCACACCTGCGTTGAGCAGCGACAGCGTGGAGGCGCAGACGGAACCCATCGACGTCGAACCGTTGGAGCTGAGGGCCTCAGACACCTGGCGGATGGCGTAGGGGAATTCCTCGCGGGTGGGCAGCACCGGCATGATGGCGCGCTCGGCGAGGGCACCGTGGCCGATTTCGCGGCGCTTCGGGGAACCGACGCGGCCGGTCTCGCCGGTGGAGTACGGCGGGAAGTTGTAGTTGTGCATGTAGCGCTTGCGCGTCACGGGAGACAGCGAGTCGATCTGCTGTTCCATCTTGAGCATGTTCAGCGTGGTGACACCCATGATCTGGGTCTCGCCGCGTTCGAAGATGGCCGAGCCGTGGACGCGGGGCAGGACCTCGACCTCTGCGGTGAGCTGGCGGATGTCCGTCAGGCCGCGGCCGTCGATGCGGATCTGGTCCTTGAGGATGCGCTGGCGCACAACCTGCTTGGTGACGGAGCGGAAGGCAGCGGAGAGTTCCTTCTCGCGGCCTTCGAACTGGCCGGCCAGGGAAGAGGTGACCTCGTCCTTGAGCGCGTCCGAAGCGTCGTTGCGCTCGGTCTTGTCTGGGATCTGGAAGACGGCGGTCAGCTTGTCGGCTGCGGCGGACTCGACGGCTGCGTAAACGTCGTCCTCGTAGTCCAGGAAGATCGGGAACTCAACGGTCGGCTTGGCGGCGCGGGCTGCCAGGTCGGCCTGAGCTTCACAAAGCGCCTTGATGAACGGCTTTGCAGCCTCGAGGCCCTCGGAAACAACCTCTTCGGTGGGGGCGGTGGCGCCCTGTTCCTTGATGAGGTTCCAGGAGTTGTCGGTGGCTTCGGCTTCAACCATCATGATGGCGACGTCGTCCCCGGCGATGCGGCCTGCAACAACCATGTTGAAGACGGCGTTCTCGAGCTGGGAGTGCTTCGGGAAAGCAACCCACTGGGTGCCGTTCTCGTCGGCGACGAGGGCAACGCGGACGCCGCCGATCGGACCGGAGAAGGGCAGGCCGGAGAGCTGGGTGGACATGGAGGAAGCGTTGATTGCAACCACGTCGTAGAGCTCGTCCGGGTTGATGGAGAGCACGGTGACGACGATCTGGACCTCGTTGCGCAGGCCCTTGACGAAGGCGGGGCGCAGCGGGCGGTCCATCAGGCGGCAGGCCAGGATGGCTTCCGTGGAGGGGCGGCCTTCGCGGCGGAAGAACGAACCCGGGATGCGGCCGGCGGCGTACATGCGCTCTTCGACGTCGACGGTCAGCGGGAAGAAGTCGAAGCCTTCGCGCGGGTGCTTGCCGGCCGTGGTGGCGGACAGCAGCGCGGTGTCTTCGTCGATGTAGACCATCGCTGCGCCGGCTGCCTGCTTGGCAAGACGGCCGGTTTCAAAGCGGATTACACGCTTGCCGAAGCGGCCGTTATCAATGACTGCTTCTGAGAACTGGATTTCGGGACCCTCCAAGAGAGTCACCTCCGTTTCATGGTTCACGGAGTCCAGCCGCATCAACCCAGCCCAGCATCTGTCTACTGGCCTGCACTGCACCCGGTCATCGATCGAGACCCACGGGCCGGGCTTCGTTCCTTTGAAGCCGTTCCCGGGAATCACTACCGAAGACCGCGAATGCGTGATGCGGTTGATCCTCCTGTTGAGTTTTTGAAGAAGGCGGCCCCTTTCCGTTAAGGAGGGGGCCGCCCCCTAAAGCTGACTAGCGGCGCAGGCCGAGACGCTCGATGAGCGCACGGTAGCGGGCGATGTCAGTGTTCTTGAGGTAGGTCAGCATGCGCTTGCGGCGACCAACCATGGCCAGCAGACCGCGCTGGGTGTGGTAATCGTGCTTGTGCACCTTCATGTGCTCAGTGAGATCCTTGATCCGCTGAGTCAGGACTGCAACCTGGACCTCCGGCGAACCGGTGTCGCCCTCGGACGTTGCGAATTCCTGGATGATGGACTGCTTTACAGCGGCTTCAAGTGCCACAATAACTCCTAGAGATGTGCCGTGAGGCCCGAAACAGTAACTCACTGCCGGGGGTGCCGCGCCGGGAATCTCCTCCGAAGAGGACAATCGCCGTTCACAACAAGAGCCAGCCGCCACGGACTGCAGCCGGATCCAACGATTAGTTTACCGGCCCGGCCGTGATCTTGTCGAAACCGGAGCCCCGCAGCCGGTCCCGGATCGCGGCGACGCCGCGGTAGAGCTCGGCAAAGGACGTGCTGAGCGGCGAAAGCCCGATCCGGATGCCGTGCGGGGCCCGGAAGTCAGGGATGACATCCTGCTCCCAGAGGGCAGCGGTCATTTCCCGGAACGCCGGGTGGTCCACCGTGACGTGGCTGCCGCGTTCGTCGGGGTTCCGCGGCGTTGCGAGGGACACTCCCGCCGGCGCGAGCCAGGCGTCATGCAGTTCAATGGCGAACGCAGTCAGCAGCCGGGACTTCTCCCGGACGGCCGCCATGCCCACTTCCTCCAGCAGGTCCAGCGTTCCGCGCATGGCCAGCATCCCGAAGATGGCCGGGGTTCCGCTGAGGAAGCCGCGGATGCCGCTGGCAGCCTCGTAGCCCGGGCCCATCTCAAAGGCATCCTTGCGCCCCATCCAGCCCCAAATCGGCTGCTGCAGGCCGGCAAGATGCCGGGCGTTGACGTACGCGAACGCCGGCGACCCCGGTCCCCCGTTCAGGTACTTGTAGGTGCACCCTGCGGCAAAGTCGACGCCGGCCTCGTCCAGGTTGATCTCCACCGAACCGGCGGAGTGGCACAGGTCCCACACCACCAGCGCGCCGGCGTCGTGCACGGCAGCAGTAATTCCTGGCAAATCCGCGAGGTGCCCGGAGCGGTAGGCGATCTGGCTCAGGACCACGACGGCGGTGGCCGGTCCGGTCACCGCGCGCACCTGTTCGACGGACACACCGGAAGCGGGATCGGCGTCGATCCAGCGCAGGGTGAGCCCCTCTTCGCGGGCGATGCCCTCGACGAGGTAGCGGTCGGTGGGGAAATTCTCGGTGTCCAGCACGATTTCGGTGCGGGCCGGATCGGTGCCGGCAGCCACCGCGGCGCGGATCAGCTTGTAGAGCACCACCGTGGTCGAGTCGGCGATGATGGTCTGTCCCGGCGCCGCGCCGAGGACGGACCGTCCGAGCTGGTCGCCGATGGCTTGCGGGAGTTCCAGCCATTCCTCGTCCCAGCCCCGGATCAGCCGGCCGCCCCAGCCCTCTTCGATGAACCGGCCGATGTCCGCTGCCGTCCGCTTGAGCGGGCGGCCCAGCGAATTCCCGTCGAGGTAGGACAGATCCGTGTCCGTTCCGACGAAGTGCGCGCGGTACGCGGCCAGTGGATCGGCGGCGTCGAGTTCGAGGGCCCGCTGCCAGAGGACGTCCGTTGCCTTGGTGCCGGTGCCGATGCTCACTGGCCGATCTCCGTCCGCACCGCGAAGAGCTCGGGGAAGAACGTCAGCTCGAGGGCCTTCTGCAGGAAGGCCGCCCCGCTGGAACCGCCCGTGCCGGTCTTCATGCCGATGGTCCGCTGCACCGTGCGCAGGTGGCGGAAACGCCAGAGCTGGAAGTTGTCCTCGAGGTCCACAAGCTCCTCGCAGGCCTCGTAGGCGCCCCAGTTGTCCGCGGCGTTCTCGTAGATGTGCTTGAAGACGGGGACCAGCTCGGGGCAGAACTCGTGAGCCTTGGTCACGTCCCGTTCCAGCAGGGACGCCGGGACGTCGAAGCCCTGGCGTTTGAGGTAGGCCAGGAAGTCGTCGTAGATGCTCGGGGATTCGAGAAGTTCCAGCAGCATCGCGTGGGCCTCGGGGTCGGATTCGAAGACCGGGAGCATCTTGCGGTTCTTGTTTCCGAGCAGGAACTCGACCGCGCGGTACTGGCTGGACTGGAAGCCCGATGAATTGCCCAGGAACCCGCGGAACTGCGAATACTCGGTGGGAGTCAGGGTGGCCAGCACGGACCACTGCTCGGTCAGCGTCTTCTGGATGTGCTTGACTCGGGCGATCGCCTTCAGCGCCGAGCCGAGGTCGTCCGCGCGGAGCCACGCCGCCGCGCTGCGGAGCTCGTGCAGGACCAGCTTCAGCCACAGCTCGGTGGTCTGGTGCTGGATGATGAACAGCAGCTCGTCGTGGTGCTCGGGCGAGCTGACCGGCTTCTGGGCACTGAGCAGCGTCGGCAGCTGCAGATAGGACGCATAGCTCATCCGGGAGCTGAAGTCGCGGACAATGTCCTTGTCCAGCTCCCTGGTGTTCTTCTCGAGAGTCACCGTCTTGCCTTTCTTTGCCAGCTCGCTGTGCGCGGACGCAGCTGTGCGGTCCGTGAGCGCCGTGCGGTCAGTGCGCGAACAGGATCTCGTGGGCCTGGACGACGTCCAGCCGCATCTGGTCCACCAACGCTTCAGGGCCACGGTACGCCACCATGCCACGCAGCCTGTCGACGAATTCAACCACCACTGTCTGGTCGTACAGATCGAAGTCCTCCACGGCCTCGTCCGGACGGTCGATGACGTGAGCCTCCACCTGGCGGCTTACGCCGTCGAACGTGGGGTTGGAACCGACGGAGATCGCGGCGGGCCAGCGGGTGCCTGCCTCGTCCACGAGCCAGCCGGCGTAGATACCGTCCGCAGGGATGTAGCCGGTGGCGCTGGACGCGAGGTTGGCGGTGGGAAAGCCGAGGTCACGGCCGCGGGCGGCGCCGTGCACCACTTCACCGCGCATCCGGTGGGGCCGGCCGAGGACGGCGGCGGCGGTGGCGACGTCGCCCTCCCCAAGGGCCTCGCGGACCCAGGTGGAGGAGCAACGGCGGTCCGTGCCGGCGTCGTTATGGATGGGGAACCCTTCGGAACCAAACTCGCTGATGACCAGCACTTCAAAGCCAAGCTTCTTCCCGAGTTCCTGCATGGTGTGCAGGTCCCCCGAATTGCCCCGGCCGAACCGCGCGTCGTGGCCGATCACCACGTGGCTTGCGCGGAGGCTGCCAACCAGGACGCTCGCGACGAATTCCTCGGGCGTCAGGCTGGCCAGTTCAAGCGAGTACTTCATCACCAGCACGGCGTCGAGGCCGAGCTCGCCGAGGGCGGCCAGCTTGTCCTCCAGTCCCATGATCAGTTCGGGGGCCGCCTCAGGCCGGTGCACCTGTGCGGGGTGCGGGTCGAAGGTGATGGCGACGGCGCGGGCATGGTTCAGGCGGGCGATGCGGATGAGCTGGGACAGCACCTGCTGATGTCCCCGGTGCACGCCGTCGAAGTTGCCGAACGTGACGACGGAAGGACCGAAGTCCGCCGGGACCTCGGACGGATCGTTCCAGATGTGGACCATCAACCTCGCCTTTTGCTGCCTGCCATGAGCTTGTCCGGAGAATTAGTGCCGGCTCCGGAACTCTCTAAGATTACCTGCAATCACCGCCGGGCCCGGACGCTCCCGGCGGGCCCCGCAGGCGGCGCCTTCCACGGTGCTTCGGACCCGGTCTAGGATGCTAGGGCAACACTCTTGCGGCGTCTGCGCAGTCGCCGATTCACCTCGTCCCCGCGTTCCGGCGCGGCTGAAGGAGTAGACCATGACTGAGCTCAACGACATCCTCGGGCAGATCCCGGTAGACCAGATTGCCGGCATGCTCGGCACGGACCGGCAGACGGCGCAGGCAGCCGTGGAGGCGGCCGTCCCCACCCTGCTGGCGGGGATGCACAACAACGCCCAGGCCCCCGACGGCGCCGCCTCGCTCGAGTCGGCCCTCGGCCAGCACCAGAACGGTCTGATCGACGGAGGCGTGGACGCGGCGCAGGTCGACACCGCCGATGGGGAAAAAATCGTCAGCCACGTCTTCGGCGGACAGCAGGACCAGGTGGCCAACCAGCTGGCCGGCACCGCGCAGCTGGGCGGCGTCGGCGGGGACCTCGTCAAGAAGCTCCTTCCGATCCTGGCGCCGATCGTGATGTCCTACCTCGCCAAGAAGGTCCTCGGTGGAGGCGGGCAGTCGGATGCGGGTGGGGCCGGCCGGGCCGGCGGCATTGACCTCGGCGGGATCCTGGGCGGGATGCTGGGCGGCGCCGGTGCAGGCAGTGGCGGCGGTCAGGGCGGCATCGGCGACCTGCTGGGCGGGCTGCTCGGCGGCGGCAAGGGGCAGGACAGGCAGCTCGCCCCCGACGCCGGGCTGGACAGCCGGCTGGACCCTCAGTCCGCTCCCATGGACCAGGCCCCGGGCCAGCCCGCCGGCGGCGCACCCGTGCCCGGTGAGCTGGTCGAGGTCGACCTCCCCGAGAGCCAGCCGGAAGAGCGGAAGAACGACGACGGCGGTGACGGCGGCATCGGCGGCCTGCTGGGCGGACTCTTCGGGAAGAAGTAGGGCACTCCCCCGACATTTCCAGCCGGCATGGCCCTGCCGGGCCGTCAGGGCCGGCCCGGCATGGACCGGTCCGCGACGCGCGGCTATCTTCGGAGGATGAGGAGCCAAGCAGGGGCGGTGCTGACATCGCTTCTGGCTTGTGTTCTGACGGCGGGTTGCGGCTTCTTTCCCGGCTCCCGGACCGAGACATGCGTTGACTGGATCCGCTTCGAGACACCGCAGGAACTGTTCGACGATGCCGCCCTGGTGGTTGTCGGCACGCCGAAGGGGCGGGACGGGAAAACCAGCATCTACGGCTACAGCAGCCAGGTGCACCTTGTTGAGGTGGAGACTGTGGTCAAGGGTCAGCCGGGTCCAGGCCTCCTTCGCGTGGTGTCGACTCCGGAAACCTGCACCGGAGGGGTTTCCTACCCGCGCGGAGACCCGCTCGACGGGGAGCAGCGGATGCTGATCTACGCGTCCCGGCAGCAGGACGGATGGTTCACCCTGACACCGGCCCAGGGTGCCGTCCCGTTTGAACGGGGCGCCGCCCTCCCGTTCCGGGCGTCCTGAACGCTGAACCTGAACGCCCGAAGAGGTCGCGGTGTCTGACGCGGACCTAGGTGCGGGGACGGGATGAACCAGACATGGCCCCCCCGCGTTCCCCTCGAGTAACACTTCTGCCGCAACCGAGGGTGCCCGTGGCAAGCTGTAACGATGGACAGAACAACTGCCGCGAACCCGGCCACTGCAGGATCGGCGCCATACAGTTCTTCACCGCCGGACGAATTGCGCCGCCCGCTGGGACCGCGCGACCCGGGCGACGCATGGGTCGAGGGTGACCGCGGACGGTTCTGGGGCCGCTTCGGCTCCGCCGGGCTCCTTGTCCATGACCCCGCCAAGGGCGTCCTGCTCCAGCACCGCGCACTCTGGAGTGACAAGGGCGGAACATGGGGCCTCCCCGGCGGGGCCCTGCACCAGGGCGAGGAAGCCGTGCACGGGGCTCTTCGCGAAGCGCAGGAAGAAGCCGCCGTCCCGCCGGAGAACGTCAGGGTCCTGTTCACCTCGGTGTTCGACGTCGGCTACTGGAGCTACACAACGGTCGTGGTCGAGGTCCTGCAGCCGTTTGATCCGGCCATCAGCGACCCGGAGAGCCTTGAACTGCAGTGGGTCCCGCTGGACCGGGTCGGAGACAAGGACCTGCACCCCGGTTTCGGCGCATCCTGGCCGGACTTGCAACGCCGGTTGCTGGAGGCGTCCACAACGCTGTGACTGGCCCGCCGGAAGGCTCGGGCTGAATTTCGGGGGGCACGGGCGCCGGCGCAGTGGAGTCCCACGATTGCGCCGGCGCCCGCCTGACCTTTCCGCCCGCGGGGAGCGAGTCAGCCGGTGGCTACTGTTTCCAGGGTCGAGCGGTCCTGTGTCCGGGCGGCGATCACGGATTCCCGCATACGCTCGGCGATGGAATCCCAGTGGTATCTCTTGAGCAGCTCTTTTGTGCCGGGATCCGGCCGGGCCGCTGACTTCCGGCGTCCCAGCCGCGTGCACAGGGCGGCGAATTCTTCCGGGCGGCTGCGCAGATGCACCACCGACGAGAAATCGGCGACGACGTCGGGCACGTGCGTGGAAATGACGGGCAGTCCTCCGGCCAGGTACTCCAACGTCTTCGTTGGGCTGATGGCGCGGGTTGCCTCGTTTATGGCAAATGGCATCAGTGCGACGTCCAGCCCGGCCATGACCTCCGGCAGCTCGGCGTAGCACTTGTGCCCTGCGTAGGTGATGTTTGGAGCCTTGGGGAGGTCCCCGGGGTCGATCTTCGCCACCGGACCGACCATTCTGATTTCCCAGTTGGGCAGCGCTGCCGCTATCCCCGCGATCAGCTCCAGGTCCAGGCGCTCATCGATGACGCCGACGTAGCCAGCTACGGGCCGGTCGGAGGCAGGGTCGGGCCTGGTGAGCGCCGGGCGGTAGTGCTCGGGGGCTACGCCGCTGGGCAGGAGCTGCGCATCGGAGCGCCCCTGCCGGACGATGGAGCTGTGGATGGATCGTCCCCCGGCGAAGACGACGTCGGCAAGGCGCAGTGCCTGTTTTTGCCGGACGACAAGCTCCGGAGCGGCGTCCTTGAAGGCAGCGAGGTCGTCCATCACGTCATAGACCAGCGTGGTCGGTTGGAGGGCGAGGGCGATTTCCAGCGCCAGCGGCGTGTAGAGCCACACCACCCTGTCCCCGTCCGGCAGACCGATGAGCTCAGGCAATTGCTCTATGTAGTGGGGCACTATGTGGTCGAAGAACCCGACGTGCCGGCCTTCGTCCGGGATTTCCAGCCAGGCACGCGTCAGTCCGTCAGCCGTGCAACTCGCCATCCGGTTGGGTTCGGACGGGCCTCCCGGTGGTGAGAGGGGTTCTTCGATGAACCAGGTGGCTTGGTGGGCGCTGATCCTGGAGACGAGCTGCTGGGGACGCTGCCATACCCAGTCCCAACGGAGGTGTGAAAGTACTATCAGTTCACTTTTCATCGACGATCCTCAATTCCATGCGGGTTTCCTGATGAAACTTGTGTTCCGGCTCCGGGTCCGGCGTTGGTGACCAGGTCCAGTGGGACATCTGCGGCAGGTAGCCCGTGAGCCAGCTGGCGACGGGTTCGGCAAAGGGGTAGGCGGGCAGGTCAGCCGCAGGGCGACCGAGCGCAGCAAGTGCATACGAGTCGGACATGGCCGAGGGCCTTCGGGTCAGCTCCCGGTCCAGCCAGTAGACCCCGACAGGGTCGATGTTGCCCTTGCAACGGAACAGCAGCGAATCCCAGTCTGTGGAGTCGATGAAGGGGAACCAGCACAGGCCTTCGATCGGCACGCCCATGGCTTGGGCCACCTCGCACTGCTCCAGCACGTATTTGAACCAGGTTGCCCTGTCCGAACTGGTACCACGGATATTGGTTTCCGTGATTATGCAGGGCAGCCGGTACCGCTGCCAGTAGTCGTGGATCTGTTGCGCGAGCGGAAGCGGCTGCAAGGTGGGCGCGCTGCCTCCTCCTGATCCGAAATTCCACTGGCAGTGCGCGTAGTAGTCCAGCCCCAGCGTGTCGATCCGGCCGGGAGCCAGGTCCAGCAAGCGCTTCCCCCCGGCCTCGCGCAGCGGTGCCGCCATCAGCCCGTCAGGGTCGTAGCCCCGTCCAAGGAACGCGTCAATGACGAGGAAACGGCGCTCGTTCGCCATCTGGGCGTAGGCGATTCCGGCCGGGCTGGAGCCGGTGTGGTTTTCGCAGGTATCCACCCAGACGTGCCGGGCGTCGGGCAGCAGTTCCGCATAAAACCGGCTTGCCTCAGCGAGCGAGGGCAGCACGTTCAGGATCAAATCAACGAAAGCGTCCAGCCCCTTGTGGTACGGCGGCCAGATCGCCTCGTGTCCACAGAGGAACAACGTGGAGAACGGCTCGTTGAAGAGAGTGTATTCACGGATCCAGGGATAGCGCAGGGCCAGCGCCTCTGCGTAACGGAGGTAAGCGGATCCGAACCGGGGGTCAGCGAAGCCGCCGGTCAGCCAGCGGGGGTAGCTGGTGTGGTGGACCAGATCGACGATGGGCTCGAACCCATGATCCCGGAGGTAGTGCATGACCTTGTCGGTGGATGACCAGTCGTATTTTCCCTCCTCCGCTTCGACGCGGTGCCACCGCACCGGGTACCGCAGCCGTTTGACGCCAGTGGCCGCGAGTAGCTGAAGGTCCTGCTTCCAGCTGACGTCGTGACCGGTGGTTTCAGCAATGTCCCTGTCGTGCGCCGGGAGATAGGTGGTCTCGAAACCACCGATGATGTCGATGCCTTGTCGGCGCACTCTGGACGGGGCATTCATTCCACCACTCCCCGGGAAAGGGAATGATCCGGTCGTGCACACTTAGCTTTGCGTTGCTCCATCATGACCTTTCAGCCAGTCCCCCTGATTGGGGAACTTTCGCCAGGCAGGGGGGGTAACCCCTGGGACGGATCCTGCATACCGCCGAAGTGGCCACATCATAAGCACACTTAGTTGTTAGTAGCCATAGGCTTCATGAGTATTTCTTGGGACGCCCCCGGCGCCAGTTCGCCGAAATCACCAATAACCCCTCTTCCCATCGCACCGGGGATGTAGGTAGCCTGATGCAATCACGGCTCTGCAATCAGGCTCACCGAGGTCAGCTCAGGGCGGTGACGGCGGCTCGTGAAGCAGGGCCATTTTGCACCGTGGGGAAGAACCTATGACGGCAAAAAGTGCGGAAGTTTCAGTGGTCCGGCGGGCGTCGCAAACCGCCGGTAGTGTGCTCGCGGCAGCGGGCCTGGCGGGTTGTTCTGCGGAGGTGCAGCGGGGCTGGCTTCCGACCGAACGCGATACCACCAATCACACCCCGGAAATCATGGACCTCTGGGTGAACTCCTGGGTCGCTGCCGTGGTGGTGGGAATCATTACCTGGGGTCTCATTCTGTGGTGCGTAGTTGCTTACCGCCGAAGGAAAAACACAGAGGGATTCCCCCACCAGCTCAGCTACAACCTTCCGCTTGAGGTGTTTTATCTCTCCGTTCCCCTCATGATCGTGGGCGTGCTGTTCATCTTCACCACCAGGGAGCAACAGGCCATCGATGCCAGATACCAGGACCCCGACGTCGTAATCGATGTCCGCGGTAAGCAGTGGTCGTGGGACTTCAATTACGTCAAGGAAGATGTCCACGAGGACCCAGGTGTCCAAACGCACCAGACGGGCGCGGTGGGCGCCCGCGAACGCGTTCCCGTTCTTTATCTTCCGGTCGGAAAGCGGGTGGAACTGCAACTCAATTCCCGGGACGTGCAGCATTCGTTCTGGGTGCCGGCGTTCCTGCAAAAGCGCGACCTGTACCCGGACGCCCGCGAAATAAACCGGTACATCAGCGTCACGCCCGGCCGGACCGGCGACTTTGACGGCAAATGCGCGGAGCTTTGTGGCGAATTCCACTCCGAGATGCTCTTTCGGGTGAAGGTCGTCTCGCAGCAGGAGTATGAATCCCACATCGCGGCACTCCGCGCCAAGGGCAACACCGGAATCCGCGGCGATGAATACGACAGGGCCCCGGGGCAGCCCGCGTTGGCACACTGAAAACAGAGGTAGGCAGACAATGGCTGCATCAGCTCAAGCGCCGGCCGGGGCCGGTATGGCCGCTACGGCCGCACCCGCCGTGGTGGCACGGACCAAGGGCAGCATCGTGGTTAGTTGGATCACCTCCACCGACCACAAGACCATCGGCTACATGTACCTGCTGGCGTCCTTCGTCTTCTTCTGCCTGGGCGGTGTCATGGCCCTGCTGATCCGTGCGGAGCTGTTCGAGCCCGGGATGCAGGTCCTGCAGACCAAGGAGCAGTACAACCAGCTCTTCACCATGCACGGAACGGTGATGCTGCTGATGTTCGCGACGCCACTGTTTGCGGGCTTCGCCAACGTGATCATGCCGCTCCAGATCGGCGCGCCCGACGTCGCTTTCCCGCGACTGAACGCCCTCGCGTTCTGGTTCTTCCTCTTCGGGTCCACGGTCGCGATGTCCGGGTTCATCACCCCGCAAGGGTCGGCGTCGTTCGGCTGGTTCGCTTACTCGCCACTGTCCCTTACAACCTTCACGCCGGGCGTCGGCGGGGATCTCTGGGTCTTCGGCCTGGCCCTTTCCGGTTTCGGCACCATCCTTGGCTCCGTCAACTTCATCACCACGATCATCTGCATGCGGGCACCGGGCTTGACGATGTGGCGCATGCCGATCTTCACCTGGAACACCCTCGTGACCGCCATCCTGGTGCTGATGGCCTTCCCGCCACTGGCCGCCGCCCTGTTCGCGCTGGGTGCGGACCGCCGCTTCGGCGCCCACATCTTTGACCCGGCAAACGGCGGGGCCATCCTCTGGCAGCACCTGTTCTGGTTTTTCGGCCATCCCGAGGTGTACATCATCGCCCTGCCGTTCTTCGGCATCGTCTCGGAAATCTTTCCGGTGTTCAGCCGTAAGCCCCTGTTCGGTTACAAGGGCATTGTCTACGCTACGATCGCGATCGGTGCTCTCTCCGTGACCGTGTGGGCACACCACATGTACGCCACGGGCGCGGTGCTGCTGCCGTTCTTCGCCTTCATGACGATGCTGATCGCTGTTCCGACGGGTGTGAAGTTCTTCAACTGGATCGGCACCATGTGGCGGGGTTCCATCACCTTCGAGACGCCCATGCTCTGGAGCATCGGCTTTCTGGTCACGTTCCTGTTCGGGGGCCTGACCGGCATTATCCTGGCCTCCCCGCCACTGGATTTCCATGTCACCGACAGCTACTTCGTGGTGGCACATTTCCACTATGTCGTTTTTGGCACGGTAGTGTTCGCAATGTTCGCCGGCTTTTATTTCTGGTGGCCGAAGTGGACCGGGACCATGCTGAATGAACGCCTGGGCAAGATCCATTTCTGGATGCTTTTCCTGGGCTTCCACGCCACCTTCCTGATCCACCACTGGTTGGGCGTCCAAGGCATGCCGCGGCGTTACGCGGACTACCTGCCCGAGGACAACTTCACGGCCATGAACCAGTTTTCCACCATCGGTTCCTACCTTCTGGGCGCATCACTGCTGCCGTTCCTGTGGAATGTCTACATCACCTGGCGGGCGGGCGAAAAAGTAACAGTGGATGACCCTTGGGGCTTCGGGGCTTCGTTGGAGTGGGCAACTTCCTGCCCGCCGCCGCGGCACAATTTCAGCTCCCTGCCCCGCATTCGCTCGGAACGCCCGGCCCTCGACCTGCACCATCCCGAAATCAGAATCCGGGAACACGACGCCGACTACAGCCCCGCCGCCAGTGCGCTGGGAGCCGCCGACATCGGAGAACGGGACGTCCGCGACCCAAGCCCTGACAAATGACGCCCGGGGGCCCGGAACGCAAGGGCTACAGTCCCAGTGCCCCTCCACCCCGCTATGGACAACGGCGCCAACCACGCTTACATTTGATCCACAGACAAGGGCGCAAACCATCAGAATCTGGCCCCTGGTCCTCCTCCTCCGGTCGTGTGCGGGGCCGGAAGGAATACCCGCTGTAGCCGAACGGCGGCCAAGACGCACCCCGCGGAAGGCCCTGAAATGGCCCCCTCGCATTTCGAACAATTCCTTGATGAAGCCACTGTCCCGGACCCTGACACGGACTGCCCCCTGGGCCCCGATTGCCTCTACGGGTTGTATACCAGCTGGTGCCTGATTAAGGGCCTGGAGCCCAAGCCCGACATCACCTTCCGTGGTGCTATGCATCGATGCGGTGTGGACATCTACGACAGCCGATTGCGGATGACAGGCCCGGCAATGGCGGACTACATCCTGTCCAGCTATCCACCCGCTGCCTGATCATGACGATCGACCCCAACGGGCACACACCCGACAGCCGGCTGCCCCAAGCGTCCCCCCTGCAGTGCACCGACTGCCGCTCGGACAGTCACCTGTCCATCAGCTCCATCGAGTCACTCGGGCCGGCCTCGGAAAACCTGGTCACGGTGTCGTACACCTGCACCGCCTGCGGACAGTTCCTTTCCCACACCGCCGACGTCGCGCAGGTTGCCGTGATCCTCAACAAGTACCAGGGAAGAAACACGGATGTGCTCGTCTTTGGCGGGCACTACATCCACTGTGGCCGGCCCATGGAAAAAGCAGGATCCGGACTGCAACGCATCCACCTGCCAGTCAAAACTGACCAGCCCACCGATGGTGCCCTGGCAGTTTACCTGTCCACCCGCGTCCTGCGGTGCCCCTGCGGCTTCCAGATCGAGCTGCCCGAGTAGAAGCTCACGGGGCCGCTGCCCCGCCTCCGTTCGTGGCTTTTCGCTCCGGATCCTTTCCTGCGGCCGTATCGGGACCCGTGCCGGCGAGGACTGCAAGGGATGCTGACGCGGACACCTCGGGTTCGGCGTCGGGTTCCGTGTACGCCCTCAGCACTGCCAGGGACTTGGCCGGCAGCTTCAGCGTCTGACCGGACTGGACGGGTTTGCCGCCGGTGTCTTCGCCGGCCGTGCTGATGACCACGTCCCAGGCAGGAGCGTATTCGGAGGTGGGAAGGGTGAACTTGATGGTGTCATCATGGGCGTTGAAATACAGCAGGAAGTTCACATCCGTGATTCTCCTGCCGCGGCTGTCAACCCCATGGATGCCCTGCCCGTTAAGAAAGACGCCGATGCTGCGGTCAAAACCGTTGCCCCAGTCTTCCGGGAGCATCTCGGCGCCCTCCGCGTTGAGCCAGACGATGTCGGGAAGTTTTGCGCCCTCCACGCGGAGCACCGGCCTGCCGTCAAAGAAGCGCCGGCGGCGGAAGGTCGGATGGTCCGCCCTGAGGCGGCTGACCACAGCGGTGAACTCCATCAGGGGCTGGTCGATCTGGTCCCAGTGGACCCAGCTCAGTTCAGAGTCCTGGCAGTAGGTGTTGTTGTTGCCCTGCTGGGTGCGGCCCAGTTCGTCACCATGCAGGAGCATCGGCACGCCTTGGGAGAGCAGCAGCGTGGCAATGAAGTTACGTTGCTGGCGGGCCCGCAGCGACAAGATGTCCGGATCGCTGGTCGGACCTTCCACGCCGCAGTTCCAGGACCGGTTGTGCGATTCGCCGTCGTTGTTTCCTTCGCCGTTGGCGTCGTTGTGCTTCTCGTTGTACGACACGAGGTCGCGCATGGTGAAGCCGTCGTGGGCCGTCACGAAGTTGATGGATGCGACCGGGCGGCGGCCCGAGTGCTCGTAGAGGTCCGCGGAGCCGGTGAGCCTGGAGGCGAACTCGCCCAGGGTGGAGGGCTCGCCGCGCCAGAAGTCCCGGACCGTGTCGCGGTACTTGCCGTTCCATTCGGTCCATTGCGGCGGGAAGTTGCCCACCTGGTACCCGCCGGGGCCGACGTCCCACGGCTCGGCGATCAGCTTGACCTGGGACACGACGGGGTCCTGCTGGACGAGTTCGAAGAAGGTGGAGAGCTTGTCCACGTCGTAGAACTCGCGGGCCAGGGTGGAGGCGAGGTCGAAGCGGAAGCCGTCCACGTGCATCTCGGTCACCCAGTAGCGCAGGGAGTCCATGAGCAGCTGCAGGGAATGCGGGTGCCGCACGTTCAGGGTGTTGCCGGTTCCCGTGTAATCCATGTAGTAGCGCTTGTCGTTGTCAACCAGCCGGTAGTAGGCGGCGTTGTCGATGCCCTTGAAGGACAGGGTGGGACCAAGGTGGTTTCCTTCCGCGGTGTGGTTGTAGACCACGTCCAGGATCACCTCAATACCAGCCGCATGCAGCTCGCGGACCATGGCCTTGAATTCCTGCACCTGTTCCCCCGTGTCGCCCACGGAGCTGTAGGTGTTCTGCGGGGCGAAGAAGCCGATGGTGTTGTAGCCCCAGTAGTTGGAGAGGCCCTTGTCCTGGAGAGTGCCGTCATTGACGAACTGATGCACGGGCATCAGCTCCAGGGCTGTGATGCCCAGTTTCTGCAGGTGTCCGATGACTGCGGGGTGCGCGATGCCCGCGTACGTCCCGCGCTGCTCCTCCGGAATCTCCGGGTGCAGCTGGGTAAGTCCCTTCACGTGGGCTTCGTAGATCACCGAGCGGTGGTACGGGGTCCTGGGGGGCCGGTCACCGGCCCAGTCGAAGAACGGGTTCACGACGACGCCCAGCATCACGTGCGGAGCGGAATCCTCATCGTTGCGGGAGTCCGGGTCCCCGAAGTTGTAGGCGAACAACGCGGGGTTCCAGTCCACCTGCCCGCAAATGGACTTGGCGTATGGGTCGAGCAGCAGCTTGTTCGGGTTGCAGCGCATGCCCCGCGCGGGATCGTAGGGGCCGGTGATCCGGTAGCCGTACCTTTGCCCTGGCAGAACGTGCGGCAGGTAGCAATGCCACACGTATCCGTCGACCTCCACGAGGGGAACCCGCGTCTCGGCACCCTCGGGGCTGATGAGGCACAATTCCACCGACTCTGCGGCCTCGCTGAACAGCGCAAAGTTCGTGCCGATACCGTCAAAGGTTGCGCCAAGGGGGTAGGCGCTTCCTGGCCAAACTTCCATCGAAATCTCCAAGCCTGAGCGGGGCCGTTGTATGGGCTTATTCAATCAAAGGTAAGCCTACTGATGAAAGTCAGGATGCCAAGGTCTTGCTGGGGCCGCCGGATCCTGCCCCTGCCTGTTTCGCTCCGGGGCACCACCAGCCACTAGGGCTGTGGTGTCCCCGCGGGCCTCGGGGCCGGCCGGCGGCGGTAGAGCCACACGAGTCCCAGGATCGGCAGCAGGAGCGGGATGAAGCCGTAGCCGCGGCCGAACAGGGACCAGACGGTCTCGTGCGGGAAGTTGACGGAGTCGAAGACGCTCAGTGCCCCGATCACCAGCACGCCGACCAGCTCGGTCAGGACGGCGGCGACCGAGACCTTGAACCAGGTGCGGCCGGCCTTCGCGAGGGACACCGTGGCCACGATGTAGACGACGGCGGCGAATGCGGACAGCGAGTAAGCCAGGGGCGCTTCGGAGAATTTGGTGAGGATCTGATACCCGGCCCTGGCGGTGGCCGAAATGGCAAACACCGCATAAACGGCGATCAGGAGCCGGCCGGGGCCGGTGTTGCGGGTGTCTCTCGCCGGAGTCGCGGCGCTTGCCGCCGTCGCGCCTGTAGCGGTCCCGGCGTCCTGTGGGGACGATGGTGGGGTCACGTTTTTTGCCTCTTCCAAGTCAGTACCAGATCTGGTTCATTCGGGCGGCCATCACCAAGGCTGTGACGCCGACGGCGGCCAGGACGAAGTTGCTCCAGCGCGTGCGTTCCAGGATGGACCAGTACACCGCGCCGACGGGCAGCAGGAGGGCCGTCAGCAGGTAGCCCCAGAACTCCCAGATTTCCCCGGCGATGTGTTCGCCCGCCGCGACCCGGATGACGGAACCCACCAGGTACACCAGCAGGGACAGCTCGACGGCGGCCACGGACAGGATCGTCACGTCGTTCGGGGCCTTCTTCAGGATGCCTGCGGCGAGGCAAATGAGGCTGGAGATAAGCCCGACAGTCAGGATGATGTAGAAATACGCGTCCAAGGCTAGTCGGCCCGCTTTTCATTGTCGCGCTTTTCATTGTCGGGCGCGAAGACGAGCACGGGCTTGGCGTAGCTTCCCGCGTCGGCCAGCAACGCCACGAGCGTGCCGTCCGGGGCGAACGCCGCTGCCGGGGCGTCAGCGGTCGCCGCGTCCGCGGTGCCGGCGGCGGGCCCGGCAGCGATCCGGCGGCCGAAGGAGATCTCGGTTGTTTCCTCGTCGCTGAGTTCACGGTTCGGCATGAGCGCCCGCGCGGCCTGGGACATTTCCAGCACGTCCAGTTCTTCGGCCAGCTGCTCGAGGGTGTGGGCCTGGTCGAGGGTGTAGGGACCGACCTGGGTCCTGCGCAGCGCAGTGAGGTGGCCGCCGACGCCGAGCGCGTTGCCGAGGTCGCGGGCCAGCGCCCGGATATAGGTGCCGGAGGAGCACTCCACCGTGACATCGACATCCAGGGTGGCCCCGCCGGCCGCCGGGCGGAGCCCGTGGACCTCGAAGCGGTGGATGGTGACGGGCCGCGCGGCCAGCTTGACCTCTTCGCCGGAGCGGACCCTGGCGTAGGACCGTTCCCCGTTGACCTTGATGGCGCTTACGCTGCTGGGAATCTGCTCAATCTTGCCGGTCAGGGCGGCGACGCCGGCCCGGACGCCTTCCTCGGTGACCGCGGCGGCGCTGTGCGTAAACGTGACGTCCCCTTCGGCGTCGTCAGTTACTGTCGATTCGCCGAGGCGGATGGTGGCCGTGTAGGTCTTGGAGGTGCCCACGATGTAGGTCAGGAGCCGGGTGGCCTTGTTGATGCCGACCACCAGGACGCCGGTGGCCATCGGATCCAGGGTGCCCGCATGGCCCACCTTTCGGGTACCGGCGAGCCGCCGCATCCGTCCAACCACGTCGTGGCTGGTCCAGCCTTGCGGCTTGTCCACTATCACCAGTCCAGAAAGCACGCTTCCCAGTATATCTGCGCCGCAATGGCGCCCGATCCCGCCTCCGGGGCCGCCCCGGCAAAGGGTGCCGGTTAGGATGGCAGACATGCCCGAGCTTGCCGCCCATGTCCGCGACGTTCCCGTCAACCAGATCCGCGAGATCACCGAAGCCGCCTGGGCCACGCCCGGCGCCATCGTCCTGAGTATCGGCGAGCCGGCCTTCGCCCTGCCGCGCCACATCCTTGAGGCCGGGATGGCGTGCCTGGACCGGGACGAGACAAATTACACGCCGAACGCCGGTATCCCGGCCCTCCGGGAGGCCTTCGCCGCCCGGTTCCGGGAACACAACGCGACGGCGGTCGGCGCGGACCGCGTGTACGTGGTTGACGGCGCCCAGCAGGGCCTGCACATGGCCATGAGCCTGCTCCTCTCCCCCGGCGACGAGATCCTCATTCCCAACCCGGGCTACCCCACGTTTGCGATGACCAGCAGCCTGCTCCATGCCGTTCCCGTGCGGTACCCGCTGTACCCGGAGCATGACTTCCAGCCGCGGCTCGAGGACATCGAAGCGCTCATCACGGCACGGACCAGGGTGTTGATCCTGAACTCGCCCTCGAACCCCCTGGGCGCGGTGCTTGGTGAGGAGCTCACGCGCGGCCTCGTTGACCTGGCCCGGCGCCATGACCTCTGGATCATCTCCGACGAATGCTACGAGGCGTTCACCTACGACGTCCCGCATGTCAGTCCTGCCCGCTTCGACAGCGACGTGCCTGGCGAAGCCCGCGTGTTCACCTCGCTGACCCTCTCCAAGACCTATGGGCTGACGGGGCTGCGGATCGGGGCGCTGATCTGCCCGCCGGGTCTGGAGCAGAAGATGAACAACGTGATGGAGTCCATCGTCTCGTGTGTCGCTTCGCCGTCGCAGTACGCCGGGCTGGCCGCGCTGACCGGCCCGCAGGACTACGTGGGCGAGGCGCATGCCCACTACCGGTCCAACCGGGACGCCGCCTCGGCGGTCCTGGCCTCCAAGGGGATTCCGTTCCTCACCGCTCAGGGAGCCTTCTACCTCTGGGCTGACGTCTCCCACGTCAGCGGCGGCGATGTCCGGGCCTGGGTCCGGAGATTCCTGGTGGACGCCAAAGTGTCCTTCGCCCCGGGTACCGCCTTCGGCTCGATCGGCGAGGGCTGGATCCGGATCGCGCTCTGCAGCGGACAAGAGGATCTCGTCGAAGGGCTCAGCCGGCTGCCGGCCCGCCGGGCCTGACGCGCGCGGCTGAGCCGCGGCTCCCCGGGCCAGACGCGCGGTTCCCGCGTCGCCGATGAGGGGGTACATGGGCCCTATCGCCTCGGCGGGGGTTGCCCCTAGCCTTGGCCCACGGCGCCTTGCGCCGGAGTTTCCGGGCCCGATCAGGAGGCATGCCATGTGGTGGGAGGACTTACTCTGGGGCTTCTGGAACGGGATCACAGCCTGGATCGTGCTGATAGTCCACGTCTTCGGGCAGTGGGGAGAGTTTCCGTTCTACAACACGGCGCGCGCCGGAAACTGGTATGACTTCGGCTTCCTGCTCGGAATGGGCTCACCCCTGCTGGGCGGCTTTGGTGCCCGGCGCTCCGGGTTCAGGCGCCGCTGACCGCCGCCTGTACTGACCGCAGACCAGGCAGGATCGAGGCCGGGGCCCTAGCGATCGCCGAAGTCATCGACATCGCGCCGGGAAGAGCCTAAAATCCGCTCGTGAGGTAGACGTAATTTTCGGTTGCCCCGCAAAGGTCTCATTGGTCTCGCTGCTGTGAATTCTGGGTACCGGCACTGGAGCACACCATGAGAAAACAAACATCGTTCTTGGCCACGGCTGCCATCGCCGCGGCGCTGCTCTCCCCTGGGGCGGCTGTCATCGCTGCATCGGACGGTTCCCGGGCCGGGGAATCCCCCTCCACGCTGGTAGCCGGGCTGGCCAATCCGCTGCACCTCAGTACGGGGCGCGACGGCTCGGTGATTGTCAGCGAGCAGTTTGACGGGCGGCTGACCCGGGTGGACTCCGGGGGAAACAAGACTGTCCTCTATGAGCACGGCGACTGGGGCGTGGCCGGGAACATGCAGTGGCACGGTTCAACGTATTTCCTGGAGAGCCAGGGCGCCGGGCCGATGGACCCAGGCAAGCTCGCAGGCCACATCCGGATCATCGCGGAGGACGGCAAGGAGCGCACCATCGGTGATTTCGCCGCACTGGAAACAAAGAACAATCCCGACGGCGATCACCGGTACGGCTTCGACAACCTGCCCGCCGACTGCGCCGCCCAGATCCCGCCGGACATCCCGGCAAGCTACAAGGGGGAAGTCGACTCCCACCCGTACGGCATCGCCGCAACGGGAGACACCATCTACGTGGCCGACGCAGGAGCCAACAGCGTGGTGTCGGTGGATTCCCGCAGCGGCAAGACCAGGACCGTCGCCGTCCTGCCCCCGCGGCCCTTCAAAATCACCACGGCGGAAATGGCCAAGGCCGCCGGGCTCCCGGAGTGCGTCGTAGGCCGGACCTACGCCTTTGAGCCCGTGCCAACAGACGTGGCGGTGGGCCGCGACGGCATGCTCTACGTGACGTCCCTGCCGGGCGGACCCGAGGGGCCGGAACTCGGCGCCCGGGGCGCCATCTTCAGAATCGATCCGGACAATGGCCGCGTGAAGCTGGTGGCAGATGACATCGCTTCCCCCACCGGACTCGCCCTGGACGTCGACGGCGACATGTACGTCGCCTCCCTGTTCGGCGACGGTGTAGTCAAAGTCGACCGGCACTCGGGAAAGCAGACCCTCGTGCTCGCCGCAAAGCTGACCGCCGACGTCGACCTCCGGGACGGCACCCTGTACGCAACCACCAACGCCCTGCCGGGAGAGGGATCACCTCCTGACGGCCAGGTCCTGTACGTGAAGCTGAAGCACGGCTCGCACGACGACGACGACGACTGACGAAGGACTACTTGCTGCTGTCCTCGTCGACCTCGTCGGCGTTCCCAAGGTCGAGGTCCTCTTCGTCGAAGTCGTCCTCATCCAGGTCGACATCCTGCGGGATGTCGCTCTTGTACGGGTCGGGGTCCCCGGCATGCTGGGCGCTGGCCGCGAGGGCCGCCACTTCGGCGTCCCGCTTCTTCGCCTCCCGCAGGAGTTCTTCGAGGTTCGAGGCCACAACGGGGATCTGGTCGGCGACGAATTCCAGCGTCGGCGTCAGCCGGACGGTGATGTTGCGGCCGACTTCCTGGCGCAGCACACCCTTGGCCTTCTCCAGACCCTTCGCCGCATCGGCCTGGGCCACCTCGTCGCCAAACACGGTGTAGTAGATGGTGGCGTGCTGCAGATCGTTGCTCACGCGCGCGTCGGTCACGGTCACGCCTTCCAGCCGCGGATCCTTGACCCTCCGGCCCAACGCCTCAGCAACGACAACCTTAATCCGCTGCGCCAACTTGGCAGCCCGTGCGGGATCAGCCATTTCCACTCCTAAAATTCTTGGATGTACGACGGCGCGTTAACACAGGCCGCACATTGGTGAGTTTGGTGCCACGCGCCTAAGGCAAGCCTACGACGGACTCCCGTTGGAATTTTTCCGGCGGCCTGGGAGTGGCATCGGGCCTGACGGAGCCGGACGGTTTGCGATCGGAGATCGAAAACCGTCCGGCGAAGGGGCGGGGCCGCCGGAAAAATTCCGACGGCCCCGCCAGCGAAACCAACTTAGACGCGCGGCTTCTCGCGCATCTCGAAGGTCTCGATGATGTCACCTTCGTTGATGTCGTTGTACGAGCCAAGGCCGATACCGCACTCGAAGTCCGTGCGGACCTCGGTGGCGTCGTCCTTGAAGCGCTTGAGCGTCTCAACGGTGAGGTTGTCGCCGATGATCTTGCCGTCGCGGCTGACGCGGGCCTTGGCGTTGCGTCGGATAACACCCGAGCGCACGATCGAGCCTGCAATGTTGCCGAACTTGGAGGAACGGAACACTTCGCGGACCTCGGCGGTACCAAGCTGGACCTCTTCGTACTCCGGCTTGAGCATGCCCTTGAGGGCTGCCTCGATGTCATCGATTGCTGCGTAGATGACGGAGTAGAAGCGCATGTCCACGCCTTCGCGGTCTGCCAGTTCGGCAACACGCTCGGCCGGCTTGACGTTGAAGCCGATGATAACGGCGCTGTCCACCGTGGCCAGGTTGACGTCGTTCTGCGTGATCGCACCGACACCGCGGTGGATGACGCGGAGCTGGACACCCTCGCCGACGTCGATCTTGAGCAGCGCGTCCTCGAGGGCTTCCACGGCACCGGACACGTCACCCTTGAGGATGAGGTTGAGGGTGTCGATCTTGCCTTCGGCGACGGCCTGGTCGAAGTCTTCCAGGCTGATGCGCTTGCGGCGCTTGGCCAGGGCGGCGTTGCGGTCCGCAGCTTCACGCTTCTCGGCGATCTGGCGGGCGGTGCGCTCGTCAGCGGTCACGAAGAAGGTGTCACCGGCGCGCGGGACGTTGGACAGACCCAGCACCTGCACGGGGCGGGACGGGCCGGCCTCGGTCAGGGCGCTGCCGTCGTCGTCGAACATCGCACGGACACGGCCATGGGCTGTGCCGGCCACGATCGTGTCACCGACGTGCAGGGTGCCGGACTGAACCAGGACGGTGGCAACGGAACCGCGGCCCTTGTCCAGGTTGGCTTCAATCGCGATACCGCGGGCGTCCTTGTTCGGGTTGGCGCGCATGTCCAGGGCGGCGTCTGCGGTAAGCAGGACCGCGCCGAGCAGCTCGTCAATGTTGAGGTTCTGGCGGGCAGAGACCTCAACGAACATGGTGTCGCCACCGTACTCTTCCGGAACCAGGCCGTACTCGGTCAGCTGGCCGCGGACCTTTTCCGGGTTGGCGCCTTCCTTGTCGATCTTGTTCACAGCCACAACGATCGGCACATTGGCGGCCTGCGCGTGGTTGAGGGCTTCAACGGTCTGCGGCATAACGCCGTCGTCCGCTGCGACCACCAGGATGGCGATGTCGGTGACCTTCGCACCACGGGCACGCATGGCGGTGAACGCCTCGTGGCCCGGGGTATCGATGAAGGTGATCTTGCGGTCTTCGCCTTCGTGCTCGTGGGTGACCTGGTAGGCACCGATGTGCTGCGTGATGCCGCCGTGCTCGCCCGCCATAACGTCGGACTTGCGGATGGCATCGAGCAGCCGGGTCTTACCGTGGTCGACGTGACCCATGACGGTGACAACCGGAGGACGTGCCTCGAGGTCTTCATCGCCTTCGGCCTCAAGCTCGGCTTCAAAGTCGATGTCGAAACCGGAGAGCAGCTCGCGCTCCTCATCCTCCGGGGACACAACCTGGAGCTTGTAGCCAAGCTCCTCGCCGAGCAGCGCGAAGGTCTCTTCATCCAGCGACTGCGTGGCCGTGGCCATTTCGCCGAGGTGGAAGAGCACCGTCACCAGTGCGGCGGGGTTCGCCTCGATCTTGTCGGCAAAGTCCGTGATGGACGAGCCGCGGCGGAGCCGGACTACGGTGTTGCCGTCGCCGCGGGGCACGCTTACGCCACCCAGCGACGGAGCACTCATCTGCTCGAGTTCCTGACGCTTGGCACGCTTCGACTTGCGCTGCTTGCCACGGCCTGCGCCGCCCTTACCGAAAGCACCCTGGGTGCCACCGCGGCCGCGGCCGCCCTTACCAAAGCCACCGCCTGCAGGAGCGCCGCCGCCACCGGTGCCGGGAGCACCGGTTCCCGGAGCGCCACCCGGACGGCCGGGACCCCGGGCGCCGCCACCGGGACGGCCTGCACCAGCGGGTGCGGGACGTTCGGTGCGGTTCGGCATCATGCCGGGAGTCGGACGGTTTCCGCCGGCTCCGGGACGTGCGCCGGGGGCGCCGGCCGGACGCGGTGCGCCCGGGCGGGCACCCGGAGCGCCGCCGGTGCGGGGGGCACCCGGACGGGGACCGCCTGCGCCTGCTGCGGGACGGGGACCGCCGGGACGTTCGCCCTCGGTACGGCTTCCGCCCGGCCGGGGCATGCCCTGGGACGGAGCGAACGGGTTGTTACCCGGACGCGGAGGACGTTCGTTGTCGCCGCCGCGTCCCCGGGGCATACCCTGGGACGGAGCGAAGGGGTTGTTGCCCGGACGGGGACCGCCCGGCCGGGGTGCCGATCCGCCCTGGCGTGCCGGAGCAGCAGGAGCAGCCGGCGCGGCGGGTGCTTCAGCCTTCGGAGCGGGCCGTGCGCCGGGCTTGATGCCCGAGGACGGTGCCGCCGAAGGAGCGGCCGGAGCCTGGGCAGCGGGTGCTGCCGGAGCGGGTGCGGCGGACGGTGCCGGCGCAGCGAACGGACCCGGAGCTGCTGCTGCCGGAGCCGGAGCTGCCGGAGCCGGAGTTTCGGCCTTGGGTGCTGCTGCCTGCGCCGGGGCGCTGGGCGCAGCCGGTGCGGGAGCGGTTACTGCCGGGCTGGCGGGTGCCTTGGGGGCAGCCGCGGGGGCATCGGACTTGGCAGCCGCCGGGGCGCCGGGGAAAGCGTTGCGGAGTTTCCGCACAACGGGGGCCTCAATGGTGGAAGAGGCGGAGCGAACGAATTCGCCCAGTTCCTGCAGTTTGGTTACTGCATCTTTGGAAGTTATACCGAGCTCTTTAGCAAGCTCATGTACGCGGACCTTGGCCACATTTCTCCTGTCTCGGTCCGCACCGAGCCAGGCACGAACCGTCTACTTCTTACTGCGGGCCTCCGCCGCGAGTGCAGCTGAAAGGCCCATTGCAGAGCGCAACAAATCTGTCATCGTTGCGCACTCATCGCTGGGAACTCATCGGGTTTCCATCAGTTTTCTGACCCGCTTTCAGGTTGGACGGTTGTCGCTGCGGCCACCGGAGTGTCCACGGCTTTCGTGCCTGCCATAATCCGGCGTTCGACGTCGGCTGTGCCGGTTGCGCCGTTGAGGGCGCGTCCGAACGCCCGACGTTTGACCGCCAGTGCCAGGCACTTTTCGCTGGGGTGCAGCCATGCACCCCGGCCAGCCATCCGGCGTCGTTCATCCACTACGACGGCGGATGAACCGCTGCCGCCGGAGACGAGCCGGAGTAGCTCAGACCGCGGGCCCTTTTGCCGGCATCCGATGCAGGTCCGTTGCGGTTGATTCTCGAGGTGCTGCACTTGTGCCACGTTTCGAGTATCTTCCTGCTGTACCTGCCTGCCTGCCCGGTCTTCCAGCCGGCCCGGCCCGGGCGTCCTGTAACTGACACCTAGGCGAGCTGAAGCCGGATGCTGAGGGCACGCGGACACCGGCCCTTAGGCGCGGTCATGTCTATTCTAGCCCCTCCGGCGCCGGGACCCCGAACCCGGGGCCCCGGACGCTGCAGGTGCTGGAAGGGGGCTAGCTGTCGCGGGCCACCGCGGCGTCGGAGACAATGTCGATCCGCCAGCCGGTGAGCTTGGCGGCGAGCCGTGCGTTCTGGCCTTCCTTGCCGATCGCGAGGGACAGCTGGTAGTCCGGAACGACGACGCGGGCGGAGCGGGTGGCTTCGTCCGTGATGGTGACCGAGTTCACTCTCGACGGCGACAGTGCGCTGGCGATGAAGGTTGCGGGATCGTCGCTGTAGTCGACGATGTCGATCTTCTCGTCGTTCAACTCTGTCATGACAGCCCGGACACGGGAGCCCATTTCGCCGATGCAGGCACCCTTGGCATTGATGCCTGAGGCGTTGGCCTTGACCGCAATCTTGGTGCGGTGACCGGCTTCGCGGGCCAGCGCCACGATCTCGACGGAACGGTCCGCGATTTCCGGGACCTCCATTTCGAAGAGCTTCCGGACCAGGCCGGGGTGCGAGCGGGAAAGCGTGATGGACGGGCCCTTGGTGCCGCGGTGCACATCGATCACGAAGGCGCGGAGGCGGTTGCCGTGGATGTACTTTTCGCCCGGTACCTGCTCGGGCGGCGGAAGCAGCGCCTCGACGGTGCCGAGGTTGACCTGGATCATGTGCGGGTTGTTGCCCTGCTGGATGGTTCCGGCCACCAGCTCGCCTTCGCGGCCCTTGAACTGGCCAAGGACGTTGTCGTCCTCGGCGTCGCGCAGGCGCTGCAGGATGATCTGGCGGGCCGTGCTGGCGGCGATGCGGCCAAAGCCGGCGGGGGTGTCTTCAAACTCGCCGATCGGCGCGCCGTCGTCGTCGATCTCGGTAGCCCAGATGGTCACGTGCCCGCTCTTGCGGTCCAGCTCCGCGCGGGCCTTCTCGAAGGCTCCGGGAGTCTTGTGGTAGGCCACCAGGAGGGCCTGCTCGATGGTCGGAATCAGGAGATCCAGCGGGATTTCGCGCTCACGCTCCAGGAGTCTCAGTGCGCTCATGTCAATATCCATCAGGCCTCCTCAGAAGGTCCATTATTTGCGTTTTCCAGCCCGGCCTCATCGAGGTGGCTGAACTCTATCTCGACTTTTCCACTGCGGATCCTGTCGAAAGGAATCTTGACCGGCTCGCCCTGTTTGGGCTTCATGCCCTTCTTCACGGCGATTTCCGGGATGAGGGTGACGCCGCCGTCATCCACGGAGTGGATCCTGCCGGTGACGTTCTCGCCCTGCAGGACGTTGACTTTGGCCATCCGACCGCGGGCACGGTGCCAGTGCCTCGGCTCGGTCAGGGGGCGCCCGACTCCGGGCGATGAAACCTCAAGTTCGTAAGGGCGGGCATCGGTGCTGGGATCGTCGTCCAGCATGTCGGACAGGGTCTTGGAGATCTCGGCGATGACGTCCAGGGTTACGCCGCCTGTCTCTTCCTGAGGCAGGTCCACCACAACGTGGACCACCCGGTTGGCGCCGGCGACCTGGATGGAGACGTCTTCAAGGTAGAGGCGGTTGGCGTGCACTGCGGGTTCAAGGAGGGCGTGCAGGCGCTGGGCCTCCAGATTCTGTGCGGGTGCGGCCTCAGCCTTCCCCGTCCCGGTCCGGTCTGATGAAGTCGTGGCTTCTGCGTTGGTCATGATGCCGGCCGCCTCCCGTTAGATGATGTTGTGTGTACTAGCCTAGCGATTTTCCAGGCGCCGTGGTGCACCGGGTTCCCGGCCAGCATGACAACATGGTCTGTTGTGAAAGAGGACACCGGGGAAAAGCAAGGGCGGGGGCTCACGGCCCGCTTACTGCCCCGCATTGCCCTCCTGGCCTGTATCGCCCTGGTGGCGCTCGGCATCGGTGTGGCGTTGACGCCCGGCACCCCGGAACCCGCCGCAGAACCGCCGTTTTCCGAGCGGGCCCGGGCTGCGGCCCTGAGCGAAACCCTGCGGCTCCGCGCGGCCGTCGAGCAGCTGGGCAGCACCGCGCCGGGCGCCGGACGGGCCCCGCTCACACAGACTGTGACATTGCTGACAACGCAGGCCAGGGCGCTGCTCTCCCCCGGCGGGGACGACCCCGCGGCGTTGTTTCCGCAGGAGCCGCAGACACCATCGGCTGCCGCTCCTACCCCCGCATCGGCGGCCGGGGTAGCTACCGAACTCGCGGCCAGCGCCGCGCAGCGGCTTGCGGATGCTGCGGTGGCCGACGGCGGCATGGCCCGGCTGCTCGCCGCCGTCGGAACCGCCCAGCTGCTGCAGGCATCAGCCCTCGCGGCGGGCACCGGCACGGACCTTCCCGCTCAGGCGGACCCCGCCGCCCCGCAGGTAACCGGCACGTGTCCGGCGGCCGTTGCGTCCGCCCCGCCGGCCGTTGAAACGCACGGCAGCGGCGCGACGGCTGCCCGCGCGCTCGAGGCCGCCGTACGGACCGAGCAGCAAAACGTCTATGGCTACCAGCTGGCGCTCACCCGGTTGCGCGGCGAACCGGCAAAGTCCGCCGCCAGCCAGCTGGCCCGCCATGAGGCACTCCTCACGGGAGCCCGGTCATTGAGCCTCGGCCGCTGCCTCACCCCTCCCCCGCCGGAGGCCGGCTATTCCCTGTCCCCGTCCTTCCTGGCTGCCCCCGCCGCCGGACTGACCGGACTGGAAGCCGGGTCACTGCCGGTCTATGGCGACCTGGTGGCGCTGAGTGATGGCGACGCCCGGCGCTGGGCCATCTCCGCCCTGCTGGAAACCGCGCGCGGGGCCGTCGTGTGGGGCGCCGAGCCGGGGTCCTTGCCCGGACTGCCAGCGGACCCGGAATCCTTCCCGCCACTGCCCGCGCCCACGCCCTCCCCTGCCCGCTCCCAGGGCGGGTGACTGCGCCGGCACTGTCCGGGGGCACTTTGAGCCTGCAAAGGGCAGCACTCCCGGGTGGATCACGGCGAGTCCGTGTCAATGTGCTCCCGCCCGGCAAGCCGCGGCCGGACGAAGCTCCGGCTTACATTGCTTAGCCTTCCAATACTGGCCAGTCGAGGGCGCCGATGCTTTGCTGTAACCATGGACAGCACGGACGCACCCGCCCTTCACCAGAACGAGCCGCACCGTAACGACCTCGCGCACCGCCTCAACTGGCTGCGTGCCGGCGTGCTGGGCGCCAACGACGGGATCGTCTCCGTCGCCGCGATCGTTGTCGGCGTCGCTGGTGTCACCACGGAGTCCGGCCCGATCCTGATCGCCGGTACCGCGGGCGTGGTGGGCGGGGCGATCTCCATGGCCCTGGGCGAATACGTCTCGGTCAGCAGCCAGAAGGACAGCCAGCAGGCGCTGATCGACAAGGAAAGGCTGGAACTGCTGGAGCAGCCCGAGGAAGAGCTGGAGGAGCTCGCCGCTATCTACCAGGGCAAGGGACTCAGTGCGGATACAGCCCGCACGGTTGCGATGGAACTCACCGCCCATGACGCCCTCGGCGCGCATCTCTCCGCGGAGCTCAACATCGACGAGACGGACATTGTCAGCCCCTGGCATGCCGCGTTTGCGTCCGCCATCGCCTTCCTGGCCGGAGCGGTCCTGCCCATGCTGGCCATCCTGCTGCCGCCGGAGAACATCCGGGTGCCGCTGACCTTCGTGGCCGTGCTCGTGGCCCTGGCCGCGACGGGGGCACTCGGCGCCTGGATTGGCGGGAGTTCGCGGCTCAAGGCGGCCGTCCGCGTGGTGGTGGGCGGCGCCCTGGCACTGGCCGCGACCTTCCTGATCGGCAACCTGCTCGGCGCAAGCGGCGTAGGCATCGGCTGACCGCGGCGCTGTCCGAAGCGCCCGGCGTCGCGGCGAACAACGAATTACGCTGGATCCGATGAGCACGCCTGCAGAGTTCCCGATTCCGCCCGGCCTGAGCCGGCGTTACAGCGCCACCGCGTCCGGCCGCGACTGGCTGGCGTCGCTCCCCCGGTTGATCCGCCGCTGCCTGGACCAGTGGGACCTGGCCCTGGACCTGGCGCCGGGATGCCTGCCCTGGCACGGCCACGGGGCCATGGTGTTGCCCGTCCTGCAACTGGCAGCCGAGGGCGGGACTCCTGTTTCCTCCGTGCTGAAAATCGCCTATCCGCACGACGAAGCACTCGCGGAACGGCAGGCGCTCACGCTGTGGGCGGGCGACGGCGCCGTCCGGCTGCTGGGCGCCGACGCCGATGGCGGCGCCCTGCTGCTGGAGCGCCTGGACGCGGGCCGCTCCCTGCGGGAGGTGCCCGTGGACACGGCAGTCCCCATCTGGGGAGACCTGGTCCGTCGGCTCGGCCTGCTGCCCGACGGCAGGCCGGAGTGGCAGGAGTTCGGCCAAATTGCCGCCCGTGCCGAACAGTGGAGCGACGAGCTGCCGGATACGTGGGAACGCCTGGGCCGTCCCTTCCCGCGCTGGCTGCTGGAAGCCGCACTGGAAGTCTGCCAGACGCGCGGGACCGTCGGCCGGCGCGCGGGCAAGGATGTGCTGGTCCATACCGACCTGCACTTCCGGAACGTCCTGGCCCGACCGGAACAGGCTGGCAGCGCGGCCGGCCCGGGCGCGGTCAGCTACGCCGCCATCAATCCGCAGCCCTTGGTCGGCGAAGCGGAATTCGCGGTGGCTCCCCTGCTATGGCACCGGATTCCCGAGCTGCCGCGTGCGGACCCGGAACGGGGACTGCTAAAGCGGTGCAGGGTCATAAGTGCCGCCGCCGGTCTTGACCCCGAAGCCGCCCGCCAGTGGAGCCTCGCCCGGGAAGTGGACAACGCCCTGGCGTATGCCTCGGCACCCCGGCGCGAGGGGGATGTGCTGCGCTCGCTTTGGGTGGCGAGCACGCTGGCCGGACGCACCCTGCCGGGGCTGCCCGCCGCGCACGACCTGCCGGTTCCGGGGACGGCTGCATTCTAGCGGGTGTCCGCGTGGACTGCCGCCACGGCGTCCCGGACCGCGCCGACCGCGGACGCCACATCGGCGTCGTCCGTGCTCCAGTTGCTGACCGAGATCCGCAGGATGTCCCGTTCCTGCCAGCGGGAACCGGACATCCAGACCCGCCCGTCGGCGATGATCCGTGCAGTGACCGCTCGCGTCGTGGCGTCGTCGCCAAAGGCCAGCGAGACCTGCGTGTAGTCGACGTCGTTCAGCACCTCAACGCCGTCCACCGCCGACAGCTGTTCGGCCAGCTGCGCGGCGCGGTGCACGAGCGTCCGGACCTGCGCGGCGACCCCGTCCCGGCCGAGCTCCTTTAGGGCCGCCCACACCGGCACGCCCCGGGCCCGGCGGGACAGCTCCGGGACGGTCTCAAACGGATCCGCGGGACCCTCCGCCTCCTGGATGAGGTAGCTGGTGTGCAGGCCCATGGCCGAACGGAGCGCACTGGAATCCCGGACCACTGCGATCCCGCAGTCATAGGGGACGTTGAGTGTCTTGTGCGCGTCGGTGCCCCAGGAGTCCGCCAGCTGCAGCCCGGCGGTCAGGGCAGAAAGCTCCGGCACGGCTGCTGCCCAGAGCCCGAACGCGCCATCCACGTGGACCCAGGCCCCGTGCGCCTTCGCGACGGCGATAGCCTCCCGGAACGGATCGAACGCTCCGGAATGCAGGTTCCCGGCCTGCAGGCAGACCAGCAGCGGGGCCGGCCCGGATGCGTCCAGCGCCACCCGGTCCAGGGCGCAGTCGAGTTCCGCGGCGTCGATCCTGCCCTGCCGGTCGGCGGGGACCACCGTGGGCCGTCCCAGCCCCAGGTACCGGAGACCAAGGTCCACGGTGTCGTGGCGTTCCTGCCCCACGAAACAATGAATGCGGGGGGCGCCAAACAGGCCGTCACGGTCAAGGTCCCAGCCGGCGTCGGCCAGCAGGCGCCACCGGGCCGCGGCGAGGCCAGTGAAGTTGGCCATCGTGGCACCGGTGGCGAAACCCACGCCCGATTCCTCCGGTAACCCCAGCAGTTCCAGCAGCCACTTGCCAGCGGCCTCTTCTATGGCGGCGGTCGCGGGAGTGGCAAAGCGCAATCCGGAGTTCTGGTCCCAGGCACTGACCAGCCAGTCCGCGGCAAGGGCGGCCGGGAGGGTGCCGCCGATAACCCAGCCAAAAAACCGTCCCGACGGCATGGCCATCAGCCCGGGTTCGGCCTTCGTGGCCAGGTACTCGACCACCTCCGCGGCCGGCATGCCGCCCGCCGGAAGTGGTCCGCCGAACTCCGCCGCGAGCCCGGAGGCGGTGGCGCCCGGACCGACCCGGCGGGTTTCCTGGCTCCCGAGCCACTGGCGCGCGTGCCGGACTGCGGCCTCCAGGGCGTCGCTGTAACGGTCCTCAGGTGCTGACATAGGTGCATGCTACGCCCGCGGCTTCCGTCCCGGGAATGGGCCCGGGAGTAGGTCCGGACTGCGCCTTCCGCAGGAGCGGGTCAGGCCAGCGAATCTTGCCAGATATCGGAACCGAGCTTGAGGATCAGCGCCGCCACCACCACGAGGAAAACGATCCGGATGAACCTGCTCCCCTGTTTGACCGCCGTCCGGGCGCCGAGGTAGCCGCCGGCCATATTGGCCGCGCCCAGCACCAGCCCAAGTCCCCACAGCAGCGAGCCGTGCGGAAGGAAGAACAGCAGGGCTCCGGCGTTGGTGGCCATGTTCACGATCTTGGCCTTGGCGCTGGCTTCCAGGAAGGCATACCCCATGGCCGAAACGAGCGCGATGATGAGGAACGAACCCGTCCCCCGGGCCGATCAGCCCGTCATAGAAACCGATCACGCCGCCGATGAGGCAGGCCACCACGTAGTGCCGGTGGCCGTCATGGCGCAACTTGGTCAGCTCCCCGACGCTCGGGCGGAACGCCGTGAACAACGCGACGGCCACGAGCGCGGCGACGATGATCGGCTTGAAGACACTTGCCGGGAGCGTGGCCGCGAGGATCGCGCCGCCAAAGCTCCCGGCCAGCGCAATGACCGCCATGGGCACGGCGGTGCGAAGGTCCGGCCGGACGCGCCGGTAGTACGTCACGGCACTTGTTGTGGTGCCGAAGATCGATCCCATCTTGTTCGTGGCCAGTGCCTGCACCGGGCTGATGCCCGGTACCAGCAGCATGACGGGCAACTGGATCAGTCCCCCGCCGCCCACGACGGCGTCCACCCAGCCCGCGCCGAAGCCGGCCACGACGATCAGGATGAGGGTGCTGAGCTCGATCGACTCGAGTCCTGAGATCACGCCTGCCTAGGCGGGCGTCAGCTGTTGCGGACGGCGTTGACCACGTAGTCAACAGCCTTCTCGACAGCAATGTTTTCGGCGTTGCCGCTGCGGCGGTCCTTGATCTCCACGACGCCGTCCACCAGCCCGCGCCCGACGGCGAGGATGGTGGGGACGCCGACGAGTTCGGCGTCGCCGAACTTGACGCCCGGGGACACCTTGGGACGGTCGTCGTAGATGACGTCGAGACCGGCGGCTTCGAGTTCACGGGAGAGCTTCTCGGCGGCGGCGAAGATCTCCTCGCCCCGGCCCACAGCCACCACGTGGACGTCGGCCGGAGCCACCGCACGCGGCCAGACCAGGCCCTTGTCGTCGTGGTTGGATTCGGCCAGGGCTGCCACGGCGCGGGTGACACCGACGCCGTAGGAGCCCATGGTCACGACAACCTGTTTGCCGTTCTGGTCCAGGACCTTCAGGTCGAGGGCCTCGGCGTACTTGCGGCCGAGCTGGAAGATGTGGCCCATTTCGATGCCGCGGGCGGTTTCCAGCGGGCCGGATCCGTCCGGGGCCTCGTCGCCGGCGCGGACCTCCGTGGCTTCGATGACGCCGTCCCAGCCGAAGTCCCGCCCGGCGACCAGGCCGAAGACGTGCTTGCCGGCCTCGTTGGCGCCGGTGATCCATGCCGAGCCGCTGACGACGCGCGGGTCCACGAGGTAGAGGAGCTTGGCGGCGCCTTCGGTGCCGAGCAGGGGCGCGTCCAGGGACAGGCCCGGGCCGAGGTAGCCCTTGACGATGAGCGGCTGCTTCTTGAGGTCTTCCTCGTTCGCGGCCTCGAGCGTGATCTCGCCGGCGATCGGCAGGAAGGACCCGATGTTCGCCTCGACGCGCTTGAGGTCCACGCCGCGGTCGCCCGGCACGCCGATGACCAGGATCTGGCGTTCCCCGGTGGGCAGGGTGACGGCGAGCACGACGTTCTTGAGCGTGTCCGCGGCCGTCCACGCGCCGCCGTCGCCCTCCGCGCGGGGAGCCAGGACGTTTGCGGCGTCCACGAGCGTCTCGATCGTGGGGGTGTCCGGGGTGTCCCGGACCTCGGCGGCGGGGGCGTCGGTGTAGTCGATGTCGGCAGGAACAACCGTGGTGACCGCCTCGACGTTGGCGGCGTAGCCTCCGGCCGACCGCACGAAGGTGTCCTCGCCGATCTCGGTGGGGTGCAGGAATTCCTCGCTCTTGGACCCGCCCATCGCCCCGGCGGTGGCCGCAACGGGAACCACCTCGAGGCCGAGGCGCGCAAAGATGTTCAGGTACGCCCTGCGGTGCGCCGCGTAGCTGTCGTCCAGCCCGGCGTCGTCGACGTCGAAGGAGTAGGAATCCTTCATGATGAACTCGCGGCCGCGCAGCAGGCCGGCCCGGGGGCGTGCCTCGTCGCGGTACTTGTTCTGGATCTGGTAGATGCTCAGCGGCAGGTCCTTGTACGAGGAGTACAGGTCCTTCACGAGCAGGGTGAACATCTCCTCGTGGGTGGGCGCCAGCAGGTAGTCGTTGCCTTTGCGGTCCTTGAGCCGGAAGATACCTTCGCCGTACTCGGTCCAGCGGTTGGTGGCCTCATAGGGCTCCTTAGGCAGCAGCGCAGGGAAGTGCACTTCCTGCGCGCCGATGGCTGACATCTCCTCGCGGATGACCTGCTCGACCTTGCGCAGCACACTCAGGCCCAGCGGCAGCCAGGTGTAGATGCCCGGTGCGGCCCGGCGGATATAGCCGGCGCGCACCAGCAGGCGGTGGCTGGCCACTTCGGCGTCGGCGGGATCTTCACGCAGGGTGCGCAGGAACAGCTGGGAGAGTCGAAGGACCACTGGAGGGATTTCCGTTTCTGGGAGTGCAGGGCAACTCAGTAAGACCGAGCAGAACTGGGTGAACCGTCTAGGTACGAACAGTCTAGGTACTAATCTACCGTCAGCCCGGACGCGGAAGAGCCACGCCATGGCTGGAGGAAGCCCCTGGCCGGTCCCCGGCTGGTCATCCCGACATGGCGTGGCTCTGCGGCCCCCATCACCGCCAGATCTCCGGCTCTGAGCTGCCCGGGCCGCCCCGAGGGGCGTTTGCGGACAGGAGTACCCGTGGCCGCGCGTGCGCGAGCGGCACGACTAGGTCGAACTTATGCGATGCCCGCCGCGAAAACAAGAGTAAGCATTCGGTTAGTGGCTTGCTGGTCCGGACGCGGCCCGACGGCGGCACAGGCTAGAAGAGAACCGTCGCGAACGTGCCGACCTGCCGGAAGCCCACCCGCTCGTACGTGGCCCGGGCCCGGGCGTTGAAGTCGTTGACATAGAGGCTGGTGACCGGTGCGAGGTTCTGTGCGAGGTCCACGACGGCGGCCATGTAGCCGGCGCTTTCACCGCGCCCGCGGTAGGCCGGATTCATCCAGACGCCCTGGACCTGGGTCACTTCCCTGGTGACCGCTCCCAGTTCGGCCTTGAACACCACGACGCCCTCCTCGTTGAGGTGCACCAGTGAATGTCCTTGGCGGATCAACCCCTTCACGCGACGGCTGTAATACTCCCGGCCGCCCAGATAGGGCGAGTAGCCGACTTCCTCCTCGAACATGGCCGCGCACGCCGGCAGGATCCTGTCGAAATCCGCGAGCTGGCCTAAGCCAAGGGCCGGATTCGCCGGGACGGCAGGAGGCCCCGAGATGGACATCAGCGGTTGGTCATTCCGGATTTCGTGGGCCTCGTGGCCCAACTGCTCGAGGCCGGCGTACAGTGCCAGCACCGTCTCGGCCGGACCGAAGATGGATGCGTAGCGACGCCCGGAGGTGTTCCCCGCCGTCGCGACGAGGCCGGCGAATTCCGGGTCGAGCTGCACCGGCACCAGGTTCGCGCCGGCCCAGCAGGCACCCAGGAGTATCCCGCCGTCGAACACTCCAAGAATGCTCGCTCCCCCGGCCGTCGGAGCAGCCGAACCGGCTGCTTCAAGATGGGAAAGGATGAAGACGTTCGCGACCGGGTCCCGTTCCGCAAGCTCCAGCAGTTGTGCTGTGTCCGAACCCGACAGGATCCGGACGGCGGCGCCGGACTCGGCGCCGTCCCTACGAGACGCTAACCACGGGGCTACCCTTGACAGCATCTTCGCCATCGGCCTCACCCATCTCTTCAGCGATACGCATGGCTTCTTCGATCAGTGTCTCAACAATCTGGTCCTCGGGAACAGTCTTGATGACTTCACCCCTCACGAAGATCTGCCCCTTGCCGTTTCCGGACGCAACCCCGAGGTCGGCTTCGCGGGCTTCACCCGGACCGTTCACGACGCAGCCCATGACGGCCACGCGCAGCGGAATCTCCATGCCTTCCAGGCCGGCCGTTACCTGCTCTGCGAGCGTGTAGACGTCCACCTGGGCACGGCCGCACGACGGGCAGGAGACGATCTCGAGCTTGCGCGGCCGCAGGTTGAGGGACTGCAGAATCTGGTTGCCGACCTTGATCTCCTCGACCGGCGGGGCCGACAGGGACACCCGGATGGTGTCTCCGATACCGCGGGAGAGCAGGGCGCCGAAGGCGGTGGCCGACTTGATGGTGCCCTGGAACGCCGGTCCGGCCTCCGTGACGCCGAGGTGCAGCGGCCAGTCGCCCTTTTCGGCGAGCATCTCGTAGGCGGCCACCATGATCACGGGGTCGTTGTGCTTGACGGAGATCTTGAAGTCGTGGAACCCGTGCTCCTCGAACAGCGACGCTTCCCAGACCGCGGACTCCACGAGGGCCTCCGGCGTTGCCTTGCCGTACTTCTTGAGGATGCCGGGCTCCAGGGAACCGGCGTTGACGCCGATCCGGATCGAGGTGCCATGGTCCTTGGCGGCCCTGGCGATCTCCTTGACCTGGTCATCGAACTTCCGGATGTTTCCCGGGTTCACGCGCACTGCGGCGCAGCCGGCCTCGATGGCAGCGAAGACGTACTTGGGCTGGAAGTGGATGTCCGCGATGACCGGGATCTGGGACTTCCGGGCAATGATGGGCAGCGCTTCGGCGTCGTCCGCGGACGGGCAGGCCACACGCACGATGTCGCAGCCCGAGGCCGTGAGCTCAGCGATCTGCTGCAGCGTGGCGTTGATGTCGGTGGTCGGCGTAGTGGTCATCGACTGCACGCTGATCGGGAAATCCGAGCCGACGCCCACCGAGCCCACCTTGATCTGCCGGGTCTTCCGGCGCGGGGCGAGTACGGGGGGCGGTGCTGACGGCATTCCCAGGCTGACCGAGGTCACATGGACTCCTTTGGGGATCGAACGATCGAAGGTCTGTTGCAGACCGGGTAGGCGGCGCGCGGACCGGTTAGGCGTGGTTGGCCAGGAGGCCGGTGATAGGCGCCCAGACGGTGCTGCGGGTGCCGGAGATGGCGCCGGCGGCGGCGAACGGATCCTGCTTGAGGATCTCGTTCAGGGCCATCTCATCGGCCGCCTTGACGATCAGGAGCGCTCCCGCACCGTCGCCGTAGGGGCCGCTGGCGAGCAGCGTGCCCTCCTGGGCCAGTCCCGACGTCCATTCGCGGTGCGCGGGGCGGGTGGCGTTGCGGACTTCGGTGGATTCGGCGTCGTACACATACTCAACAGCAAAAACAGTCATATGGACACACTATCGCCCCCGGCGGCCCGGCACCCATCCGGCCGCCCGACGGTACGGCCCGACGACGGCCCGACGGTACGGCCCGCGGCAGTGCCTGGGGCAGCACGGGGCAGCACGGGGGCAGCACGGTCAGCCGAGAAAGTACACCTTGGCCAGCGCTGCCATGCCCGCCGCCCACAGCATGGAGGTGAGGGTCCCGATGATGAACCGCTCCGCCGCCACGGGTGTTTCCTTCAGCTCGGCGAAGCGCCCCAGGCCCTTGATGGCGACCACGTAGGCGATCGCGACCGGCTGTCCGGCCAGGACGGCAAGGCACACCGCCAGCCGTTCCAGGATGCCGATTATCGCCCCTCCCCGCAGGATCCGGGCGCTGCTGACCACGTCTACTCCCTCGACGCCAGCCGCTGCCGCGGGGACGACGTCGGTTGTGGTGTCCGCAGCAGGATCGCCGACGGCGGCCCGGTCATCGGCTGCCCCGCCGTCGCCTGCCCTGCCAGCGCCGGTCCGGTCGTCGCCGGTCCGGTCGTCGATGGTCCGGTCGTCAATGGTCCGGGCCAGCCGGAAGACCAGGGCCGTGACCGGCCAGCCGGCGAACCCGGCCGCGAGCAGGGCCAGGCTGATCCACAGGGCGTTCACCGGTCTCCTTCCGGGGTGCGTTCTGCACCGGGGCAGTCCGTTCCCGTGATTAGTCCATGCGCGAGGGACAGCAGCGACTCGGCCGCCGGCCTCGCCGCCCACTCTTCCTGCCAGCCGGAGCGCAACAGGGCGCGGCTTACCGATTGTTCGGTGATGCCGAGTTTCCCGGCCGCGATTTTCTGGGTGCCGTGCATGCTTGCCTGTCCCTGCTGCACGGAGCGCAGGACGTCCAGGACTTTCCACTGGGCGTCGGTGCGGTCCTGGACGAGCCGGCCGATCAGCCGGAGCACAGCCTCGGCGTTGGCGCAGGCCCTGGCGCCTGGGGATGCTCCAGCACCCCCGCCGGCAACACCGGCGGACGGCCCATGCGTCGGCACGGAATGTCCCCGCCGGGCACCGCCGGGAACGACGGCGAGCGGCACATGGGCGGCCGAGGCTTTGGCGCGGTCCACCGCCAGGCGGGCGGCCACGAAGGCGGGACCGGATCCTTCCCGCGGGCTCGCCGGCAGCGGCAGGTCCACGGAGCCTACTCCGATCCCCACGTACCAGCGGTCACCACGCAGGGCATGCAGGGCGACCTCCACCACCTCTTCCGGCCGCTCCAGAACGCCCTGCACCTCGTCGCCGACCGAGCGTTCGAACCGGCCGGCGCTGGACAGCGCGGACAGCGCGGACAGCTCAGCGAGCAGCTCCGGGACGCGGTCGACGTCGGAAGTGCTCCCCCGCTGGTCGATGGTCAGAACGTACATGAGCCCAGCGTAGGGTGCCAGGCGCGGCTAATCAATCGATTACAACTGATTTATCCGAATTAGCCGCTTTCGGCTGATATTTGAATCTCACCGCATTCCGGTTCAGATCGGGGGCTTCCGTCGAACTGGAGAGCCCGGGCTCGGCTGAACTGCCCCGACCAGGAGGCCAGCCTAACCGAAAAGGTTGACCGGCTTCACGATGTCAGCGTAAATCAGCAGCGCGCCCATGCCCATCAGCAGCGCCGCCACCACGTAGGTCACGGGAAGCAGCTTGGCGATGTCGAAGGCACCGGGGTCCGGGCGGCCGAACAGTTTGGCGATCCTCCTCCGGGCGCCCTCATACAGCGCGCCCGCGATGTGGCCGCCGTCGAGCGGCAACAGCGGAACGAGGTTGAAGACCGCCAGAGCAAAGTTGAGTCCGGCCAGCAGGCCCACCAGGGCGGCGAGCCGGGACTGCAGCGGGACCTGCTCCATCGCCGCAACCTCGCCGGCCACCCGGCCGACACCGACCACGCTGATGGGTCCGTTGGGGTCCCGGGGCTCCTCGCTGAAGGCAGCCCTCGCCACCCCGGCCACCCGCGCCGGGAGGTTAAGCACGACGCCGGCCACCTGCTTGATGTTCTCGCCCGCCATCGGGAGCACGGCCGTCGCCGGTTGCTGCACCAGCGCGGTCTGCGCCCCGATGCCCAGGAATCCGACGTCCTGGTAAAGCAGCTTGCCGCTGGCGTCAGTGGCCTGGCGGCCGTCGTCGCCGATTACCGGCCGGGCCGAGAGGACCGGGGTAACCGTGGTGGTGACCGGGACGCCGTCGCGCTGCACCGTGATGCTGACCTGCTTGTCCGCAGAGGCGCGGATCAAGCCGGTGAGTTCATCCCAGCCGGTTACGGTCCTGCCGTCGAAGCCCATGATGACGTCGTTGGGTTTGAGCCCGGCAGCCGCAGCCGGCGTGAGCTTGCAGTCGGAGGAGTCAGGGTCCACCGTCTCGCCGGCCTTGACCTGGCACTTGGAGACCTCCGCGATGGTTGTGGTCTGCGCCGCGACGCCGAAGCCCATCAGCAGCACGGCGGTGAGCACGACGCCGATCAGCAGGTTCATGGCCGGGCCGCCGAGCATGATGATGATCTTCTTCCAGACGGGGAGGCGGTAGAAGACACGGTTTTCGTCCCCCGGGCCGACTTCCTCGTGGGCCATGGAGCGGGCATCACTGGCAAGCGACTGGAACATGCCGGTGCTGGAGGGCCGTACGGTGCCGTCCTCCTTGTTCGGCGGGTACATGCCGATCATGGAGACGAAGCCGCCGAGCGGGATGGCTTTGAAGCCGTATTCCGTCTCGCCCTTCCGCCGGGACCAGACGGTGGGGCCGAAGCCGATCATGTACTTGGTGACGCGGACCCTGAACAGCTTGGCCGGCAACAGGTGTCCCACCTCGTGCAGGGCGATGGACACGGCGATGCCGATCGCCACAAAGACGACACCGAGGATAAAGAGGAGGACGGGGCTCATGCTGTGATCTGCTGCTTCCTAGACGCTTCTGACGGCCAAACGTTCGTGGGTGCGGGCGCGTGCCCACCGTTCAGCATCCAGCACGGACTCCACCGTCAGCCCGGAGGACCCTGTGTGTTCGCTGAGTACGGCTTCGATGGTATCTACGATGTCGGTGAAGCGGATCCGGCCCGCGTGGAAGGCCATCACCGCCTCCTCGTTCGCGGCGTTGAAGACTGCGGGGTACGTGCTCCCCTGCCTGGCTGCGTCCTTGGCCAGCCCGACGGCGGGGAAGGCCGCGGTATCGAGCGGCTCAAAGGTCCAACTGGTGGCCTTGGTCCAGTCGCAGGCCGGGGCGGCCCCGGCGACGCGGTCCGGCCAGCCAAGGCCCAGGGCGATCGGCAGGCGCATGTCCGGCGGCGAGGCCTGGGCAATGGTGGAGCCGTCAATGAACTGCACCATCGAGTGCACCACGGACTGCGGGTGCACCACGACGTCGATCTTCTCCAGCGGGATGTCGAAGAGCAGGTGCGCCTCGATCACCTCAAGGCCCTTGTTGACGAGGCTGGCGGAGTTGGTGGTGACCATCAGGCCCATATCCCAGGTGGGGTGCGCGAGGGCATCCTGCGGGGACACATCGTGGAGCTGCTCCCGGGTCTTGCCGCGGAAGGGCCCGCCGGAGGCCGTGAGGACCAGGCGGTCCACTTCAGCGGCGGTGCCCGAGCGCAGGCACTGGGCGATCGCCGAATGCTCGGAGTCCACCGGGACGATCTGGCCGTCCCGGGCTGCGGCTTTGACGAGGGAGCCGCCAACGATCAGGGATTCCTTGTTGGCCAGCGCCAGGGTGGCGCCGGAGCGGAGCGCGGCCAGGGTGGGGGCCAGGCCGATCGAGCCGGTGATGCCGTTCAGGACGACGTCGGCTTCAATCTCCGCGATCCGGGCGGACGCGTCGGGGCCGGTGATGATCTCCGGGCGGTAGCCTGTCACGCCGGCCGCGCGGGCGGCGTCGTCGATCAGGTCCTGGAGCGCCGCGGCGCTCCCGCTGGCGATGCCGACCGCCCGGGCGCGGGTGTGCACGGCCTGCCGCGCCAGGAGCTCGGGGTTGCCGCCGCCGGCGCTGAGGGCCACGACGTCGAAAAGGTGCGGGGCGCCGTCGACGACGTCAATCGCCTGTGTGCCGATGGAACCGGTGGATCCGAGGAGGACGATTTTGCGCGGCTGCATGGGTTAAGTATCGCGCACCGGGGGCGTGGCCCCATTCCGCGAGTCATCGGACCGCCGGGGCCGGGCGTTTAGCCGAACAAGAGCTCCGTCATGCCCTTGGCCATGGTCGAGACAGCTCCGGCGTAAGCAATGATGACCACGATTCCCCGGACGACGCCCGGGCGGATCCGCGCCGAGAGGACATCGCCGGCCGCGATGCCCGCCACCATGGACCCCAGGATGCCCAGCCACTGCCAGGTCTCAAGGGCCGGCAGGTGGCCGCCGGAAAAGAGGTATTTGGTCAGGAGCGAGGAGAGCCCGGTGGTGATGAAGTACGGCTGCAGCGTGGCGCCGAAGGTCTTCTGGTCCCAGCGGGTGGCGACGGCGTAGGCGGTGATCGCCGGCCCGCCGACGCCGGCCGCCGCGTTCATCAGGCCGCTGGAAAATCCCAGTCCGACCATGGGAACCGGGCCGCTCGCGCGCCAGGAGCTGCGGTTCAGCCGCTGGGACGCCAGCAGGGCAAGAACGAGGAGCACGCCGATGCAGATCTCCAGGGGCGCCGGGGGGACGTGGCTGGCCAGCCAGGCGCCGGGAACCACGCCGAGCAGGGCGGAGGGGGCGAGGCCGGCGTAGCGCCGCCAGTTGACGTGCCGCCACACCCTGGACAGGATCAGCAGCGACGACGACGCGCCGCAGAGGTTGATGATCATCACGCCGTCAAAGGGACCGAGCAGGACCACGAGGACCGGGGATACGAGCAGGCCGAAGCCGAGGCCGGCCAGGCGCTGGGCCAGTGCCCCTGCCACTACGGCGATGAGCACCAGAGCAAACATGCTTCGATCCTAGTGCCGCGCCGGATTGACGGCGTGCGCGGCAGGCGTAACGTGTCATTCGTGGAGTGGACGGCATGGTTCGACGCGCCGGATTACGAGTTCGCCCGGCAGGTGCTGCAGCGCGGCATTGCCACGCTCTTCTTCGTGGCCTTCCTCTCCTCGCTCAACCAGTTCCCGGCCCTCCTCGGCGAGCGCGGCCTGCTGCCGGTTCCGGACTATCTGTCGGCATTCCGCCGGCTGGGCAGGCCCAGCCTTTTCCACTGGCGGTACTCGGACGGGCTGCTGCGGGCCGTCTGCTGGGCCGGGATGGCCATTGCCGCGACGCTGGTCCTCGGCCTGCCGCAGCTCGGCCCGCCGTGGGTTCCGCTGCTGGCCTTCCTGGCCCTGTGGCTGTTGTACATGTCGATCGTCAATGTCGGCCAGACGTTCTACGGCTTCGGATGGGAGATGCTGCTGCTCGAGGCCGGGTTCACGGCGGCTTTCCTTGGCTCGGACCAGACTCCCCCGCCGCGGCCCATCCTGATCCTGCTGGTGTGGCTGGTGTTCCGGCTGGAGTTCGGCGCGGGCCTGATCAAGATCCGGGGCGGGACCGAGTGGCGGGACCTGACGGCCCTGTACTACCACCACGAGACCCAGCCGATGCCCGGTCCCCTGAGCCGGCAGGCGCATCTGCTGCCCAAGGCGTGGCACCGGCTGGAGGTCCTGGGCAACCATTTCGCCCAGCTGGTGGTTCCGTTCTTCCTTTTCTTCCCGCAGCCGGTCGCGAGCGTGGCGGCCGGGGTGGTCATCTTCACCCAGCTCTGGCTCGTGGTCAGCGGGAACTTTGCCTGGCTCAACTGGATGGCGATCCTGCTTGCCTTCGCCGCCGTCAGTGATCCGGTGGCGCACGCCGTGCTGCCCGCCATCCCGCTGGAGTGGCACGCCCCGTCTGCGGGAGCAGCAGCCACGGCCGGCAGCCAGGCACCGGTGCCGTGGCTCGTGGTGGTCCTCTTTGCCACCATGCTCCACGTGGTGCTGAGCTACCGGCCCATCGAGAACCTTCTTTCCCGCCACCAGCTGATGAATGCCAGTTTCAACCGCTGGCAGCTCGTCAACACCTATGGCGCGTTCGGCACCGTCACCAAGCGGCGGATCGAGATCGTGGTGGAGGGGACCCTCGCCGAAGAGCCCGACGACGGCGACTGGCAGGAGTATGAATTCAAGGGAAAGCCGGGCAACGTCCGCCGCCTCCCGCGGCAGTACGCGCCGTACCACCTCCGGCTTGACTGGCTGATGTGGTTCCTGCCGCTGCGCACGGTGCACGAGGAATGGTTCTACGCGTTCCTCGCGAAACTGCTTGAGGCGGACCGGCCGGTGCTCCGGCTGCTGCGCCACGACCCGTTCGACGGCGCACGCCCCCGCTGGGTGCGGGTCCGCAGCTACCTTTACCGCTTCGCCACCAGGGCCGAGTTCCGTGCGACCGGCGAGCGCTGGGTCCGGATCCCGCTGGCTGTGTCCATCCCGGCGGTAGCCCTCCCGGCGGACAGATAAGCGCACAGATAAGCGCACAGATAGGCGGGAGTAAGGCGCGCACCGACGGGACGGGTCAGAGCGGCTTCAGGACTGGAGCGGTTTCAAGACATAGCGGCGTTCCGGACGTCCGGCGCCATACTTGAGCCGCACGTCCACCCTGGCCTCGTCGGAAAGGTACTCGAGGTAGCGGCGTGCGCTCACCCGGGACGTGCCGGTGAGATCGGCGACCTCTGCCGCCGACAGGTCCGTCTCGGCCGAGCGAAGGACACGTTCGACCATCTTGAGCGTCTCCGGGCTGCACCCCTTCGGCAGCGGACGTTGGGCCGCCTCGCGCTGCCGCTCCACGCCGAAGACCCGGTTCACGTCGGACTGCTCCGCGACGTCCTTTGTGGAGTCCAGGCCCTGGTAGGCACTGCGGTAATGCTCCAGGCGTTCCTGCAGGTCGGACTGGGAGAACGGTTTGATGAGGTAATGGACGATCCCGCCGCGGAGGGCCCGCCGGACGGTCTCCACCTCCCGTGCCGCGCTGATCACCAGCACGTCGAGTTCGGGGGCGATTTCCCGCAGCTGGAGCATCAGGTCGAGCCCGTGGGCGTCCGGCAGGTGGATGTCGAGCAGCACCAGGTCCGGTCGAAGATCCCGCGTCTTGGCGAGCGCCTCTGCCCCGCTGTGGGCCGCGCCCACCACGGAGAATCCGGGAGTCCGCTGGATGAAGCCGGCGTGGACCTTGGCGACCATGAAGTCGTCATCGATTATCAGGACGCGGATCACGGCTGCGCCTTTCTCGGGTGTGAGCCGGGCGTCGGTGTGAGCCGGGCTGTGAAGACGGCACCGCCGTCGTTGTGCACCGAGAGCTGTCCGCCGCGGCGCTGGCAGACAACGCGGGACAGCGCCAGGCCGTAGCCGCGCCCGCCGTCAGCAGTGGCCTGTTTGGTCGTGAATCCCTGGCTGAAGATGGCATCCCCGTGTTCGGGCGGCACCCCGGGGCCGGAGTCCTTCACGGTGACGCGCAACCCATCCGCGCCGTCGTCGATAAGGACTTCGACGGACGCCTCCGGGGTGCCCCGCACTGCGTCGAGCGCGTTGTCCACCAGATTGCCGACGACGGTGGTCAGGTCCCGGGACAGGTCCTCCCCAACCGGTCCAAGGTGCGAGTCCGGGGAGAGCTGTAACGTCACTCCGCCTTCGGCCGCGAGGCTGGACTTTGCGATGAGCAGGGCCGCCAGCGCCGGATCGCCGATCCTGCTGGTCACTTCCTCGTTAAGCCGGGTCCGGTCAAGGGTTGCCCCGTTGACGAACTGGACGACGGCGTCATATTCGCCGATCTGGATGAGGCCGGAAATGATGTGCAACTGGTTCGCGAATTCATGGGCCTGGGCGCGGAGGGTGTCCGTTGCGGTGCGCGTGGTCCCCAGCTCACGCTCGAGTGACGAGAGTTCGGTGCGGTCACGGAGGGTGGTCACGGATCCGATGGTGCGCCCGTGGGACAGCATGGGCATGCGGTTCAGGACAACAAGGCGCTCACCTACCAGCACAAGCCTGTCCGGACCGGGCTGTTCCCGGGTGAGAACCTCGCGCAGGGCCGGCTCCACGGCCAGGGCGCTGAGATTCTTGCCGACGCAGTCGGGCGAGAGTCCGAGGAGTTGCCGGGCACTGTCATTGGCCACAGTGATCCGTTCGGAGGGATCCAGGGCCACCACGCCTTCCTTGAGGTTGTGCAGCATGGCCTCCCGGTTTTCCACCAGATTGGTGATTTCCGTCGGCTCCATGCCGAGGGTCTGGCGTTTCACCCTCCGTGCCAGCAGCAGCGACCCCGCGACGCCGAGCACACTTGCCACGCCGAGATACGTGAGCAGGTTCGGTACCGCGTCGCCAAGCCGCTCCAGGGCAGACGGGTAGTTCCGGCTGATGGAGGCGATGCCGATCATGGTTCCGGTGTCGTCCAGAACCGGGACGTGCGCCGACAGGTACACGTTGCCCGAGCCATGGACCACTCCGGTCCAGGCCCGGCCCTCCATGACCCGGCTCGCTCCCAGTTCGAGGGGCCGGCCGAGTTGGCCGGGGTCCGACGACGCCACCACGATACCGTCCCGCCTGGCCAGGGCGACCTGCGACGATCCGGAGAGGGTCCGGATGGATTCGGCCACCGCGGGCAGTCCGGAGCCGCTGCCGGGCTCGGCGCCGGGAAGCAGGATGCGGACCGTGGGATTGCCGCCCAGGGACTCGGCGGCGGACAAGGCCCGCCGGCCCTCGATCCGTTCAAAGGCGGCGGCGGACTGCTCCAGCGAAATCGCGACCACCGCGACCAGGACGGCCAGGACGATCAGCAGCTGCAGGACCAGGTACTGCCCGGCGAGCGACATTGCTCTTCGTCGAGTCACGTGCTGTCTTTCCTTGAAGTGGTCGAGCTTATAGTGGCCGCGCCTGCAGCGGGGGCCTTAGGCCCCGACGCCGCACGCGCACGGGCGTCGAACGGATCCGGCGGCGGTGGGGTGAACTATACCGGACGCCGAGCGCCGGGTTTGAAGCCTGAAGGCGCCCGGTTGGCGTGCCGAAACGTGAACGAAATGAACTTAACTTTCTCTGCGTACACAAGAGTGATCCCCGTCACGGGGGCACTTAGCATCGGAACACCAGTCAGTTTTGCTGATCAGTTTTATCGAGAGGAACACCATGCGCCAGATCCGCGCATTGCGAATTGCCGCCGTCGCTGCCGGCATTGCCCTGATGGCCACCGGGTGCGGTGCCACGGGCAAGAGCTCCACCGCCGCTCCCGCCAGTTCCGGCGCCGCGGCAGGCCCCATCACGGGGCTGCAGATCCTGGTTCCCAACACCGCCGGCGGCGGATACGACACCACGGCCCGCGTGGCCGCGAAGGTTCTCGACGACGAGAAGATCGCCACGAACACAGAGGTCTTCAACCTCGCCGGCGCCGGTGGCACCGTGGGCCTGGCCCGGGTTGTGAACGAAAAAGGCAACGGCGATCTTGCCATGTTGATGGGCCTCGGCGTTGTGGGCGCGAGCTACACGAACAAGTCCCAGTCCAAGCTCACGGACACGACCCCCCTGGCCAAGCTCATCGAAGAGCCGGGCGCCATCATGGTCAGCAAGGATTCGCCGTACAAGACCATTGGTGACCTGGTGACGGCCTGGAAGGCTGATCCGGGTGCCATCAGCGTCGGCGGCGGTTCTTCCCCCGGCGGTCCGGACCACCTCCTGCCGATGCAGCTGGCCGGGGCCGTGGGCATCGATGCCACCAAGGTCAACTTTGTCTCCTACGACGGCGGCGGCGATCTTCTTCCTGCCATCCTGGGCAACAAGCTGGGCTTCGCTGCCTCAGGTGCCGGTGAGTACCTGAAGCAGATCGAGTCCGGCGAGGTCCGGGTCCTTGCCACCAGCGGCGACAAGCGCCTCGAAGGTGTCGACGCCCCCACCCTGAAGGAATCCGGCATCGACCTGGTCTTCACCAACTGGCGCGGCGTCGTGGCCCCTCCCGGAATCAGCGACGCTGACAAGGCGTCCCTGATTGCCGCCCTTGAGAAGATGCACGGCACCCAGGCCTGGAAGGACGCGTTGAAGTCGCACAGCTGGTCCGACGCTTTCGTCACCGGCGATGGCTTCAAGTCCTTCCTGACCGAGCAGGACAAGCGGGTGGCGGACGTCTTGACGAAGCTTGGCCTGGCGTGAGTTCCATGACATCCGGGCTCAAAGGCCGCTCCGAGCTGGGGGTCGCCCTCCTGCTCGGGGCGGCCGGCGGGCTGGTCCTCTGGGACGCCGCCAACCTCGTGACGCCCTACTCCAAGTCGGACCCCGTGGGGCCGAAGACGGTTCCCTACATCGTGGCCGGCCTGCTGATCATCTGCGCAGTGATGCTGGCCGTCAATGTCCTGCGCGGCGGACACGGCGAGGCTGAAGGCGGCGAGGACGTCGACCTGACCCACCCTGCCGACTGGAAGACCGTGCTCCCCCTTGCCGGCGCCTTCATTGCCAACATCCTGCTCATCGACTGGGCCGGTTGGGTCATCTCCGGCACCGTCCTCTTTTGGGGCAGCGTCCTGGCGCTGGGCAGCCGGCACTATGTCCGCGACGGACTTCTCTCCGTTGCGCTCTCACTCCTCACCTTCTACGGCTTCTACCTCGGCCTCGGAATTGCGCTCCCCGCCGGGCTGTTGGAAGGGATTCTCTAAATGGACGTCTTCAGTTCCCTCATGGACGGCTTCGCCACGGCCCTGACCCCCATGAATTTCCTCTACGCCGTTATCGGCGTCGTCCTGGGCACCGCCGTCGGCGTCCTGCCGGGACTGGGCCCGGCGATGACCGTGGCCCTGCTGCTTCCCGTGACGTACGTCCTGGAGCCCACCAGCGCCTTCATCATGTTCGCCGGCATCTACTACGGCGGCATGTACGGCGGATCCACCACTTCCATCCTGCTCAACACGCCCGGCGAGTCTTCCTCGGTGGTCACCGCCATCGAGGGCCACAAGATGGCCAAGGCCGGCCGGGCCGCGCAGGCGCTGGCGACGGCGGCCATCGGCTCCTTCATCGCCGGGACCATCGGCACCACCCTGCTGGCCGTCTGCGCGCCTGTCGTGGTCAAATTCGCCGTCAGCCTGGGCTCCCCCAGCTACTTCGCCATCATGGTCCTTTCGCTCCTAGCCGTCACCGCCGTGCTGGGGTCGTCCCGGCTCCGCGGCTTTGCCTCGCTGGGCCTGGGCCTCGCGATCGGCCTGGTCGGAATGGATTCCGTCACAGGGCAGCGGAGGCTCACCTTCGGCCAGCCGCTTCTCACCGACGGGCTGGACATTGTGGTGGTGGCAGTCGCGATCTTCGCCGTGGGCGAAGCCTTGTGGGTGGCCGCCCATCTGCGCCGGACTCCACTGAACGTCATCCCGGTGGGGCAGCCCTGGATGGGCAAGCAGGACTGGAAGCGGTCCTGGAAGCCCTGGCTGCGTGGAACCGCCTTCGGCTTCCCGTTCGGCGCGCTTCCGGCCGGCGGCGCTGAGATCCCGACCTTCCTGTCCTATGTCACCGAAAAGCGCCTCAGCAAGCACCCCGAGGAGTTCGGAAAGGGCGCGATCGAAGGCGTAGCCGGGCCGGAAGCCGCGAACAATGCAGCCGCGGCCGGCACCCTGACCCCGATGCTGGCACTGGGACTCCCGACCAACGCCACTGCGGCGGTGATGCTGGCGGCGTTCACCTCCTACGGCATCCAGCCGGGGCCCCAGCTGTTCGCAAGTGAGGGACCACTGGTCTGGGCACTGATCGCCAGCCTCTTCATCGGCAACTTCCTGCTCCTGGTCATCAACCTGCCCCTGGCACCGCTCTGGGCCAAGCTCCTGCAGCTGCCGCGCCCCTACCTGTATGCCGGGATCCTGTTCTTCGCCACTTTGGGCGCCTACTCGGTGAACCTGCAGGCGTTCGACCTGGTGATCCTGCTGGTGCTCGGTGCGCTCGGGTTCATGATGCGGCGGTTCGGGCTCCCCGTCCTGCCCCTCATCCTCGGCGTGATCCTGGGCCCGCGCGTCGAAGGCCAGCTGCGCAAGACCCTGCAGCTCAGCGGCGGAGACGTATCAGGACTCTGGAGCGAGCCCATCGCCATCGGCATCTACATCATCGTGGCGATCATCCTGCTCTGGCCGCTGCTCTTCAAGCTGTTCCGCCGGAACCGTCCTGCTGCAGCACCGGCGGGCACGCAGCTTCAGTCCGGCTCATCGATTCCCAGAGATGCGGGTGGCACTGTCAGCCATGCCAGCCACGGGCACCTGCGCGGGGATGCGCCAGGCGACGGGGACGGGGACGGCTAGCCACGTGTTTCCCGCACGGAAACCCGCACCAATCCGGAACAGTCACTGATCCGGCACCCAGACCGGACACACCGTTAGTTAGGAACAACAATGACAATCGTGGTGGGATACGTCCCTACACCCCAGGGCGAAGCAGCGCTGACCCAGGCCATTGCGGAGGCACGGAAGAGCAATACGACATTGCTCGTGATCAACTCCTCCAAGGGCGACGCCCTGGTGGACAACAGGTACGCGCAGGAACCCGAGATCCAGAGCATCGAGGACCGCCTGGCCACTGAGGGCATTAACCATGTCATCAAGCAGCCGGTGCGTGGCCATGACGCGGCGGCCGAGGTCCTGGAGGCCGCGGAGGAGAACAACGCAGAAATGATCGTGATCGGCCTGCGCCGCCGCACCCCTGTCGGCAAGCTGATCATGGGCAGCGTGTCGCAGCGCATCCTGCTCGAAGCTGACTGCCCGGTCCTCGCCGTCAAAGCCTAACCGTCAGGGCATAACAGTCGTGGCTTAAGCCAAGGCACGCAACAGGCCGGGAGTCCCAGGACTCCCGGCTTGTTGCATGTCCGGAACCGTTTCTAGCGGCCCGCGCGGCGGAGCGTGGACTCGGCGTGCCGGAGGATGGGCCCGTCGATCATCTTGCCCTTGTGCTGGAAAACGCCTGCGCCTGCTGCGGCGGCGGCATCGAGCAGCTCGGCCGCGGCCGCGACGTCTGTTTCGGAGGGAGCATAGGCACCGCGGACCACCGCCACCTGGTTCGGGTGGATGCAGGCCTTGGATGCGAAGCCTGAGGCGGCGCCGTCCTGGGCCTCGAGTGCCAGGCCGGAGAGATCCGGAATGTTGACGTACACGGCGTCGACGGCTTCCTTGCCGAACGCCCGGGCGGCCAGCAGGACGCTGGAACGGGCATGCAGCGCCACGGCACGGTAGCCGCCGTCGTCGGTCCGGCTGGAGGTGCCGCCGAGGGAGGCGAGCAGGTCCTCGGCCCCCCACATCAGGCCCACGACGTTCGGCTCGGCAGCGATGGCGGCCGCGTTCAGGATGCCGGCGGCCGTCTCGCAGAGCGCAATCACGCTGTAGCCCTCAAGCTCCCTGAGCTGGGCGGCGCCTTCGGCCTTGGCCAGCATGACGTGCCGGTACGGGGTGTGCTTCAGGCAGTGCAGGTCCTTTTCGAACTCCTCGGTGCCCGCCGGGTTCACCCGGATAATGGTCCGGCTCGGGTCAAGTTCCGGGACATCGCCCGCGGACCCGAGCTGGGCGAGGATGGCGCCGCGGGCGCGCTGTTTGTCAGCCGGCGCGACGGCGTCTTCCAGGTCGATAATGACGGCGTCGGCGCGTTCGGCAGCTTTCTGGTAGCGCTCGGGACGGTCGGCTGGGCAGAACAACAGGGCAGGGCCCATGAGGAAGGTCATGTGTCTATTCTGCCCTTCGGAGCGCGTTCTTACAGGTCGGTTTCTACCCGGGCGGTTTCTGCCCGGTCGGTTTCTACCCCGGCGGTTTCTGCCCCGGCGGCGTTTTGCTCCGGCGCCGCGGCGTGGGCCGCCCGCGTCCACATCAGGCAGCTGCGCGTAGCGAGGGCCACAACGTCCCCGTGCTGGTTCCGGCCGGTGTGCTTCAGCGTCACGATCCCCTGGCCGGGCCGGGAGGAGGACAGCCGCTTCCCGGTCACCACGGTCTCGGTGTACAGCGTGTCGCCGTGGTACAGCGGGTGCGGGAAAGACACGTCCGTCATGCCCAGCTGGGCGACGATGGTGCCCTGCGTCAGCTGTGCGACGGACTGCCCCACCACGGTGGCCAGGGTGAACATCGAGTTCACCAGGCGCTGCCCGAACGGCTGCTCCGCGCTCCAGGCGGCATCGAGGTGCAGGGCCTGGGTGTTCATGGTCATGGTGGTGAACAGCACGTTGTCCGTCTCCGTCACGGTGCGGCCGGGCCGGTGCGCGTAGACCACGTCCTCCTCAAGCTCGTCGAAGTACAGTCCGCGCTGCTCGATTACCCGCGGCCCGGCGGGGTGTGATGCCCCCATCGTCGTCATACGGTCAGTTCCTGGTCTTCCTCGAAGAGGTCGGCGCCGGTGGCCGCGGCCACGTCCTCGATGGATACGTTGGGTGCCAGTTCGCGGAGCACCAGGCGGGACTTGCCGCCCTCGGCCACGACGTCGATAACGGCAAGATCCGTGATGATGCGGTCCACGCAGCCCTTGCCGGTCAGCGGCAGGGAGCAGCGCTCCACGATCTTCGGCCTGCCGTTCCGGTCCACATGCTCCATCATCACGATCACTTTCCTGGCGCCGAAGACCAGGTCCATGGCCCCGCCCATCCCCTTGACCATCTTGCCGGGGATCATCCAGTTGGCCAGGTCGCCGTTGGCGGCGACTTCCATGGCGCCGAGCACGGCCACATCCACGTGGCCGCCCCGGATCATGCCGAACGACGCGGCGGAGTCGAAGAACGCCGCGCCCTTGTTCACCGTGACGGTTTCCTTGCCCGCGTTGATCAGGTCCGGATCCACCCTGTCCTCGCCGGGGTAGGGCCCCACGCCGAGGATGCCGTTCTCCGAATGCAGCACCACCTCGACGCCGGCGGGGATGTAATTGGGGATCAGGGTGGGCATCCCGATGCCGAGGTTCACGTACTGTCCGTTATGCAGTTCCTGCGCCACCCGGGCGGCCAGTTCATTGCGGGTCCAGCCTTTGATGCCGTTCCCGTCGCCGCCGGGGTGTTCGACGGCGGATCGGCGGTATTCGTGCCGGACGGCTTCGGGGCGCGGAGCGTAGGGGCTGTTCGGATCCATGGCTAAAGTCCTGCCTGCTCTGTTGCGGGGGCGGCCCCGGTTGCCGAAACCGTCCGCTTTTCGATGCGCTTCTCGATCTGCGGTGCGAGCACCACGCGCTGGACGAAGATCCCCGGAACGTGGATGTGCTCCGGGTCCAGTTCCCCGGGTTCCACGAGCTCCTCGACCTCGGCGATGGTGATCCGGCCCGCCATGGCGCAGAGGGGGTTGAAGTTCATCGCGGTGGCGTGGAAGACCAGGTTGCCGTGGCGGTCGCCCTTCCACGCGTGCACCAGGCCGAAATCGGGGTTCAGCGATTCCTCCAGGACGTAGTCGGCGCCGTTGAAGCCACGGACCTCCTTGGGCGCCGAAGCGATGGCGACGTTCCCCTCGGCGTCGTACTTCTGCGGCAGCCCGCCTTCGGACACCTGGGTGCCGACCCCTGCCGGCGTGTAGAAGGCGGGGATGCCGGCGCCGCCGGCGCGCAGCTTCTCGGCCAGCGTGCCCTGCGGGGTGAGGACCACCTCGAGTTCACCGGCGAGGTACTGCCGGGCAAATTCCTTGTTTTCCCCCACGTAGGAGCTGATGGTGCGGCGGATCCGACCGTCCTTGAGCAGGACGCCGAGCCCCCAGTCGTCCACTCCGCAGTTGTTGCTGACGGTTTCCAGGTTTGTGGTCCCGTGCTCATGGAGGGCACTGATCAGGGCCACGGGAATGCCGCAGAGTCCGAACCCGCCGACGGCCAGCGAGGCGCCGTCGGGGATGTCCGCCACGGCCTCGGCAGCGCTGGCAACAACCTTGTCAATCATTGTTGATCCTTCTCTCGACGGGTCCTGCCAGCGGCCGGGTCAGAGGCCGAGTTCGCGGGCGATCAGCATCAGCTGCACCTCCGTGGTGCCCTCGCCGACTTCAAGGATCTTGGAGTCGCGGTAGTGGCGCGCCACGGTGAATTCGTTGATGAAGCCATAGCCGCCAAACACCTGGGTGGCGTCCCGCGCGTTGTCCATGGCTGCCTCGCCTGCGACCATCTTAGCGATGGCCGCCTGTGTCTTGAACGGCTTTCCGGCCAGCATCCGGGCGGCCGCGTCGTAGTACGCCAGGCGGGCCGTGTGGGCGCGTGCTTCCATCCGGGCGATCTTGAACGCGACCGCCTGGTACTTGCCGATGTTCTGCCCGAAGGCGCTGCGTTCCTTGGCGTATTTCACCGACTGGTCCACGCAGCCCTGCGCGGCGCCGACGGCGAGGGCTGCGATTGCGATCCGGCCCTCGTCCAGGATGGAGAGGAAGTTGGCGTAGCCGCGGCCCCTGGTGCCCAGCAGGTTGGCTTCGGGGACGCGGACGTTGTTGAGGGTCAGCGGGTGGGTGTCCGAGGCGTTCCAACCGACCTTGTTGTAGGCCTTTTCCGCCGTGAAGCCCGGAGTGTTGGTGGGCACCAGGATGGTGGAGATTTCCTTCCTGATGCTGCCGTCCGGCCGTTCTTCCTGGCCCGTGACGGCGGTGACCGTGACGAGCCGGGTGATGTCCGTGCCGGAGTTGGTGATGAATTCCTTGCTGCCGTTGATGACCCAGGTTTTTGCGTCTCCGTTGCCTTCCAGCCGGGCGGTGGTCTTGGTGCCTCCTGCATCCGAGCCGGCTTCCCGCTCGGTCAGGCCGAAGCCCGCGAGCGCCTTGCCGGAGGCCAGCAGGGGCAACCATTCCTCCTTTTGGACCTGGTTGCCGAAGCGGTGGACAGGCATGGCGCCGAGGGAGACGCCGGCCTCGAGCGTGATGGCAACGGACTGGTCCACACGGCCAAGCTGTTCGAGGGCGAGGGCCAGGGCGAAGTAGTCCCCGCCCATGCCGCCGAACTCCTCCGGGAAGGGCAGGCCGAACAGGCCCATGTCGGCCATCTGGGCGACCACTTCGTAGGGAAAGCTGTGTTCCTCGTCGTGCTTGGTCGAGACGGGGGCCACGACTTCGTCGGCAAACTCCCGGACGGTGTTGCTCAAGTCCTGGTATTCCTCGCTGAGTTCAAAATCTGCCATTGGGAAAACTCCTGTGTCTGGATATGGCGTGGTCTGGTGGCTGTTGTCGGACGTTGCTAGTCCGACGCGCCCATTGCGATGACGGAATCTGCGACGGCGTCATCCGCGGCAACGGCCTCGTCCGCAACGCCCGCAGTTGAGTCGTCCATTGCGGGCGGAGCCGCCGGGTGGACGGTGGCGAGTACCTGGTCTGCCTTGACGAGGTCTCCGGGGCTGGCGCTGAGATGGACCGTGCCGTCCGAGGGTGCCACCAGCTGGTGCTCCATCTTCATCGCCTCCACCGAGAGCAGCACCTGGCCGGCCTCCACGGTGTCGCCGTTGCTGACGGACACGGACACCACGGTGCCGGGCATCGGTGAGCGCACGGCCGGGTCGGCGGCGCCTTCCTCGCGGTGGATCTCGGCGAGCACCCGGGCCAGCCGGGCCTCGCGGGTGAGCACCTCGAGCCGGCAGGACCACCCCTCGTTGCCGAGGAAGAGCTCGGTCGGCTCCGTGCCGTCACCGCCCTGGCCAAGCGCTCTCCGCGAGACCGACGTGAGCGAGTACACCCGCGCTTCGCCGTCGAGGGTCAACTCTGCGTGGTCCCGTTTGGGGAAGCGAAGGGATGCCGTGCGGCGCGGGCCGCCGTTGATGGTCACCCTCGCCGTCCCATCCCCCGCCATGCCGGAGACCTCAACGGTGGCGAGACCGCCGTCCGGTGTGCCGAGGCTGATCCGCCGTGGGGCGCGTGCTCCGAGCCTCCATCCGTCGCGGAGGTGCCAGGGGCCCTTCCAGGCGTCCTGCGGACCGGGCTCCTGCATCGCCGCGACGAAGACGGCAGCGGCGGCCACCTCGAAATCGCCCGCATGGCGGAAGCTGAACTCGGGCATCCGGCGTTCGATCAGGCCGGTGTCGAGCCGACCGGCGCGGACGTCGGCGTCGTTGATCAGCAGGCGCAGGTATTCGACATTGGTGTCGATGCCCAGGGCGGTGTACCCGGCGAGCGCCTCATCCAAGGTGTCCAAGGCCGCCGCGCGGTCCTCGCCCCACGCGATGACCTTGGAAATCATCGGGTCGTAGCTGCTGGAGATTTGGAGTCCCTCCAGCAAGGCCGAATCCACACGGACCTTCCCACTCGCGGTGTCCGGCAGCTCGTCGAGCAGCACGACCTGTCCAATGGACGGCAAAAAGTTCTTCTCCGGCACCTCGGCGTACACGCGCGCCTCCACAGCGTGGCCGCGGAGCACGACGTCGTCCTGGCGGACGGTGAGTTCCTCGCCCGCGGCGATCCGGACCTGCCATTCGACGAGGTCGACCCCGGTGACCATCTCGGTGACGGGGTGCTCAACCTGCAACCGGGTGTTCATTTCCATGAAGAAGAACTCGTCCGGCGCGTTGTCGGAGACCAGGAACTCCACGGTGCCTGCACCGGAATAGTTGACGCTGCGCGCGGCGTTGCAGGCTGCCTCGCCGAGGCGGGCACGGAGGTCCGCCCCGTTCGGCAGCGACTCCAGCAGCGGCGACGGTGCTTCCTCGATGACCTTCTGGTGGCGGCGCTGCAGCGAGCATTCACGCTCGCCCAGATGGATGACGTTGCCGTGGTTGTCCGCCAGCACCTGGACCTCGATGTGCCGGGGGGTGGTGACGAGCCGTTCCAGAAACAGCGTGTCGTCGCCGAACGCGCTGGCCGCGACCCGGCGGGCGGTGGCCAGGGTTGCTTCCAGCTCCTCAGGCCGCTCGACGATGTGCATGCCCTTCCCGCCACCGCCGGCCGAAGGCTTGATCAGCAGCGGGAAGCCGACGCCGGCCGCCGCCTCGATCAGCGCGGCGTCCGTCATCCCCGGCTCGGCGATACCCGGGACCACCGGCACGCCGTAACCCGCGACGTGGTTCTTGGAGCGGATCTTGTCCCCCATCACGTTCAACGCTTCGACGCCTGGGCCGATGAACGTTATTTCCGCCTCTTCCAGCGCCCGGGCAAACTCGACGTTTTCGCTCAGGAAGCCGTAGCCCGGGTGGACGGCCTCGGCTCCGGTGTCACGGCAGGCCCGGATGATGGCCTCGATCCTGAGGTAGCTTTCGGCAGCGGCCGCGGGGCCGATCCGGACGGCGACGTCGGCCTCCCGCACGTGCCGGGCTCCGGCGTCGGCGTCGGAATAGACCGCCACCGAACGGATGCCGAGGGCGCGGAGGGTCCGGATCACCCGGCAAGCGATTTCGCCGCGGTTCGCCACGAGGACGGTGCCGAAGAGCGGCTTCGAGGGATTGATCGGTGAAGAGATAGTCACTGCTGACTCACATCCGGAACAGGCCGAAGGAGGTCTCCGGCAGCGGGGTGCGGGAGACGACGTCGAGCGCCAGTCCCAGGACGGTGCGGGTGTCCGCGGGGTCGATGATCCCGTCATCCCAGAGCCTGGCCGTGGAATAGTACGGGCTGGCCCTGGTCCTCGTACTGCTGCTTGATCGGGGCCTTGAAGGCGTCCTCGTCCTCGGCGGACCATTCCTCGCCGCGGGCCTCGTACTGGTCCCGCTTCACGGTGGCGAGCACGCTAGAGGCCTGGTTTCCGCCCATCACCGAAATCCGTGAGGCCGGCCACATCCAGAGGAAGCGCGGGGAGTAGGCCCGCCCGCACATGGAGTAATTGCCCGCACCGAAGGATCCGCCGATCACGACCGTCAGCTTGGGCACCCGGGCGGTGGCGACGGCGGTGACCATCTTGGCGCCGTTCCTGGCGATGCCGCCCTGCTCCGAATCCTTGCCGACCATGAAGCCGGAAATATTCTGCAGGAAGATCAGCGGAATCCCGCGCTGGTCACACAGTTCGATGAAGTGGGCGCCCTTGAGCGAGGACTCGCTGAAGAGCACGCCGTTGTTGGCGACGATACCCACCGGATGCCCGTGCAGCTTCGCGAACCCGGTGACCAGGGTGGTGCCGTAGTTCTTTTTGAATTCGTGGAAGCGGCTGCCGTCCACAAGCCGGGCGATCACCTCGCGCACGTCGTACTGGGCGTTGACGTCGGTGGGAACGGCGCCATAAAGCTCGTCCGGATCAGCGATCGGCTCGACGGCGGTGTCCACGTCCCAGGCAGGGGCGGCCGGCCGGGGCAGGGTGGCGACGATGTCCCGGACGATCTGGAGGGCATGCTCATCGTTCTCAGCCAGGTGGTCGCTGACGCCGGAGATTTTTGCGTGCACCTCGCCGCCCCCGAGTTCCTCGGCGGTGACGATCTCGCCGATGGCGGCCTTCACGAGCGGCGGCCCGCCCAGGAAGATGGTGCCCTGGTTGCGGACGATCACGGTCTCGTCACTCATGGCCGGGACATAGGCGCCGCCGGCCGTGCAGGAGCCCATAACGGAGGCGATTTGCGGGATTTTGGCGGCGGACAGCCGGGCCTGGTTGAAGAAGATCCGGCCGAAGTGTTCCTTGTCCGGGAAGAACCTCGTCCTGCCTCGGCAGGAAGGCGCCGCCGGAGTCCACGAGGTAGATGCAGGGCAGCCGGTTCTCGAGGGCGATTTCCTGCGCCCTCAGGTGCTTCTTCACCGTCATGGGGTAGTAGGTGCCGCCCTTGACGGTGGCGTCGTTGGAGATGACGAGGACCTGCCGGCCGTGGATCAGGCCGATGCCTGCAATCACACCGGCTCCCGGGGAGTCGTCGTCGTACATGCCGTTCGCTGCCAGGGGCGCGATCTCGAGGAACGGGCTGCCGTTATCGAGGAGCTGGTCGATGCGTTCGCGCGGCAGCAGCTTCCCCCGGGCCACATGGCGTTCGCGGGACTTCTCCGGCCCGCCCAGCGCCGTCCTGGCGAGCCGTTCCTTCAGTTCGAGGGCCAGCCCCAGCTGGGCGTCCCGGTTCGCGGCGTAGCCGGCGCTCGTGGCGTCGACCTGGCTGGCGATTGTCTCCATTGACTGCTTCCGTTCCCGGGCCCCATGCTGGAGGCCCACCTAGCGGGCTTCCCGCCATTTCAGTTAGGACCGCATAACTGGAATTTAGGTTAGTCTTTATTAACTGGAATGTCTATGGCAGAACGATGCGACCAGCTGGAAGGGAGTTGATGATGTGCCGGTGACCGAGCCCAGCGACGGGGCGGACGAGCAACCGCAATCGGCCGCGCCATCAGCCGAGGCGACGGCGACGCAGGCCCCGCTGGCCCCGCTGGCCCCGCCGACCCAACGAAGCCGGGCGAAGCAGAACCGCCGGCAGGCGCTGCTCTCGGCTGCCGCAGCCCTGTTCGCAGCGGAGGGTTTCAACAGGGTGTCCCTGGAGGACCTTGGTTCCGCAGCGGGTGTCAGCGGACCGGCGGTCTACCGGCATTTCGCCGGCAAGCAGGCCGTCCTCGGTGCCCTGCTGTTGAGCGTCAGCCATGAACTCCTCGACGGCGGCCGCCAGGTGGTGGCGGAGTCCGACGGAGCCGCGGCAGCGCTGAGCGGCCTGGTCGAGTTCCACGTCGACTTTGCCTTGAGTAACCCCGATGTCATCCGCGTGCAGGACCAGGACTTCAGCAACCTCGCCCCGGACGACCAGGCCGAGGTCCGCACCCTCCAACGCAGTTATGTGGAACTCTGGGTGGAGGTGCTGGCGAGGCTGCATGCGGGCACCGAGCCTGCCGAACTCCGGATGCGCGCCCACGCCTCCTTCGGTCTGATCAACTCCACACCCCACTCCGTCCGCACCCACGGCCGGCGGGTCGCCGCCAAACGCGCCCGCCCGCTGCTCGAGAGCATGGCCCTGGCCGCCCTGATGGCACCCGTGGGGCCTGCGCCGCTCTGATTGGAGCCGCACCGCTGACCTGCGCCGGTCCGGTTCTGCGCAGGCCTGTTCTGCGCCGGTCCGGTTCTGCGCAGGGAAATGCTGGGTTGAAGGTAGCCGATACCCATCCGGGCGCATATTGACAGTAGATAGCCGCGGGTTCAATGTTTTAGCTAATCGGCGCTGACGTAACTCATTCGGAGTTTCAAAGACATAGCCCGGGACCTTCTCCGGGTTATGTCGGTTTAAAATCAAACTCTCATGCAGGTTGAGACGGAGAGAACCGTCCCATGTTTTCCCACCGAAACAAACTCCATGTCGAAGTTGTAGTGGACTGGTCCCGCTGTTCACGGGGAAACTTTTGGCCCGAAGTTCTCACGGAGCTAAACAGGCGGCGGCTGGTTCCCAACACAACCCGTCTCTACCCGCTGGCTGATTGGACCTGGCATCCGGCGCCCGGATTGTGGCGGCAACAACTCGTCAGGGTGCCCGGAGAGTCCCTCCTTCAGCGCTTGGACCGTTGCGATGTACTGATCTTGAACTGGGACGTTGCCAATGGAGACCCTGACTTCGGCGCAGATCTTGCGATGCGCTGGTTTTCCCACAGGCGCCCGGAGATTCTTCATTGGGTCCGGGAACGTGGCGGAATTCTGATCATCGAAGGTGAAGCGCGCCTGGGAGTTCCAGCGCAAGCCTCGTACGACGCTGTATTGGGTGAGTTTCAAGTACAGGTTTGCGGGGAGGCCGATTCTCTTCGGCCCCGCAGGCAGGTTGAACGAAACGGCACCCGCTGCAAGATGACTAATGCAGCGCGGTTTCCGGCCCTGGCGAACACCTCTGCTGCCCCTTTCATCCACCTGCAATCGCTAACTGCGCGGCAACGGTCATTCGATGACATGTTTCCGGGAACTGCCGGGCTAATGCTGTCTCCGTTCCTGTCCACCGGGGATTGGCAACTGCTGTACCGCGGATGGTTCCGCTGGAATCCATTCCGGCGGAAGCGCATGCCCTGGGTACCCTTCGCCAAGACCGCGGACCGTAAATTCAACCATCCGACAATGCTGGTCGCTAAACACGGCACGGGCGCGGTGTTCGTTTCGACCATGTTCCTGGCCAGCAGCAACCAGCTGCAGCTGGTCGAAGCCATGCTGCGCTGCCACGGCGACGTCGCGAGGTTGCCCGACCCGCCCCGCCGTGTCCTGTTTGTCAGGAAATGGATATTGAGCAACATGGTTCCACTGATCGCCGCAGTGGCAGCACTGCTTCTTGGACGCCAGCTCGGATGGGATCAGGCCGTAGGAGGAAACGAAGTTCTGAGACTGGGATTTCTTGCCCTGCTTGCGCTGACAGTTGCAGTAGTCGCGAAGCTTCGCCATCGGCTGGCGGGTCTCGTGCGTGAGGTCACGGGGCGCTAAGCGGCCGTTGTGGCCGCCCGAACCAGGTGTTGAGCGCATCAGCGAGCCCCACCTGGTCCTGGTCTCCCAACCCAGGCCACATAGCCGTCGGGCCGGATCAGCACGGCGGCGGGACCGGGGACCTCCCCGAATACCGGAAGCTCCCACAAACCGCTGTATCGGGCGTCGACCAGCTGGACGCGGTCCGGCAGGGGGGTGGTGCTGAAGCGGCCCGGCTCCCCGAGGTTCAGCAGGACCGGCCGTGCCTCGTGCAGCAGCGCAAAGACCCGCACCGGGCCGCCCGCGGTGACAAGGTCAAGATCCGGCATCCGGCGTCCGAGCAGCGGGTGCCCCTCGCCAAGGTCATAGTGGATGTCCAGGCCGGACTGCATGGCGGCGAACCGCCGGCGTGGCTCGTCCATGCCGAGGAGTTCGGAAATGACCTCACCCACGGCCTTGATGCGGTCATCCGGGCGGCGTAGCGCGGACTGCGCCATGGTGTTGCGCAGCACGCGGGCGGCAACCGGGTGGCGCTCGGCGTGGTACGTGTCCAGGAGGCTTTCCGGGGACGTCTGCTTGACCACCTGCGCCAGCTTCCATCCCAGATTCACCGCATCCTGCACACCGGTGTTAAGCCCCTGCCCACCGTCCGGGGCATGGACATGGGCGGCGTCCCCGGCCAACAGGATCCGCCGGTCGCGGTAGGCCGCGGCCTGCCGCGTCATATCCGTGAACCTGGAGATCCAGATGGGGCTGTGGGCCCCGTAGTCGGTCCCGTACACGGCGATGAGCGCTTCGCTGAGGTCGCGAAGGGTCGGTTCCCTCGTGGACCCCACGTGCTCCTCGGTCACCATGACCCCGACCGGCCCGCTATCCGCGTAGACAACCTGGCCGTCGCGGATCTCGTACTGCAGCCTGCCGAAGGAATGGACGCCGAAAGCGTTGCGGTGGATGCCCAGTTCGGGTTCCTCTGCCATCTCCACCTCGGCGATCAGGCTGCTGGTGGTCGGATCCCACCCGGGGAACTCGATACCGGCTGCTTTGCGGACAAGGCTGCGGCCGCCGTCGCACCCGACGAGGTATTCCGCCCGCAGCGACCGGCCGTCCGAAAGCCCGACGTCGACGCCGGTATCGTCCTGCGCGATGCCCGTGACGTCCCGTCCGCGGTAGAACGTCACCCCCACTTCTGCGACCCAGCCGGCAAGTATGCGCTCGATGTGGTTCTGCCACAACCCGAGCCCGTAGGGGTGCCGCGTGGGAAAGCCGCTGATGTCCAGGCGGGTGGAGGCGAACCCCGCAACCTGGGCTATCTGTCCCTCCGAGAGGAACCGGTCAGCGATCCCGCGCTGGTCGAGGACCTCGATGGTGCGTGAATGCAGGCCACCTGCGCGCGCACCCGCGAGGTCCTGGCTGGGACGCCGCTCGACAACGGCGACGTCGACGCCCGCCAGCGCCAACTCGCCCGCCAGCATCAGCCCGGTCGGGCCTCCTCCGGCAACCACCACCGCATGCACTGTCATCGCGATACCCCCGCTCTCCTGGTTCTTGCCTTCGGCGAGTATGCGCTCCGCCCCGGGGCTTGCCGCAAGCCCCCGGGCGGGCGATACATTGGAAACAAGAGGAGATTCAAAAATAAGGTTGCCGGCCGCCCCTCGAGGGAACAGCCGGCAGCCTGTGATTCGCAGTGGCTAGACCATCGCCAGCGCCATGCCCGGATCGGCCAGGATGGTGCCGAGATCCTGGAGGAACCGGGAGCCCTGCTCGCCGTCCACCAGCCGGTGGTCGAAGGAGAGGCTGAGAGTCATGACCTGGCGCAGGGCCACCTCGTCCTGATACTCCCAGGGCATCTTGCGGACTGCGCCGAGGGCCAGGATGGCGGCCTCGCCGGGGTTCAGGATCGGGGTGCCGGCGTCGATGCCGAAGACACCGATGTTGGTGATGGAAATGGTGCCGCCAGCGAGATCGGCCGGGGCGGTCTTTCCTGCGCGCGCGGTATCGGTGAGTTCGGTCAGGGCAGTGGAGAGTTCCTTCAGGGACAGCCGGTCCGCGTCCTTGATGTTCGGCACCGTCAGTCCCCGCGGAGTCGCCGCGGCAATGCCGAGGTTGACGTAGTTGAACTGGACGATCTCCTGGTTGGCCTCATCCCACCGGGTGTTAAGCGTGGGGTGGTTCCGCAGCGCGATCAGGACGGCCTTGGACACCAGGGTCAACGGAGTCAGTTTGTAGCCGGCGAAAGCAGGGCTGGCCTTGAGCCGTGCAAGCAGTTCCATGGTGGCGGTCACGTCGATGGTCAGGAACTCGGTGACGTGCGGGGCTGTGAAGGCACTCGCGACCATGGCGGCAGCCGTGAACTTGCGGACGCCCTTGATCGGGGTCCGCGTCTCCCGCGTTGCCGGCTCCTGCACGGCACCCGCGGCCGGGGAACCGGCGAGCTGGCTCGACGCCACCGGCAAGTCACCGCCGCCGACGAAGTTCCGGACGTCGTCGCGGGTGATCAGCCCGTGTTCACCGGTACCGGCAAGGTCCTCGAGGTTGACCCCGAGATCCTTCGCCAGCTTGCGGACCGGCGGGGTGGAGCGGGGACGCTCGGCCGGGCGGTCCGCAGCCGGGGCTGCTAGTCCCGAGCCGTTCCCTGCCGGGGGTGCGGGCACGGCCGCCGGTGCGGACCGGACGGCGGCTGACGCGAAGCTGCGGGAGCGGCGGGCCGGCCGGCCGGCGGTTTCGAGGACAGCGCCGTACCCGACGAGGTTTGGCTCGCGCCGCGCCTCCTGGCCGGCAGCGTCGTCCGGGCCGGGCGGGACCCCTCCGCCGTCGTCGCCCTCAACCTCGAAGGACACGATCGGCTTTCCGACTTCGACGACGGTGCCCGGCTGCTCGTGCAAGGCGGTGATGACGCCGGCGAACGGGGAGGGCAGCTCGACAACTGCCTTGGCGGTCTCCACCTCGGCAATGATCTGGTTGAGGGAGACCGTGTCCCCCACTGCCACCTTCCAGGCAACGATTTCCGATTCGGTGAGACCTTCGCCGAGGTCAGGCAGCCTGAATTCCTTGATCATGGTTGCGGTCATCCTTCCAGCCCGCTGAGTGAGTTGGGGCGGGCAAGGGCACGGTCGACGCCGTCCAGGATCCTGTCCAGGCCGGGCAGGTGGTGCATTTCAAGCTTTGAGTACGGGTACGGGACGTCGAAGCCCGTCACCCGGACCGGGGCGGCTTCAAGGTGGTAGAAGCAGCGTTCCGTGATGCTGGCAGCCACTTCCGCACCGATCCCGCCGGACTGCGCCGCCTCATGCGTGATGACGAGCCGGCCGGTTTTGCGGACAGAGGCCTCCAAAGTGGCGAAGTCGAGCGGGGCCAGCGAGCGCAGGTCGATGACCTCCACCGAGACGCCCTCATCGGCAGCGGCGAGGGCGGCATCCTTTGCTGTCTTGACGAGGGGTCCGTAGGCCACCAGGGTCACATCCTTGCCCTCGGCCACCACGCGGGCCTTTTCCATGGGCAGAGCGGCCCGGTGGTCCTGGGACTCATCCACCTCGCCCTTGTCGTGGTAGCGGCGCTTCGGTTCGAAGTAGAGCACCGGATCGTCGCAGGCAATGGCCTGCTGGATCATCGTGTAGGCATCCTGCGGATTGGACACGCTCACCACGCGAAGACCCGAGGTGTGCGTGAAGTATGCCTCCGGGGATTCGGAGTGGTGTTCCGGCGAGCCGATGCCGCCCCCGAACGGAACGCGGATGGTGACCGGCATCTTCACGGCGCCCTGGGTGCGGTAGTGCATCTTGGCAACCTGGCTGACGATCTGGTCGAACGCCGGATAGATGAAACCGTCGAACTGGATCTCCACCACCGGGCGGTATCCGCGGTAGGCCAGGCCCACAGCGGTGCCCAGGATGCCGGACTCGGCAAGCGGCGTGTCCACGACGCGGTGCTTGCCGAAGTCTTTCTGCAACCCGTCGGTGACACGGAAAACGCCACCGAGCGAGCCGATGTCCTCCCCCATCAGGATCACCTTGGAATCGCTTTCAAGGGACTTGCGCAGGCCCGCATTAAGGGCTCGGGCAAAGGTCATCTGGGTCATCAGCGTGCACCTTCTTCAGAAGCGGCCTCTGCGGGGTCACCGAACGAAGCCAGGTAGCGGGAATAGTGGTCCTGCTGGCGGTCAAGCCAGGAATTCGGCGTGCTGTAGACGTGCTTGAAGATATCCAGCGGCTGCGGGTCGGGCATGTTGATGGTTCCGGCCCGCAGCGCCTTGGCGACGGCGTCCGCCTTCGCGGCGACGGTGGCCTCGAGTTCCCCCGTCAGCAGGCCCTTGCGTTCCAGAAGGTGCTTCACCCGGGCAATCGGGTCCTTGGCGGCCCAGTCCTCGAGCTCGTTGGCATCCCTGTACCGGGTGGGGTCATCCGCCGTCGTGTGCGGGCCCATCCGGTAGGTGACGGCCTCGATGAAGGTGGGACCGCCCCCATGCCGTGCCCTGTCGAGGGCGATGCGGGTAGCCGCCATCACGGCCAGGACGTCGTTGCCGTCGACGCGCATGCTGGGGATGCCGAAGCCCGCGGCACGGTCCGCGATCTGGATGTGGGACTGCACCTTGACGGGCTCGGAGATGGCCCAGTGGTTGTTCTGGCAGAAGAACACCACCGGCGCCTGGAAGCTTGCCGCGAAGACCAGGGCTTCATTGACGTCGCCCTCACTGGTGGCGCCGTCGCCAAAGTAGGCCACCGCCACCGAATCGGCGCCGTCATTCTGGATCCCCATGGCGTAGCCCGTGGCGTGCAGGGTCTGGCTGCCAATGATGATCTGCTGGGTCGCGACGTTCACGGTAAAGGGGTCCCAGCCGGAGAGTGCGTTGCCACGCCAGGCCCGCACAATGTCCTCAATGTTGACTCCCCGGCAGTAGGCGACGCCGTTGTCGCGGTAGCTGGGAAAGACGAAGTCGTCGTCCCGGAGGGCCCTGGCCGAACCGATCTGCGACGCCTCCTGGCCAAGCAGCGGGGGCCACAGGGCCAGCTCGCCCTGGCGCTGCAGGGCGGTCGCCTCGGCGTCGATCCGGCGGATCACCACCATGTCTTCGTAGAGTGCGCCGAGCTGCTCGTCGCTGACATCGCGGATCCAGGAGTCGAACTCCGGATGGCTGACCCGTTCACCCCCCGGAGTGATCAGCTGGACGAGGTCCCCGCCAGTCCGCCTGCTCGATTCTGCGCTGTTTCCGGGGCCGCCGGCGGCAATGCCGCCCTTGCCCGCGTCGTCGGTAAACATTTTGTCCGCAACCTTCTGACGTCGTCTGACCGGTGCTCTGGGGACTCGTGATCCCCGGGCACACCGGCCGCCCGGGCCCCGTTGCCCCGGATAATTGTGACCCTACTCACAAAGGACAGGGGGTACAACCACTTCGTCAAAAATTGAGCATTGTGCCCTGCCCCGGTGCCGGAGACCGTGCTAATCTTGCGCATTATGCAAACCCTGGATGGCACCGACACCCGACTGCTGTCGGCCATGGCCCGGGACCCGCGCGGGACTGTGGTCGCGCTGGCCCAACGGCTCGGCCTGTCGCGGAATACCGTGCAGGCGCGGATGGCGCAGCTGGAGAAGAAGCACGTCTTCCTCTCCTTCGAACGGCGCATCAATCCCGCCTCGCTGGGCTATCCCCTGATGGCCTTCATTTCGGTGCACGTCCAGCAGCAGAAACTGGGCACGCTGGCGGAGGCGCTCGCCGACATCCCCGAAATCCTGGAAGGCTACGGCCTGACCGGCTCGGCGGATCTGCTGCTGCGCGTCGTGGCCCTGGACGCCGAGGACCTGTTCCGGATCAACGGAAAGATCCTCGCCTGCGACGGCGTGGACCGAACGGACACGGCACTGGCCATGGGCGAGCTGATTCCGTTCCGGATCCAGCCGTTGCTCGAGCGGGGCGCTGCGGAAGGCTGAGCTGCGGGCAGTTCGGGTGGCCCACGCGCCGGCGCTCGGCAAAGCAACATGCTGCAGACAAGAGGAGCTCCCGTGCGGTCTGAACCGCACGGGAGCTCCTGTTGCAACGGCCGGTGCAACTGCCGGCTGCCGGCTTTAGGGACCTAGTGGTCGGTGGCCTTTTCGGCGCCCACTCCTGTGAGGGAACGGACTTCCATTTCGGCCTGCTTGGTGGTGTCCTCCAGCTTCTTATCCAGCACCGTACCCAGCCAGCCCAGGAAGAAGGCGAGCGGAATGGAGACAATGCCGGGGTTGCTCAGCGGGAAGACGGCGAAGTTGGCGCCCTGGATCATGGAGGTCTTGGTCCCTGACACCACCGGGGAGAGCGCAATCAGTATGATGGCCGAACCGAGGCCGCCGTACATGCTCCAGAGGGCGCCCTGGGTGGTGAACCTGCGCCAGAACAGCGAGTAGATGATGGTGGGCAGGTTGGCCGAGGCGGCCACTGCGAACGCGAGCGCCACGAGGAACGCGACGTTCTGGCCGTTGGCGAAGATGCCGCCGACGATGGCGAGGATGCCGATGACCACCACCGTGCGGCGGGCAACCTTCACCTCGGTAACAGCATCGGCCTTGCCCTTGGCGATCACGTTGGCGTAGATGTCATGGGCAAAGGATGCCGCGGCGGTAATGGTCAGGCCGGCGACGACCGCGAGGATGGTGGCAAAGGCGACGGCCGAAATAAAGCCCAGCAGCAGCGGGCCGCCCAGGTGGAAGGCGAGCAAAGGCGCAGCCGAGTTGACCCCGCCCGGGGCCGCCTTGACCGTCTCAGCGCCGACCAGCGCTGCGGCACCGTAGCCGAGGACCAGGGTGAACAGGTAGAACAGGCCGATCAGCCATATGGACCACACCACGGACTTGCGGGCTTCCTTGGCGGTGGGCACAGTGTAGAAGCGCATCAGCACGTGCGGCAGGGCTGCGGTCCCAAGTACCAGTGCCAGGCCGAGGGACATGAAGTCGAGCTTGGAGGTGTCGGACTTGCCGTACTGCAGGCCGGGGTTCAGCACGGCCGGGTTCTTCGCGGTCTCGACCGCGCCGCCGAGCAAGTCGGAAAGGTTGAAGCCGTAGATCGCAAGGACCCAGAAGGTCATCACCGCGGCGCCGGCAATCAGCAGCATGGCCTTGATGATCTGCACCCAGGTGGTGCCCTTCATGCCGCCGATCAACACATACATGATCATCAGGGCGCCGACGACGATGATGACCAGGGCCTGTCCGCCCCAGTCGCTGATGCCCAGCAGGAGTGAGATCAGGCTGCCCGCACCGGCCATCTGGGCCAGAAGGTAGAAGAAGCACACCGCAAGGGTGGAGATGGCGGCCGCAATGCGCACCGGGCGCTGCTTGAGACGGAAGGAGAGCACATCCGCCATAGTGAACTTGCCGGTGTTGCGCAGCAGTTCCGCGACCAGCAGCAAGGCGACAAGCCAGGCGACGAGGAAGCCGATGGAGTACATGAAACCGTCGTAGCCGTTGACCGCAATCGCGCCGGTGATGCCCAGGAAGGAGGCTGCGGAAAGGTAATCGCCGGCAATGGCCGTTCCGTTCTGCGAGCCGCTGAACGAACGTCCGGCGGCGTAGTAGTCGGCCGCGGTCTTGTTGTTGCGGCTGGCCTTGATCACGATCACCATGGTGATCGCGACGAACAGGGCGAAGATGCCCATGTTCAGCAGCGTGGTGTCCTTGAGGTCCGCTACGTTCACTGCGGGAACCAGGACTGTCATTTGTTTACCCCGCTGATCTTGTTGCCGTCTGCATCGAATTCGTGGCCTTCAATCCCGTGGCGGATCTCCGCGGCGATCGGGTCAAGCTTGCGGTTGGAGTAGCTGACGTACCAGCCCGTGATAGCGAAGGTGGACACGAACTGGAGCAGGCCAAGGATCAGGCCGACATTGATGTTGCCCCACACCTTGGTGGACATGAAGCCGACTGCATAGTCGGCCAGCAGAACGTAGGCGAAATACCAGAGCAAGAACGCTATGGCCATCGGAAAGACGAAGCTGCGGTGACGTTTGCGCAGTTCCTGGAACTGCTCCGTCGACTGGACTTCCTTGAAGTCCACGGCCGCCGCTGCGTCCGTTTCTGGGGCGTCGTGACCCATCGTTCCTCCTCATTGAGACTGGCGGTGCACACCGGCTGCCGTCGCTGCACGTGGACAGTCCGCCGCCAATGTGACTTCAATCACTGTGCAACCGGTGCAGTCCAGATTCCAGCTCCGCGGAGCCCTGCGTCGCTCAGCGGTCCTGATGCTGCGCCCAACGGCGGGCGCAATACGCCGCCGGCCCCGCGATACGCTGGGCAGCATGCCGGATTCTCCGCTGTACACCGCCGCCGCCATCGCCGTGATCGCCATGGCGATCGCCGTCGTCGTCGCGGTTGGCCTCAAGGTCCTCCGCTCCTTCCGGGACCTCGGCACCGACGCCGAGCAGGCCACCTACAAGACCCTGCACGCCGCGTCCCGCGCAGGACAGCACCTGCGCACCGGCCTTAACCCCGCCGGCGCGGCCAAGGCCAGCCGGCAGCTGCGCAGCCTCCTGGGCTGTGACGCGCTCGCGATCACCGACACGGCCGGGGTGCTCGCCTGGGACGGGGCCGGCGAGGAACTCAAGCCGGCGCTGATGGGGCTTGCCGCCCGGGTGCTCGACGGCGGCCACACCGCCGTGGTCCCCGCCGCCGAGCTGCAACTGGCGGCCACCGGCGGTTCCCCGGCGCAGCCGCCGGACGCGGAGGGCGCCGTCGTCATCGCACCGATCAAGGCCGGCACCCGGGTGGTGGGCGTCGTGGCGGCCTTGGCGCCCTCCGCCGGGGCGGGGCTTGTCCGCGCCACGGGTGAGGTGGCCGAGTGGGTGGCCACCCAGGTGGAACTGGCGGAACTCGACGCCTCGCGGACCCTCCTGATGGAGGCGGAGGTCCGGGCCCTCCGCGCCCAGATCAGCCCGCACTTCATCTACAACTCGCTGAATGCGATTGCTTCCTTCATCAACACCGACCCCGTGCGGGCCCGCGAGCTCGTGGTGGAATTCGCCGACTTCACCCGCTATTCGTTCCGCCGGCACGGCGACTTCACCACCCTCGCCGAGGAACTGCGCTGCATTGACCGTTATCTGCTGCTGGAACGTGCCCGGTTCGGTGACCGCGTCCAGGTGAGCCTCCGGATCGCCCCCGAGGTGCTCAGCACGGTGATCCCCTTCCTCAGCCTGCAGCCGCTCGTCGAGAACGCGGTCCGGCACGGGCTCGAGGCGAAGGGGGGTCCGGGGCACATTTCCATCACCGCGGAGGACTCCGGCGCCTTCGCCGAGGTCACCATCGAGGACGACGGCGTGGGCATCGACCCGGAACAACTGCGGTCCGTCCTGGCGGGGCACAGCGACGGCGACCACGTCGGGTTGCGCAACGTCGACGCCCGGCTGCGCCAGGTCTATGGCGAGGAGTGCGGGCTCGTGATTGAGACGGCTCCCGGGGAAGGCACACTCATCACGATGCGGGTGCCCAAATCACAGCCCCGCCACGACGCCTGATCCCTTGCCTGATGCGGTCCGGAATGTCCACGGCAGTAGTCTTGACCCATGATTAACGTCCTCGTCGCCGATGACGAGCTTCCCGCCGTCGAGGAACTGGCATACCTGCTCGGCAGGGATGACCGGATAGGTACCATCCACCGCGCCTCCTCCGGCGCGGAGGCCCTGCGGGTGCTCGAAGCCGCAGAGGTCGACGCGGTGTTCCTCGACATCCATATGCCCGCCCTCTCCGGCCTGGACATTGCCCGGGCCATCGCCCGCAGTGCCCGGCCCCCGGCCGTTGTGTTCGTCACCGCTGACGAGGAACGCGCGCTGGAAGCGTTCGAGCTGGCGGCAGTGGACTACCTGCTGAAGCCCGTGCGGGCCGAGCGGCTGGCAAAATCCATCGGCAGGATCAGCGAGCTGCTCCGGGACGGCGCGCCGGCGCCGGAGATGATCACGGTGGACCTGGGCGGCCACACCAAGATGATCCGCCGGGAGGACGTCAGCTACGTCCAGGCGCAGGGCGACTACGCCCGGCTCCATACTTCGGACGCGAGTTATCTGATCCGGGTCCCGCTGGCCGATCTCGAGCAGCAATGGTCCGACGCCGGCTTCATCCGCACGCACCGTTCCTACCTGATCGCGCTTGGCCATGTGAGCCACCTCAAGCTCGCGGCGGCACGCCCCAGCGTCACCGTGGCCGGGGCTGACCTGCCGATCAGCCGGCGGCACCTGCCGTCCGTGCGGGAGAAGCTGGAGTCGACGCGGATCCGGCCGCACGTATGACCCGCGTCCGCGTCACCGCACCTCGCGCCCTCACTTCGCGCAGTTCGCCTCCGAACGGGACGGGGCAGGCGGCCCGATCATCCGCCGCCGCCCGCGACGCCGCGGAGCAATCCGACGCCGGCCAGATCTTCATCCGCTCGCTGATCCGCTCCCAACTGCGGCTGGGCCTTGTGGTGGCGGTCGGGTTCCTGCTGATCCTGCTTGCCTTTGTGCTGATGCTGGGACTGGTTCCCGGCTTGGCGCACTCGACCATTGCAGGGCTGCCGTTCGACTGGGTCCTGCTGGGCGCCGGGATCTATCCCGTGACCGGCCTCAGCGCCTGGCTGTACGTGCGGACGGCAGCCCGGAACGAGGCCCGGTACCGGGACCTCGCCGGAGACAAGTGAGGCACCGGTGAACCCGGCCGTCGGCATCGCGGCGTTCGCCGCCGTCTCTCTCGCGACGGCGGTCATCGGTTTCTACGGCCTCCGGATCTCGCGCACCACCGGGGATTTCTACGTGGCCTCGCGCACCGTCCGGCCCTGGTGGAACGCCTCGGCAATCGGCGGGGAGTACCTCTCCGCCGCCAGCTTCCTTGGGGTTGCCGGGCTGATCCTGCTCTCCGGCACGGATGCCCTGTGGTTCCCGGTGGGTTACACGGCCGGGTACCTAATGTTGCTGCTCTTCGTGGCCGCACCGCTGCGGCGTTCCGGCGCGTACACCATTCCCGACTTCACCGAAGCCCGGCTGGACTCCCGGACGGTCCGCCGCGTGACCAGCATCGTCGTGGTCCTGGTCGGCTGGCTGTACATCGTCCCGCAGCTGCACGGCGCCGCGCTGGCCATCCGGATCACCACCGGACTGCCGGCCTGGGTGGGCCAGGTGGCCGTCGTCGCCGTTGTCTGCGTGACCGTAGTGGCCGGCGGGATGCGCTCCATCACCTTCGTCCAGGCGTTCCAGTACTGGCTCAAGCTGACCGCGCTGGCCGTGCCCGTCCTGTTTATCCTGTTCGTGCTGGCCGGAAACGGCGCGCCCGCCGTAGCCGAGGCCGGGGCGAACCCCACCGCCGCGGTCCCGGCGAGCCCGTACCAGAACATCTCCCTGCTGGTGGCACTGCTGTTCGGCACGCTGGGCCTGCCCCACGTGCTGGTGCGGTTCTACACGAACCCGGACGGCCAGTCCGCGCGGCGGACCACCCTGATCGTGCTGGGCCTGCTCTCGGTCTTCTACCTGTTTCCCACCGCCTACGGCCTGACCGGACGACTCTTCGCCCCCGATCTGGCCCGGAGCGGCCAGGCCGATGCGCTGGTGCTGCTGCTGCCGGGCCGGATGATCGGCGGCCCCACGGGGGACCTGCTGTCCGCCCTGGTCGTGGCAGGGGCCTTCGCTGCCTTCCTTTCCACGACGTCCGGGCTGGTGGTCTCACTCGCCGGCGTCATCAGCCAGGACGTGCTCGGCGGCAGCGTCCGGGGCTTCCGGCTCGCGGCGGTCCTCTCCGCCGTCGTGCCGTTGGGGATCGCGTCCATGACGGATTCCCAGGCGCTGGCCGGAAGCGTGGGACTGGTGTTTGCGTTCACGGCCTCGACTATCTGCCCGGTGCTGCTGCTGGGGATCTGGTGGACCGGACTGACGGATGCAGGGGCCATCGCCGGGATGGTGACCGGCGGCCTGCTGTGCGGCGGGGCCATGGTGGCCGGCTCCCTGCTGGGCAGCGCCGCCACGCCGCCCTGGCTGGCGCAGCCCGCTGCGTGGACGGTCCCGGCGGCCTTTGCCGTCATGGTCCTTGTGTCCCGGGCCACGAAGCACCGGGTGCCCCGCACGATCACCCGGCTGATGACGCGGCTGCACACCCCCGAACGGCCGCTTGCGACGGACCGGTAGGAACCCCCCGGCAGGAACGCCCAGTTAGGAACATCCGGTAAGAACGACCGGTTAGAACCCCCGCCGTCAGTCGATGGCGGCCATCAGCTGGACGACACGGTCAAGGAACGCGTCCACTTGGCTTTCCTCGTAGCCGTCGCGGCCCATGGCCGGCCGGAAGACGGCCCGCCGGACGTTGTCGACGCTCAGCGGGCGCTCCGATTCCAGGTAGCCGATCAACTCATGGCACAGGTCATCGACGTCGGCGGTGTTGTAGCTGCGCGCCTTGGCTTTACTGGGACGGCGGAACCGCTCGCCATCGGGGCGGTGGAGACGTCCGCGCAGCAGGCCGGCGAGCCGGCCGATCTCCCGGAGCCAGGCTTCCTCGCCGCGTTCCCCGATCAGCTCATCGCGCTCGCGCAGGGCAAGGACGTCCTCGAGCCGGTCCAGGGCGGCATCGACGCCGGCGGCTGAATAGCCGCCCTTGACGGGGTCGAAGGTCACTGCCCGGACGTCTGCGCTCTTCACCGGACGCCCGGCGGAACCCTGGGCTTCAAACGACACCCGTGCGCGCTCCAGGAACTGATCAACCTGCTTGGCGTTGTAGCCGTACTGGTTCCGCTGCACGCGGTCAAAGGAAGCAGGAATCTGCCGTTGAATGTCCACTGTAACCATGTTTCCTTCAATGCCGTTCGGCTGTTAGCTGGCACCATTCTATGGGCCGGGGGTGTGGAGCGAAGCCGAGTTAAGTGCCGGCGACGGCCGAAAAGAGGATGAAGGCCACCGGCGAAGCGAAGACGATCGAATCCAGCCGGTCCATAACTCCCCCGTGGCCGGGCAGGATGCTGCTCATGTCCTTGATGCCCAGTTCGCGCTTGACCATGGATTCGGCCAGGTCCCCGGCCGTGGCTGCCGCGACCATGCCGACGGCGAGCACCGCGCCCACCCACCAGGGCTTGTCCAGCACGAAGAGGCAGGCCAGCACCCCGATCACCATCGCCCCGGCGATGGAACCTCCGAAGCCTTCCCAGGTCTTCTTGGGGCTGATTTTGGGCGCCATCGGGTGCTTCCCCAGCGAGGCTCCGACGAGGTAGCCGAAGGTGTCGTTGGAGACCACCAGCAGCAGCAGGGTCACGATCTGCCAGGCGCCTGGCGGAACGACACCCTCGGGCCAGAGCCCCACCGGGGTCCGGCCGCCGGAGGTGTGCAGGGGCAGCACCGCGAAGCTGATCAGGAACGGAACCCACGCCAGGGTGAAGACTCCCGCGAAAATGCCGCGCGCAGAACCGGCCGCACCCTCCAGGGAGCGCCACAGCAAAACGGCCACACTGCTGATCAGCATGGCGAAAAGCAGGCTTTCCGAGCCGCCGAAGTAAGCGCCGAGCGGCATGGCCACCGTTCCGGCCATCACCGGGATGATGGGCAGCCTGGTGCCGGCGGCTTCCAGCGCCCGGAAGATCTCCCAGACGCCGAAAACCGCGAACGTGGTGGTGACGAGCACGAAGCCCAGCGGCAGGAACAGCAGTCCGCCCAGGACGAGGAAGAGCATGCCAAGGCCCACCGCAGTGGCGGCTGGAAGGTTCCTGCCGGCTTTGGGCGTCGGGTTACTGCGCTGCTTGCCCGGCCCCCGGAGGGGTGGCCCGGGGGCCTGCTGTGCCTGACCCATCAGACCTCGAGCAGCTCGGCTTCCTTGCGCTTGAGCAGATCGTCGATGCCTTCGACGTGCGCCTTCGTCATGGCGTCCAGTTCCTTCTCGGCGCGGCTGCCCTCGTCCTCGCCGGCCTCGCCGTCCTTGACGAGCTTGTCCAGGGACTCCTTGGCCTTGCGGCGGATGTTGCGGATGGAGACCTTGGCATCCTCGCCCTTGGACTTGACGATCTTGACGTATTCCTTGCGCCGCTCCTTGGTCAGCTCGGGAATGGTGATCCGGATGACATTGCCGTCGTTGGACGGGTTGGCGCCCACCTCAGAGTCACTGAGGGCCCGTTCGATGTCGCGCAGGGCGGTCTTGTCGAACGGCGTGATGAGGATGGTGCGGGCGTCCGGAACGGCGAAGGAAGCCAGCTGCTGCAGCGGTGTCGGCGAGCCGTAGTACTCCACGAGCACACGGTTGTACAGGCCCGGCGTCGCCCGTCCCGTGCGGATCGAGGCGAAGTCTTCCTTGGCTACCTCAACCGCCTTGTCCATCTTGTCCCCGGCTTCGAGCAAGGTTTCTTCGATCACGGTCTCTCCTCAGAAATTGGTGCATCCCGGCTGGCGGGAACGCTGCGCGGTCTTGGTTCCGTCTGTCTTATCCGCCTGGTGGCCCCCTGGTCCGGGGAGCGGAACTGTCCTCAAAACATCCTAGCCGTAGCTAGGGGGTGACCACGGTGCCGAGGTCCTCGCCCAGGATGGCACGCGTGACGTTGCCTTCACCCTCCATGCCGAAGACCACCATGGTGAGGTTGTTGTCCTTGCACATGGTCATCGCGGTCTGGTCCATCACCCGGATATCGCGGCGCAGGGCGTCGTCGTAGCTCAGGCGGGAAAGCTTCTCGGCCGTCGGGTCCTTTTTCGGGTCGGCGGTGTATACGCCGTCGACGCCGCTCTTGGCCATCAGGACGACGTCGGCGTGGACCTCCATGGCGCGCTGCGCCGCGACCGTGTCGGTGGAGAAGTACGGGAGTCCGGCGCCGGCGCCGAAGATGACGACGCGGCCTTTCTCCATATGGCGGATGGCACGGCGCGGAATGTACGCCTCGGCCACCTGGCCCATCGTGATGGCGCTCTGCACGCGGGTCTCGACGCCGGCCTGCTCCAGGAAGTCCTGGAGGGCCAGGCAGTTCATTACGGTGCCCAGCATCCCCATGTAGTCGGCTCGGGAACGATCCATCCCGCTCTGCGACAGTTCCGCGCCCCGGAAGAAGTTGCCGCCGCCAACGACGATTGCCACCTCGACGTCGGGCACGGCCGCTGCGATCTGCTTGGCCACGTCACGCACGGTGTCCGGGTCAACGCCCAGCTTCCCGCCGCCGAAGACTTCCCCGGAAAGCTTCAACAGGACTCTGCGCCGGCTCTTCTTCGGCTGGGCTGAATTGGTGACGGTTTCCATGGTGCCTTCCCGTTGGTGAACTCTGAAAAAAGGTTATCGTGCCGGGGGCCAAAGGCGTCATTCCACCCTGGCCGGTGTCCGCATCGCATGCAAAAGGGGTGGCCACCTCGGTGACCACCCCCTTAGCGCGCCTGGCTAATGCCGGACGGTTCCTGAACTAGGAACCGACGCGGAAACGCGTGAACGCGGTGCCCTTGACGCCGGCCTCTTCGAGGACCTGCGCGACGGACTTCTTGGCGTCCTTGGCGAATGCCTGGTCGAGGAGAACCTCGCCCTTGTAGAAGCCCGTGACACGGCCTTCGACAATTTTGGTCATTGCGGCCTCGGGCTTGCCTTCAGCCTTGGCCGTCTCCTCGGCGATGCGGCGCTCGGATTCGACGAGCTCGGCCGGAACATCCTCGCGGGAGAGGTAGTTCGGGGACATCGCGGCGACGTGAACGGCAACGTCGTGAGCTGCGGCAGCAGCGGCTTCGCCTTCGCCGTCGACAGCGAACAGGACGCCGACCTGGGCCGGGAGGTCCTTGGAGGTCTTGTGCAGGTAAGCGTCGACCGTTGCACCCTCGATGCGGGAGATGCGGCGGACAACGACCTTTTCGCCGAGAACTGCGCCCTCTTCGATGACAACCTCGGACAGCGGCTTGCCGTCGACCTCGGTGGCCAGCAGGGTCTCGAGGTCGGCAGCGCCGGACTCGACTGCAACGGTGAGGACCTTGTCGGCGAGCTGGATGAACTTGTCAGCCTTGGCGACGAAGTCGGTCTCGCAGTTGACTTCGATCATCACGCCCACGCCGCCGGCGACCTTGGCAGCAACCAGGCCTTCTGCGGTGGAGCGGCCTTCGCGCTTGGTAGCGCCCTTCAAGCCCTTGATGCGGATGATTTCGATGGCCTTCTCGGCGTCACCGTTGGCTTCGTCAAGAGCCTTCTTGACATCCATCATGCCGGCGCCCGTGCGCTCGCGCAGTGCCTTGATATCAGCGGCAGTGTAGTTCGCCATGTGAACCCCTCTGTCTAGAAATGTGTGTGGTGTACGGACCGACAGGACGGCTGCTCACGCGGTGAGCGGCCATCCTGTCGGTACCCCGGCGCCGCGGACAGCGCGTGGGGAGGTCCAGATTTACTTGTCAGTGAACTGACGAGCTACTTGGTTTCGCCAGCGGCGTCGTCGGCAACCGGGGCGGCCTCGGCAGCGGGAGCCTCTTCGGCGGCCGGAGCTGCCTCGGCTTCCGGAGCGGCGGCAGCGGCTTCGGCCTTGCTGCCTTCGAGGAGCTCGCGCTCCCACTCAGCCAGGGGTTCTTCCGGAGCTTCGGTGGTGCCGGTTGCGCGCTGGTTGCGGGCGATCAGGCCCTCAGCAACGGCGTCGGCCACAACGCGGGTCAGGAGGTTGACGGAGCGGATGGCGTCGTCGTTGCCCGGGATCGGGAAGTCGACTTCGTCCGGATCGCAGTTGGTGTCAAGAATGGCAACAACCGGGATGTTCAGCTTCTTGGCCTCGTCAACAGCGAGGTGTTCCTTCTTGGTGTCCACGATCCAGAGCACGGACGGTGCCTTGGTCAGGTTGCGGATACCGCCGAGGTTGGTTTCCAGCTTGGTGAGCTCACGGCGAAGGAGCAGCAGTTCCTTCTTGGTGTAAGCGGAGCCGGCGACGTCGTCGAAGTCGATCTCTTCGAGTTCCTTCATGCGCTGGATGCGCTTGGAGACCGTCTGGAAGTTGGTCAGCATACCGCCGAGCCAACGCTGGTTCACGTACGGCTGGCCAACGCGGGTGGCCTGCTCGGCGATGGCTTCCTGTGCCTGCTTCTTGGTGCCGACGAAGAGGACGGTGCCGCCGTGTGCGACGGTGGCCTTCACGAACTCGAAGGCGCGGTCGATGTAGGACAGCGACTGCTGAAGGTCAATGATGTAGATGCCGTTGCGCTCCGTGAAGATGAAGCGCTTCATCTTCGGGTTCCAACGACGGGTCTGGTGTCCAAAGTGGACGCCGCTGTCAAGCAGCTGGCGCATAGTTACGACGGGCATGCCGGCGCTCCTTCCGGCAGGTCATTCATGAGAGAGCCCATGGGCTGTCTTACCCTGCCAATAGTTGACGGTTGATTAGCAATCACCCAGGCGGGCGTTGCTCCTGGCATCCACTGCGCCACTCACCCGGATTAAGAGCCCGGACCGCAAGAGGCACAGTCCTCCGCACTCTGAAGAATTTAGGCTTCGAATGGTGAGGGCTGGATACGCGTAGTCAGCCGCTGCTCCCCCGCACCCCTGAATGAGGCGTGCCGGCTTAACAATTACCTTGATTCAGCGTGAGGGCACAGCAAACTGCTCCACCAAGTGTACTACAGGAGCACTGCCGGACCGGACGGTTTTCCGCGGCCACCCGGGGCTGCAGGAGGCGCTGCCGGAACTTGTCCACATGGCTGGGGCTGGGGCTGCCGGCTGTCCAGGAGGCCCGGGCAGAGTGGGTCCATGAAGACCCACACCCTGCTTGCGGCTTTGGTCCTGGCCCTCTCCCCCGTCGTGGCCGGAGCGAGTGGTCCTGCACCGCCCGTGCCTGCGGCGTCTGCGACCGCGGAACTCGTGCCGACGGGGCCGGCGGCGCCATCAGAGCCAGTACCGGCGGCGCCGCCAGAGCCGGCCGGCTGGAGCTGGCCGCTGAGCCCGGAACCCGCGGTCCTGCGTGCCTTCGAGCCACCGCCCAAGCCGTGGCTGCGCGGCCACCGGGGAGTCGACCTCGCGGCCACGTCCTTCGGCGCACCGGTCACCGCTCCGGCGTCAGGAACCGTGAGTTTCGTCGGGGTCGTCGTGGACCGGCCCGTCATCACTCTCGACCACGGCAACGGCCTGAAGAGCAGTTTCGAACCTGTGCAGAGCGAGCTGGTAAAGGGTGCCTATGTCGCGGAAGGCGGATCGTTGGGCACCGTCCTGCCCGGCCACTGCGCCACATCACCGTGCGTCCACTGGGGCGTGCGGCGCGGCGAGGACTACGTCAACCCGCTGGCGTTCGTGATGGACCTGCGGCCTTCCGTCCTGCTGCCGCCGCTGGACCCGGCGCCCGGTTAGCCGCAATTCCAGGCGCCGGGCTGGCCGCGACGCTAGAGCCGGGTTGGCCGCAACCCTAGACGATGGCGGAGATCCCGGTGATCGCCCGGCCGGTGACGAGGGTGTTGATCTCGTGCGTGCCTTCGTAGGAGTAGATGGCTTCGGCGTCGGCGAACACCTTCGCCATCTCGTAGTCCGTCACGATGCCGTTGCCGCCGAGCAGGCTGCGTCCGATCGCCACGCTTTCGCGCATGCGGGCCGTGGTGAAGGCCTTGGCCAAGGCCGACTGCTCGTCCCTGGCCTGGCCGGCGTCCTCGAGCTGCGAGAGCCGGACCATCATGCCCATGGAGCTCACGGCGTTGCCGAGGATCTGGACGAGCTGCTGCTGCACAAGCTGGAAGGAGGCCAGCGGGCGGCCGAACTGGTGGCGCTCGACGGCGTAACGCCGGGCAACGTCGAAGGCAGCCAGCTGCTGCCCGACGGCTTGCCAGGCTACCGCGAGGCGGGTGACCTTGAGGACCTTGTTGGTGTCGCGGAAGCTGTTGGCGTTGGCCAGCTTGAAGAACTCCGGAACCACGACGTCTTTGAGCGTGATGTCGGCGTTCTGCACGGTGCGGAGCGAGATCTTGTTCTCGATCTTGGTGGCACTGTAGCCCTCCGCCTTGGTGTCCACGAGGAACCCCTTGACCTGGTTGTCGGCCAGATCGCGGGCATAGACCACCACCCAGTCGGAGAACGTGGCGTTGCCGATCCAGCGCTTTTCCCCGTTGAGGATCCAGCTGCCGCCTTCGCGGCGGGCAGTCGTACGGGTGCCGCCGGCGACGTCGGAACCGCCGAGCGGTTCAGTCAGCCCGAAGGCGCCGATTTTCTTGAGGGAGTAGATGTCCGGCAGCCAGGCGTCCTGCTGCTCCTTCGAGGCGAGTGCCTCAATTGAGCCCGTGAAGAGTCCGTCATGGACGCCCATGAAGGTAGCAATGGACGAGTCGGCCCGGGTGGCTTCGGCGTGCAGGATCCCGGCGAACAGGTTCGAATAGCCCTGCCTGCGGACCGGACTGACCAGGTCGATCTCGGCCAGCTTCGGAATGAGCTCCATCGGGAACTCGCCCCGGTTCCAGCAGTCCACCGCAATCGGCTTGACCTCGCGGGCCAAGAACTCCCGGACCTCTGCCAGCCGGTCCTGCTCTTTCCCGCTGAGCAACTGTTCGAAAGCGAAGAAGTCCCCGTCGGCGTAGGGGAGGTTGTTGATGTCGACAGCAGCCTTGGACATGGAGCTCCTTTACTTGTGGCGGGCGGTTGCCCCGCAGGGCCCGGTTCGCACACGGCAATATGTTACTGGCCAGTAACTTACCGCAGCGGGAGGGCGGCCCGCAAGCCTCTCGGCCGGGCTGCGAGGGGTCCGGATACCCGGAAGAGTTCCCGGCAAACGAAAGAAGCCGTGGCCGACGTCGTAACATCGGCCACGGCTCCCGCGGGGATCCCGAAACGGGTTCCGGCGAAGGTAGGGCTACTCGGACTTGAACCGAGGACCTTAGGATTATGAGTCCCGCGCTCTAACCAGCTGAGCTATAGCCCCGTGCGCCCGGGCGCCGGCCCCTGGACCGGGCCGCGTACGAGCAAAAAACACTCTAACAACATTAGCCGGTGGTGCCTGCCAGCCGCGCCACGGACCTCAGATGACCAGGTCGTCGTGGCTGGCTCCGCGGTAGATGTCTTCGAACGTCTGGAGCGTGCGCTCGAGGCTGTGGTTCTCCACCATCTCCCGGCTCGTCTTGCCCATGGCAGCGAGCTGGTCGTCGGGAAGCGTGAACAGCCGGACCAGCTTTGCGGAGAGGTCGTCGCTGTCATTGGGCGTGAACAGGTAGCCGTTCTCTCCGTCGCGCACCAGGTGCGGCAACGCCATGGCATCGGCCAGCAGTACGGGGGTGGACGCCGACATCGCCTCGAGAGTGACCAGCGACTGGAGCTCGGCGGTGCCGGGCATGCAGAAAACGTCCGCCTGCAGGTAGGCCTTCCGCAGCTCAGCGTCGGTCGCCAGGCCGAGGAACGTCACCCTGTCCTGCAGGCCGAGCCGGGCTACCTGGGCTTCGAGGCCTTGCCGGACCTCCCCGCCGCCGACGATGTCGAGGTGGACGTCCAGCTGGGCAGGTGTCTTGGCGACGGCGTCGATGAGCACGTCGACGTGCTTTTCCTCTGCGAGCCTGCCGACAAAGAGCACTGTAGGGCTGGAATGGCGTTCCAGGGTTTCACCGGCCCGGAGCTCGTAGGCGGCGGCGTCGATCCCGTTGGAAAGCGGGAGGACCTTACGGAGGAAGGCGTGCTGGTGCATCGCCTTGGCGGCCAGCGGCGTCGGCGTGGTGA